>NZ_NWMV01000054.1 GCF_002837145.1 Macromonas nakdongensis | reverse complement strand
CCTGCGGGAGGTGCAGCGGTGGATCACTGCAAGGGTCCGTCGAACACCGGCAGGTCGGGCAGGGGCAGCACCACGATGCCCTCCTCCAGCAATTCCAGGGCCTGCGCGCCGCTGGCGCGGCCCCGGATGTCGCGGCGTTCGGCCTCGCCGTGGTGCATGCGCCGGGCCTCTTCGGCAAAACGCTCGCCCACGTCCTCGGTGCGCGCCGCCACCTCGCGCATGGCCTGCCACCAGGCGGCCTGCAGGTGTGCCGGCAGCCCACCGGGCGCCGCCTGCGGGGCGGAACCGGACGGCGCCGGCTTCACGGCCGATGCGGCCGGCTCGGGCGCCGAGCGCCCCAGGTTCAAACGCGGTGCACTCAGGCGCTTTTCGATCTGGCGGTCGCCACAACAGGGGCATTCGACCAAACCACGCGTGCGCTGGTCCAGAAAATCGGCTTCGGAGGCGAACCAACCCTCGAACACGTGCGCCTGTGCACACGCCAGGTCGAGCACCTTCATGGCGCCACCCGCTGCCAGTCGAGCGACCAGTCGCCGCGCAGCACGTTCTGCAACCAGAGCGCGCCGCTCAGGGTCTTGGCGTCGGTGACCACGCCGTCGCGGCAGGCGCAGAACAGTTCGTCCGGCGTCACCGCCAGCACGTCCAGGAACTCGCCGGCATCCAGCCGGCGCTCGCCCAAGGTCAGCCCGCGGGCAAACCAGATGTCGATGAATTCGGTGGCATAGGCAATCACCGGGTGCAGCACACCGGCACGCGCCCATTCGGCCGCGCGGTAACCGGTTTCCTCCCACAGTTCGCGCTGGGCACAGGCGAGCACCGACTCGCCCGGGTCCAGCTTGCCGGCGGGAAATTCGATCATGGCCCGCTGCAGGGGGTAGCGGTATTGCCGCTCGACGACGACGCGGCCGTCGTCCAGCCAGGGAATGACCATGACGGCGCCGGGATGCAGCACGTACTCGCGCACGCTGTCGGAGCCGTCGGGCAGGCGCACCGCGTCGCGCTGGACGCGCAAAAAACGGCCCTGGAACACCGTTTCGCTGGCCAGCGGTGTTTCCTTCAGGTGGCCCGGTTGCGGTTCGGGCAACAGGGGCGCCTGCATGGATTCAGCGCCGCCGCGCCAGGTAACGGTAGACGAAACCCGGGAAGGCGAAGGTCAGGAACATGGCGGCGGTCACCGCGTAGAACTCCCAGCCCTGCGGGTAAATCTGGCCCGCGTGCTGCTCCAGGGCCAGGCCCAGCCCGCCGACCACGGCGTACCAGACGAGCATCTCGAACAGCCGCAGCCACAGGCTCTTGTGCGGAGCCCGCGTGGGCCAGAAGGCCAGCACCCGTTCGTTGACAAAAGGCAGGTTGGCGGCCAGGAAACCCAAGGCCACCACCAGCCACACAGACACAGAGTCGTTCATGGCAGGGTGGTTCAGACCAGCAAGGCGCGGATGGCGTCGGCGCACAAGGCCATCAACCCGCCGGGCAGCAGACCCAGCACCAGCACCAGGGCGCCGTTGATGGAGAGCACCACGCGCACGTCCAAGGGGGCGGCTACGGGCGCCGTCTGGCTGGGCGCGTCAAAATACATGACCTTGACGATGCGCAGGTAGTAGAAAGCACCGATCAGCGACATCAGCACGGCGAACACGGCCAGGCCGACGTACAAGCCGCCACCGGCCTGCAACAGGGCCTGCAGCACGGACAGCTTGGCGTAGAAACCGACCAGGGGCGGCACACCGGCCAAGGAGAACATGCAGGCCGCCAGCACGCCGGCGTACAGCGGGCTGCGCTGGTTCAGGCCGGCCAGGTCGGCGATCTCTTCGGACTCGAAACCTTCGCGCGACAGCAACAGCACCACACCGAAGGTGGCCAGCGTGGTCAGCACGTAGGTGACCACGTAGAACATGGCCGCGCCGTAGGCGTTGGCGGCGTTGCTGGCATCGCCGTTGACCACGCCACCGACGAAGGCCAGCAGCATGAAGCCCATCTGTGCGATCGTGGAGAAGGCCAGCATGCGCTTGAGGTTGGTCTGCGCCACGGCGGCCAGGTTGCCAACGACGAGCGACACCACGGCCAGCACCGCCAGCATCTGCTGCCAGTCCACGGCCAGGGGCATCAGGCCCTCGACCAGCAAACGCATGACGATGGCGAACGCCGCCAGCTTGGGGGCACCACCGATCATCAGCGTGACGGCGGTGGGAGCGCCGTGGTACACGTCGGGCACCCACATGTGGAAGGGCACCACCCCCAGCTTGAAGGCCAGGCCGGCGACCACGAACACCAGGCCCAGCACCAACACCTGGGACTTGACGCCATTGGCCGCGATGGCCTGGGCCACCACGGCGATGTCCAGAGAACCGGTGGCGCCGTACAACAGCGACAGGCCATAGAGCAGGAAGCCGCTGGCCAAGGCACCGAGGACGAAATACTTCATGGCCGCTTCGGTGGCGCGTGCGTCGTCGCGGCGAAGGGCCACCAGGGCGTAGCCGGCCAGGGTCAGCAGCTCCAGACCGAGGTAGACCACCAGGAAGTGGTGGGCCGAGATCATGATGAACATGCCCAGCAGCGAGTACGAGGCCAGCGAGAACAGCTCGCCACCGCGCAGCATGCCGCGCTGCTGCGCATAGGGGCGTGCGTACACCAGGGTCACGATCATGGCCACCGCGGCAAAGCACTTCAGCCACGCGGCCATCGGATCGTTCACCACCATGCCGCCAAAGCCGCTCAGGGTCTGGCCGCTGCTGGCCATGTAGGCCTCCAGGCCGGCCACCACCGCCAGGGTCAGCAGGGTGAGGCGGTGGGTCGAGGCACGACCGGGCGACTGGATGAACAGGTCGTAAATCGCGATCAGGCTGGTCATCACCAGGAGGATGATCTCCGGCATGACCATGGCCAAGCTGATACTGTCAATCATGGAGGGCTCTCTCAAATCTGTGTCAGGCGTGGGCGTTCACGCCTCAGGGCAGCTTGGACACGGCCACGTGCTTGAGCAGCTCGGCGACCGAGGGGGTCATCACGTCGGTGAAGGGCTTGGGGTGGATGCCCATGTACAGCACCATCAGGGCCAGCAGCGACATCACCAGGAATTCGCGCGCGTTGATGTCCAGCAGGGCCTTGACGTGGTCGTTGCCGACCGGGCCCAGGTAGACGCGCTTGAACATCCACAGCGAATACGCCGCGCCGAAGATCAGGGCGGTGGCCGCGGCCATGCCCACCCAGAAGTTGGCCTTGACCGCCCCCAGAATGACCATCCACTCACCCACGAAACCGGCCGTGCCCGGCAGGCCGGCGTTGGCCATGGTGAACAGCAGGGCGAAGGCGGCGAAAGTCGGCATGGTGTTGATCACGCCGCCGTAATCGGCGATTTCACGCGAATGCACGCGGTCGTAGAGCACGCCGATGCCCAGGAACATGGCGGCCGAGACGAAGCCGTGCGAGACCATCTGCACGATGGCACCGGTCACCGACAGTTCGTTGAACAGGAAGAAACCGAGCGACACGAAACCCATGTGCGCCACGGACGAATACGCCACCAGCTTCTTCATGTCCTGCTGCACCATGGCGACCAGACCGACGTAGATCACCGCGATCAGCGACAGACCGATCATCAGACCGGCCCACTCGTGCGAGGCATCGGGGGCGATGGGCAGCGAGAAGCGCAGGAAGCCGTAGGCACCCAGTTTCAGCATGATGGCGGCCAGCACGGCGGAGCCACCGGTCGGGGCTTCCACGTGCACGTCGGGCAACCAGGTGTGCACCGGCCACATCGGCACCTTCACGGCGAAGGCGGCAAAGAAGGCGAAGAACAGCGCGGTCTGGACGCCGGCACCCAGCGGCAGCTTGTGCCACACGGCCAGGTCGAAACTGCCACCCGAGACGTTGTAGAGGTAGACCAGTGCCACCAACATCAGCAGCGAGCCGAGCAAGGTGTAGAGGAAGAACTTGAACGCCGCGTAAATCTTGTTCGGACCGCCCCAGATGCCGATGATCAGGTACATCGGGATCAGCGTGGCTTCGAAGAAGACGTAAAACAGCATCGCGTCGGCGGCGGCGAAGACGCCGATCATCAGGCCCGACAGGATGAGGAAGGCGCCCATGTACTGGTTGACGCGCTCGGTGATGACTTCCCAGCCGGCGATGACCACGATCACCGTGATGAAGGCCGTCAGCAGCACCAGCCAGAGCGATATGCCGTCCACTGCGAGGTGGTAGTGGACGTTGAAGCGCCCGATCCACACGCTCTTCTCGACGAATTGCAGCGCGGCGGAGCCGACTTCGAAGCCGGTGTAGAGGGGCACCGTCACCGCCAGACCCGCCAGGGCCCCGATGAGCGCCACCCAGCGCACGAAATTGGCGTGTTCGTCACGCCCGATCGCGAGCAGGACGACACCGAAGAAGATCGGCGTCCAGATCGCAAGGCTCAGCAAACCCATTTTCTTCTTCTCCTTATTTGGCGAGCCACACGAAGTAGGTCATGAAGGCCAGCACGCCGGCGATCATCACGAAGGCGTAGTGGTACAGGAAGCCGGTCTGGCCCTTGCGCACCAGGCCCGACACCGCACCGACGATCTTCCAGCTCAGGTTGACCACCGCGCCTTCGATCAGGCCACGGTCGCCGCCCTTCCACAGACCGATACCGACACCGCGGGCGGCCTTGGCGATGATGTTCTCGTTGATCCAGTCCATGAAGTACTTGTTCTCCAGGACCACCACCACCGGGCGCAAGGCCTTGCCGATGGCCTGGGGCACGGCCGGGTTGACCAGGTACATGTACCAGGCGGTCACGGCACCGGCCGCGGCCAGGTACAGCGGCGGGGTGGACAGGGCGTGTGCGGCCATGCCCAGCGGGCCGTGGAAGGTCTCGGCGAACTTGACCAGGGCCGGGTGCAGCGCGGCGTTGATGTGGATGGCGTCGGCCAGGAAGTCACCGAACAGCATGGGCTGGATGGTCATGTAACCGATCACCACCGAGGGGATGGCCAGCAGCAGCAGCGGCACCGTCACCACCCACGGCGACTCGTGCGGTTGGCCATCGCCATGGTGGCCGTGGTCGTCGTGGTGGTGGTCGTCGTGGTGCGCGTCCGGGTTCTGGTCGTAACGCTCTTTGCCGTGGAACACCAGGAAGTACAGACGGAACGAGTAGAAGGAGGTGACGAACACGCCGGCCAGCACCGCGAAGTGGGCGAAGCCCGCGGCCGGCAGGTGGCTGAAGTGCACCGCCTCGATGATGCTGTCCTTCGAGTAGAAACCGGAGAACAGCGGCGTGCCGATCAGCGCCAGGGTGCCCAGCACGAAGGTGATCCAGGTGATGGGCATGTACTTGCGCACATTGCCCATCCAGCGGATGTCCTGGTTGTGGTGCATGCCCATGATGACCGAGCCGGCCCCCAGGAACAGCAACGCCTTGAAGAAGGCGTGGGTCATCAGGTGGAACACCGCCACCGAGTAGGCCGAGGCGCCCAGCGCCACGGTCATGTAGCCCAGCTGCGACAGCGTGGAGTAGGCGATGACCCGCTTGATGTCGTTCTGGATGATACCCAGGAAGCCCATGAACAGCGCGGTGATGGCGCCGATCACCAGGATGAAGTTCAGCGCCGCGTCCGACAGTTCGTAGATGGGCGACATGCGCGCCACCATGAAGATGCCGGCGGTCACCATGGTGGCGGCGTGGATGAGCGCGGAGATCGGGGTCGGGCCTTCCATCGAGTCGGGCAGCCAGACGTGCAGCGGGAACTGGGCCGATTTGCCCATGGCACCGATGAACAGGCAGATGCCGATCACGGTCACCAACATCGCATCCTGGCCGAACACGTACCAGGGGAATTCGATGCCGGCCAGTTGCGGGGCCTTGGCAAAGATCTCGGTGTAGTTCAGCGAACCGGTGTAGGCCGCCAACAGGCCAATGCCCAGGATGAAGCCGAAGTCACCCACGCGGTTGACCAGAAAGGCCTTCATGTTGGCGAAGATCGCCGTCGGCTTGTTGAACCAGAAGCCGATCAGCAGGTAAGACACCAGGCCCACCGCTTCCCAGCCGAAGAACAGCTGCAGCAGGTTGTTGCTCATCACCAGCATCAGCATGCTGAAGGTGAACAGCGAGATGTAGGCGAAGAAGCGGTTGTAGCCGGCGTCTTCCTCCATGTAGCCGATGGTGTAGAGGTGCACCATCAACGACACGAAGGTGACCACGCACATCATCATGGCGGTCAGGCCATCGACCATGAAGCCGATTTCCATCTTCAGGCCGCCCACCACCATCCACTCGTAAATGGTCTGATTGAAACGGGCGCCGTCCACGGCCACGCTCTTCAGCGTCAGAGCCGACAGGACGAAGGCGATCAACACGCCCAGGATGGTGAAGGTGTGCGAGGCCCGGCGCCCGATGACGTTGCCACCGAACTTGGTGCCCAGGATACCGGCCAGGACCGAGCCCAGCAGCGGGGCCAGGGGCACCGCCAGCAGCGTGCTTGCAGAAAGGCTTGTACTCATCGTTGTGACTTTGCGTAAAACCCTTGAGCGTCAGCCCTTGAGCGTGTTGAGTTCGTCCACGTTGATGGAGGAACGGTTGCGGAACAGCAGCACCAGGATGGCCAGACCGATCGCCGATTCGGCCGCGGCCACCGTGAGGATGAAGAACACGAAGATCTGGCCGTGCAGATCCCCCAGGTAGTGGGAGAACGCGACGAAATTCATGTTCACCGCCAGCAGCATCAGTTCGATGGCCATCAGCAGCACGATCAGGTTCTTGCGGTTCAGGAAGATGCCGACCACCGACAGTGCGAACAGGATCGCGCCCAGCGACAGGAAATGCCCCAATGTCAGACTCATGACGTCTTCCCCTCCTCTTTCGGCTGCTCGACGGCAGCGGCTTTCGGCGTGGGCGCCAGCGCCACCACCGTCAGGCGGTCGGCGGCCTTGACGCGCACCTGGATGGCCGGATCGATGGCCTTGCTTTCCTTGCGCTCGCGCAGGGTCAGGCCAATGGCCGCGACCATGGCCAGCAGCAGGATCACCGCCGCCACTTCCACCGCGTAGCTGTACTGGCCGTACAGCAGCTTGCCCAGTTCACGGGTGTTCGAATGGTCGGCCCCGGCCACCGCAGCGGCGGTTTCCACGCCCAGCTTGGGGAAGCCGACCCACAGCACCGCGATCAGTTCGGCGCTGACCAGCGCCCCCAGCACGGCGGCCAGGGGGAAATGTTTCCAGAAGCCGACCCGCAGTTCGTCGACGTTGATGTCCAGCATCATCACCACGAACAGGAACAGCACCATCACGGCGCCCAGGTAGACCAGCACCAGGGTGATGCCCAGGAACTCGGCCTTGAGCAGCAGCCACACGGCGGCCGCCTGGGAGAAGGCCAGCATCAGGTACAGCACCGCGTGCACCGGGTTGCGCGCGGTGACCACGCGGAAGGCCGCGAACAGCAGCACCGCGGAAAACAGGTAGAAAAAGCCCGCTTGGTAATCCATGTTGTTCTCGCTTGGCCTTTCAGCGGTACTTGGCGTCGGCCGCCTTGGCCGCCGCGATCTCGGGCTCGTAGCGGTCGCCCACGGCCAGCAGCATCTCTTTGGTGAAATAGAGGTCGCCGCGTTTTTCGCCGTGGTATTCGAGGATCTGCGTCTCGACGATGGCGTCCACCGGGCAGGCCTCTTCGCAGAAGCCGCAGAAGATGCACTTGGTCAGGTCGATGTCGTAGCGCGTGGTGCGGCGGGTGCCGTCATCGCGCACGTCGGACTCGATGGTGATGGCCATGGCCGGGCACACGGCCTCGCACAGCTTGCAGGCAATGCAGCGTTCTTCGCCGTTGTCGTAACGGCGCTGGGCGTGCAGGCCACGGAAACGCGGCGACAGCGGGGTCTTTTCCTCGGGGAACTGCACCGTCACCTTGCGGCGCAGGGCGTAACGGCCGGTCAGGGCCATGCCCTTGAACAGTTCCACGAGCAAAAAGCTCTTGAAGAAATCCTTCAACGAGAAGGGAGCGACAGCGGTGGCAGACATGCTTGTGGGCTCCTTACTTCCAGAGGTTCCAGGACGTCTGCATCAGCGCACCGACCAGCAGCAGCCAGACCAGCGTGACGGGGATGAAGACCTTCCAGCCCAGACGCATGATCTGGTCGTAACGGAAGCGGGGGAAAGTGGCGCGAATCCAGATGAACATGGACACGACGACGAAGGTTTTGGCACCCAGCCAGATCCAGCCCGGGACGAAGTCCAGGAAGGGCACCGGCGCAGCCCAGCCACCCAGGAACATCAGCACGGCCAGGATGGACACCAGCCACATGCTGGCGTATTCGGCCAGGAAGAAGATGGCAAAGCCCATGCCCGAGTACTCGACCATGTGACCGGCGACGATCTCGGCCTCGCCTTCCACCACGTCAAAGGGGTGGCGGTTGGTTTCGGCCACGCCGGAAATCAGGTAGACCAGGAAAATCGGCAACAGTGGCAGCC
Source organism: Macromonas nakdongensis (assembly GCF_002837145.1). GTDB lineage: Bacteria > Pseudomonadota > Gammaproteobacteria > Burkholderiales > Burkholderiaceae_C > Macromonas_B > Macromonas_B nakdongensis. The sequence goes on along the minus strand of NZ_NWMV01000054.1, from coordinate 41,377 downwards.
AGTTCCACGACAAGAAGGTCAGGCCCATGTCGGCGCCCATGCCGCGGTTCTGCGAGTTGACGATGTCGATCAGGTTCAGGCTGCCGGCGGTCATGACCACCACCAGGAAGCAAAAACCGATGGCCAGCTCGTAGCTCACCATCTGCGCCGAAGCACGCAGCGCGCCCAGGAAAGCGTACTTGGAGTTCGATGCCCAGCCGGCGATGATGACGCCGTAGACCTCGATGGAGGTGATGGCCAAAATCACCAGCACGCCGGCGTTGACGTTGGCCAGCACGGCTTCGGGGCCGAAGGGCACCACCACCCAGGCGGCCAGCGCCGGCATGATGGCCATGATCGGCCCCAGGCGGAACAGACCCTTGGCGGCGGCGGTCGGGTTGATCAATTCCTTGCTCAGCAGCTTGAGCGCGTCGGCGATCGGTTGCAACAGACCGAAGGGGCCCACGCGGTTCGGACCCAGGCGCACCTGCATGAAACCCAGCAGGCGGCGCTCCCACAGCGTCAGGTAGGCCACGGCCCCCATCAGGGGCGCCAGAACGGCAACGATTTTGATCAGGTTCCACAGCACCGGCCAGGCCGCCGTCTGCCACCAGGCGGCGGCGATCAGGTTCAGGCCACCGTTGTACATCGCGTCGATCATGCGCACACTCCCTCTTCAGCGCGTTGGGCGGCACGGCCGTCGGCGGTCAGTTGCAGCGACGGGGCGCGGCGCACCAGACCGTCGAGCTGGTAGATCGGCGCCACGCAGGGCGTGCCGCTGGTGACTGTGGTGTCCACGGCGGCGGCGGTGGCATTGCTCAGGCGTTGCGCGGGCACGCAATCACCCAACTCCACCCCCGGCAGGGCCTGGGCCAGCACCGCCTGCGACGATTCGGCGTCGAAGCCCGGCAAGCCCAGCAGGTTGCCCAGCACGCGCAGCACTTTCCAGGCCGGGCGGGCTTCGCCCAGGGGCTTGACCACGGCGTGGAAGCCTTGCAAACGGCCTTCGGCGTTGACGAAAGAGCCGGACGTTTCGGTGAACGGCGCGATGGGCAGCAGCACGTCGCTCACGTCCAGGTTGGTCTTGAACGGGCTGAGTGTGACCACCATGTCGGTCTGCTGCAGGCCCTGGGTGCAGACGGCCGTGTCGGCGCCCGGCTCCACGCTCAGCAGCAGCGCGGCTTTCAGGCCGCCGGTCAGCATCTGGGTGGCGTTCAGGCCAGCATCGCCCGGCAGGGCACGCACCAGTTGCGCGCCCACGGTGTTGGCGGCCTCGGTCAGGTAACCGACGCGGGCACCGGTCTGGGTCGCGATCCACTGCGCCAGCGCCAGCAGGCCGGACGCCTGTTCGTGGTGGGCCGCGGCGTTGCCCAGCAGCACGGCTTTGCGCTCGCCCGACAGCAAAGACGCCGCCACGGCACGCGCCTCTGCGGTGATTTCGACATGGGCCGGTGCGGCCACGCCCTGGCTTTCTGCCACGGCGGCGGCAATGCCCGCCAAGGCCACGGCCCAGTAGCCGGCGTCGGCTTGCACGGCGTTGGCCACCGGCAGGGCCCAGTCCTGGGCGGCCGCCCACAGCACGTTCACCTGGGCCCCTTTGCGGGCCGCCTGGCGGATGCGCTGAGCGAAGAGCGGGTGGTCTTTGCGCAGGTTGGAGCCCACGACCAGCACGCGGTCCAGGGTGGACAGTTCGGCGATGGGCAGACCCAGCCAACGGGCTTGACCGGCCGCTGCGGCGTTGCCGTAGTCGGCCGCACGCAGGCGGCTGTCGATGTTCTGGCTGCCCAGACCGCGCACCAATGCGCCGGCCAGGTACAGCTCTTCCACGGTGCTGTGCGGACTGGCCAACAAGCCAATGGCGCCAGCGCCCTGCTCAGACTGCACCTGCTTCAGACCATTGGCCACGTATTCCAGCGCGGTCTGCCAGTCCACCGTGGTCCACTCGCCGCCCTGCTTGAGCATGGGGTGGGTCAGGCGGTCTTCGCCGTTGACGGCTTCGTAGCTGAAACGGTCGCGGTCGGCGATCCAGCATTCGTTCACCGCCTCGTTTTCCAGTGGCACCACGCGCATCACGCGGTTGTTCTTGACCTGAACGATCAGGTTGGCACCGGTGGAATCGTGCGGGCTCACGCTCTTGCGGCGCGACAATTCCCAGGTACGCGCCTGGTAGCGGAAGGGCTTGCTGGTCAGGGCACCGACCGGGCAGATGTCGACCATGCTGCCCGACAGCTCGGAGTCCACGCTCTCGCCGACGAAGGTTTCGATCTCGGAATGCTCGCCGCGGTGCGACATGCCGAGTTCCATGATGCCGGCGATTTCCTGGCCGAAGCGCACACAGCGGGTGCAGTGGATGCAGCGGCTCATCTCCTCCATGGAGATCAGCGGGCCCACGTCCTTGTGGAACACCACGCGCTTTTCTTCCTCGTAGCGCGAAGCACCGCCACCGTAACCCACGGCCAGGTCCTGCAGCTGGCACTCACCGCCCTGGTCGCAGATCGGGCAATCCAGCGGGTGGTTGATCAGCAGGAACTCCATGACCGACTTCTGCGCCTTGACGGCCTTGTCGGACTGGGTACGCACGACCATGCCCTGGGTCACCGGGGTGGCACAGGCGGGCATGGGCTTGGGGGCCTTTTCCACGTCCACCAGACACATGCGGCAGTTGGCCGCGATGGACAGCTTCTTGTGGTAGCAGAAGTGGGGAATGTAGGTGCCTGCCTTGTCGGCCGCATGCATCACCATGCTGCCGGGCGGCACTTCCACCTTCTTGCCGTCGAGTTCGATTTCAACCATGTTCAGCTCTGGTTAAACGTATGCCGGGACCATGCAGGTCTTGTGTTCGATGTGGTGTTCGAACTCGTGGCGGAAGTGCTTGATCATGCCGCGCACCGGCATGGCGGCCGCGTCACCCAGGGCGCAGATGGTGCGCCCCATGATGTTCTCGGCCACGTTGTCGAGCAAGGCCAGGTCGCTGGGCTTGCCCTCGCCGCGTTCGATGCGGTCCACCATGCGCCACAGCCAGCCCGTGCCTTCGCGGCAGGGGGTGCACTGGCCACAGGACTCGTGCATGTAGAAATAGCTCAAGCGCTGCAGCGACTTGACCATGCAGCGGCTGTCGTCCATCACGATCACCGCACCCGAACCCAGCATGGAGCCGGCCTTGCTGATGGAGTCGTAGTCCATCGTGCAGTCCATGATGATGTTCGCCGGCAGCACCGGGGCCGACGAACCACCGGGGATCACCGCCTTGAGTTGGCGGCCGGCGCGCACGCCACCGGCCAGTTCCAACAGCTTGCTGAACGGTGTGCCGAGCGGAATCTCGTAGTTGCCGGGTCGCTCCACGTCACCGCTGACCGAGAAGATCTTGGTGCCGCCGTTGTTGGGCTTGCCGCATTCGAGGTAGGCCTGGCCGCCGTTGCGGATGATCCAGGGCACCGCCGCGAAGGTCTCGGTGTTGTTGATGGTGGTGGGCTTGCCGTAGAGGCCAAAGCTGGCCGGGAACGGCGGCTTGAAGCGCGGCTGGCCCTTTTTGCCTTCCAGCGATTCGAGCAGCGCGGTTTCTTCGCCACAGATGTAGGCGCCGAAACCGTGGTGGGCGTGTAACTGGAAGCTGAAACCCGAACCCAGGATGCTGTCGCCCAGGTAGCCGGCGGCACGGGCCTCTTCCAGCGCGGCCTCGAAGCGTTCGTAGACCTGGAAAATCTCGCCGTGGATGTAGTTGTAACCCACGGCAATGCCCATCGCGTACGCGGCAATGATCATGCCTTCGATCACGATGTGCGGGTTGTACATCAGGATGTCGCGGTCCTTGCAGGTGCCCGGCTCGCCTTCGTCGGAGTTGCAGACGAGGTGCTTGACGCCCGGGAACTGGCGTGGCATGAAGCTCCACTTCAGTCCGGTGGGGAAACCGGCGCCACCGCGACCGCGCAGCGAGGACTCTTTCATGGTGGCGATCACCTGGTCCTGGCTCAGGCCATCGCCGCCGTCCTTGCCCAGGATTTTGCGCAAGGCCTGGTAGCCACCGCGCGCTTCGTAGTCCTGGATGGACCAGTTGCTGCCGTTCAGCCCGGCGTAGATCTGCGGGTTGATGTGGCGGTCGTGGAAGCAGGTTTCCAGACCCTTGGCCTGGAACTGGGCGAGCACTTGGTTCGCGTTCATGCCTGGCCCTCCGCGGCCTTCAGGCCGTCGATCAGCTGGTCGAGCTTGTCGTTGCTCATAAAGCTGCACATGTGGCGGTCGTTCACCAGCATCACCGGCGAATCGGCGCAGGCGCCCAGGCATTCGCTCTGCTGCAGGGTGAACAGGCCGTCGGCCGTGGTCTCGCCCATGTGGATGCCGAGCTTGCGCTCCAGGTGCTGCAAGGCCTTACCACCGTCGCGCAGGGTGCACGGCAGGTTGGTGCACACGTTCAGCTTGAACTTGCCGAGCGGACGCTGGTTGTACATGTTGTAGAAGGTGGTCACCTCGTGCACGGCAATGGCCGGCATGCCGAGGTAATCGCCAATGCCCTTCTCGGCTTCGGGGCTGACCCAGCCCTGCTCCTGCTGCACGATAGACAGGCAGGCCATCACGGCGGATTGCTTCTGTTCGGCCGGGTACTTGGCCACCTCGCGGGCGAAACGCCCCAGCGTGGCGTCGGTGAACGCCATGGCCTGCACGGCGGTATGGTGTGCGCTCATCGGTCAATCTCTCCAAACACGATGTCCATGGTGCCGATGATGGCCACCGCGTCGGCCAGCATGTGGCCCTTGGCCATTTCGTCCAGCGTCGCCAGGTGGGCGAAACCGGGGGCACGGATCTTCAGGCGGTAGGGCTTGTTGGCACCGTCGCTCACCAGGTAGATGCCGAACTCGCCTTTCGGATGCTCCACCGCCGCATAGGCCTCGCCCTCGGGCACGTGGAAACCTTCGGTGAAGAGCTTGAAGTGGTGGATGAGCTCTTCCATGCTTGACTTCATGGATTCGCGCGAGGGCGGCGCCACCTTGTGGTTGTCGGTGATGACCGGGCCCGGGTTGGCACGCAGCCAGTCCACGCACTGCTTGATGATGCGGTTGGACTGCTTCATCTCCTCCATGCGGACGAGGTAGCGGTCGTAGGTGTCGCCGGTCTTGCCGACCGGGATGTCGAAGTCCAGGCGATCGTACACATCGTAGGGCTGCTTCTTGCGCAGGTCCCAGGCGATGCCGGAGCCACGCAGCATGGGGCCGGTCATGCCCAGGTTGAGGGCACGTTCCGGGCTGACCACACCGATGCCCACGGTGCGCTGTTTCCAGATCCGGTTGTCGGTCAGCAGGGTGTGGTATTCGTCGAGGTAGGTCGGGAAGCGCTGGGTGAAGTCGTCGATGAAGTCGAGCAGCGAACCCTGGCGGTTGGTGTTCATCTCCGCCAGCGCCTTGGCGTTGCGGATCTTGCTGACCTTGTATTGCGGCATGGTGTCCGGCAGGTCGCGGTAGACGCCACCCGGGCGGAAATAGGCCGCGTGCATGCGCGCGCCCGACACCGCCTCGTACATGTCGAACAGGTCTTCGCGTTCACGGAAGGCGTAGATTAGGATGGTGGAGCTGCCGCAGTCGTTGCCGTGCGAACCCAGCCACATCAGGTGATTCAGCAGGCGTGTGATCTCGCTGAACATCACGCGGATGTACTGCGCGCGCACCGGCACCTCGATGCCCAGCAGCTTCTCGATGGCCAGGCAGTAGGCGTGCTCGTTGCACATCATGGACACGTAGTCCAGCCGGTCCATGTAGGGCAGCGACTGGATGAAGGTCTTGCTTTCGGCCAGCTTCTCGGTGGCGCGGTGCAGCAGGCCGATGTGCGGGTCGGCGCGTTGCACGACTTCGCCGTCCAGCTCCAGCACCAGGCGCAGCACGCCGTGCGCGGCCGGGTGCTGCGGACCGAAGTTCAGGGTGTAGTTCTTGATTTCAGCCATGTTTCATCTCACGACGAGGCGGCGCCTCAGTGCAGCCCCCCGTAGTTGTCTTCGCGGATGATGCGCGGCGTGATTTCGCGCGGCTCGATGCTCACCGGTTCGTACACCACGCGGCGGCGCTCGGCGTCGTAACGCATTTCGACGTGACCCGACACCGGGAAATCCTTGCGGAAGGGGTGACCGATGAAGCCGTAATCGGTCAGGATGCGACGCAGGTCGTTGTGGCCTTCGAAGACGATGCCGTAGAGGTCGAAGGCCTCGCGCTCGTACCAGTTGGCCGAGGACCACAGGGCGGTGACGGAATCGACCACCGGGAAATCATCGTCCGGGGCGAACACGCGCACGCGCACGCGCTGGTTCAGGCTGACGGACAGGAGGTGCGACACCGCAGCAAAGCGCAAGCCTTCCCAGCGGCCATCGCGGTAATCGGAGTAGTCCAGACCACAGAGGTCCAGCAGTTGCTCGAACTGGCAACCGGGAGCGTCGCGCAGGACCTGCATGGCGGCCAGGTACTGGGCCGCCGGCACCTGCACGGTCACTTCACCGCGCTCGATGGAAACTTCGGCGCCACACGCGGCCAAAGCCTGGGCGACGGTGTCGCGCAGGGCCTCCGGCGCCACCGCCGACCAGGCACCCACGTGCGCTGCACCACTGACTGCTTGCGTCATCTTCAGAAACCTCCCGAGCGCCTCAGGCGCGCGCAATCGTGTTGGTCCGGCGGATCTTCTGCTGGAGCTGGATGATGCCGTAGAGCAATGCCTCGGCCGTGGGCGGACAGCCCGGCACATAAACATCGACCGGCACGATGCGGTCGCAGCCCCGCACCACCGAGTAGCTGTAGTGGTAATAACCACCACCGTTGGCACAGGAACCCATGGACAGCACCCAGCGCGGCTCGGCCATCTGGTCGTAGACCTTGCGCAGGGCCGGAGCCATTTTGTTGCACAGGGTGCCGGCCACGATCATCAGATCGGACTGGCGCGGACTGGCGCGAAAGACCTCGGCGCCGAAACGGGCCAGGTCGTAACGGGCGGTGGCCGCGTGCATCATTTCCACGGCACAGCACGCCAAGCCGAACGTCATGGGCCACAAGGAACCGGTTTTGGCCCAATTCACCACCGAGTCGTAACTGGTGGTGATGAAGCCTTCTTTGAAGACGCCTTCGATCATCTAGAACTCCTGCGCTTTACGCCGACCTCATTCCCAATCCAGGGCGCCGACTTTCCAGGCGTACACAAACCCCACGATCAGGTCGACCAGAAACACCACCCCCACCCAGAAGCCGTAGGAGCCGATGTCGGTGAACGCCACCGCCCAGGGCACCAGGAAGGTGATTTCGAGATCGAACAGAATGAACAGGATGGCGACGAGGTAGTAACGCACGTCGAACTTCATCCGTGCGTCTTCAAAGGCCTCGAAACCACATTCGTAGGGGGAATTTTTTGCGGCGTCAGGACGGTTGGGGCCCAAGATGTAGCCCAACACCTGGGGGAGTACCCCGACCGCCATACCGACCAAGACAAACAAGAGAACTGGAAGGTATTGCTCTAGGTTCATTTGGCGGTCCCGCGGGCGCCCCTGGGGCGCCTCGTTTGAATTGGTGCCGACGGCGAGACTCGAACTCGCACAGCTTTCGCCACTACCCCCTCAAGATAGCGTGTCTACCAATTTCACCACGTCGGCATGAATTATTGTTGCGCTGTTGATACAAGCCTGGCATTTGAGGCATCGGCTTGCTCAACAGACCGCGATTCTACCCCGAAAACTCAGGGATTTTCCTTACAAACCGGGTCACTGCCCCGGGATCTGTGCGGCACCGGTCGGTGCGGCCGAGGTGGTCGGCGCAGCCGTGCCAGCGGGGGCGCTGGAGGCCGGCACGTTCTCGAGCACGCTGCCGGACGCGGCCGGGCGTGCATTGCCAAAATAGGCCAGACCCAGGGTGCACACCAGGAACACCGTGGCCAGGGCCGCCGTGCTGCGCGACAGAAAATTGGCGCTGCCCGAAGCCCCGAACAAGCTGGCCGAGCCACCACCGCCACCACCGAAAGCCGCTCCCGCATCGGCACCCTTGCCGTGCTGCACGAGGATCAGGCCGATCATGGCAATGGCCGACAGCAGTTGCACCGCCAGCAGAATGGTCATCAAAACGCTCATGTTCACTCCAGAAAAAGACTTCAGGCCGCGGCGGGCACCGAAGCGATGATGCTGAGAAATTCGGGGGCCTTCAGCGAGGCGCCGCCGATGAGGCCGCCGTCGATGTCGGGCTGGCGCAGCAATTCGGCCGCATTGGCCGGGTTCATGCTGCCGCCGTACAGGATGCGGATGCGCCCCGCGTGGGCGGTGGCCGCCTGCAACTGGGCGCGCAGCACGGCGTGCACCGCCTGCGCCTGTTCGGGCGTGGCCGTCTGGCCGGTGCCGATGGCCCAGACCGGCTCGTAGGCCACCACGATTTCGCTGGTGCAATGCCCCACGGTGTGGACGACCGAGGCGAGCTGGCGCTTGACCACCAGCTCGGTCCGGCCGGCCTGGCGTTCGGCCAGGGTCTCGCCCACGCAGACGATGGGTGTGATGCCCGCCGCCAGCGCGCGCTGGGCCTTGGTGGCCACGGTGTCGTCGCTTTCCCCGTGGTACTGGCGCCGCTCCGAATGGCCCACCAGGGCGTAGCGGCAGGCAAAGTCGCGCAGCATGGTGGCGCTGGTTTCCCCGGTGTAGGCGCCCTGCTCGTGGGCCGAGGCATCCTGCGCCCCCCAGGCCAGGGGCGAGCCCTGCAGCAACTGCTGCATCTGCCCCAGGTAAGGCATGGGCACGCACACAGCCGCCTCGACGCCTGCGCGTGGCAGCCCCTGCAACAGGGCCTGGACCAAGGCGGCGTTCTCCAGGAGCCCGCCGTTCATTTTCCAGTTGCCAACGATGAGTTTTTTCATGTTGCTCGTATTTTGCGCCCAGGCACCGCTCGCACCGGGGTTCACAACCGCCAATCCAGCACGATCTTGCCGATGTGCTGGTTGGATTCCATCAGGGCATGCGCCCGGTCCGCCTGCGCGGGCGGGAACACCTGGAACACCACCGGACGGATGGCGCCACTGACCAGCAAAGGCCAGACGCGCTGGTGCAGGCGGGCGGCGATGGCCGCCTTGAACGCCACCGGGCGCGGCCGCAGGGTGGACCCCGTGACCGTCAGGCGGCGCCGCAGCACCTTGCCGGCGTTGACCTCGGCATTCACCCCACCTTGCACGGCGATGATGACCAGGCGGCCGTCTTCGACCAGGCAATCGATCTCGCGCGCCACGTAAGGTCCGGCCACCATGTCGAGGATGACGTCCACCCCGCGACCTGCGGTCAGTTCGGCCACGGCGGCAACGAAATCCTGCGTCTTGTAATTGATGGCGTGGTCGGCCCCCAGCGCCCGACAGGCCTGCGCCTTGTCCTCGCTGCCCACGGTGACGATGACCGTGGCGCCCAGCGCCTTGGCCATCTGGATGGCGGTGACGCCAATGCCACTGGAGCCGCCTTGCACCAGCAGGGTTTCGCCGGGCTGCAGACGGCCACGGTCGAAGACGTTGCTCCAGACGGTGAAAAAGGTTTCGGGCAGGCCGGCGGCCTCCACGTCCGTCCAGCCGGCGGGCACCGGCAGGCACTGCCCGACCGGGGCCACGCAGTACTCGGCGTAACCGCCACCGGCCACCAGGGCACAGACGCGGTCGCCCAACTGCAAGCCCGCCTCGGCCAGGGCCGCGGCGTCACCGGCCTCGACCACCCCGGCCACTTCCAGGCCGGGAATGTCCGAAGCACCGGGTGGCACCGGGTAGTTGCCGGTACGCTGCAGCACGTCCGGGCGGTTCACGCCCGAAGCGGTCACGCGGACCAGCAGTTCACCCGGCCCGGGCACCGGCCGCTCGCGCTCACCGAGGCGCAACACCTCGGGCGCCCCATAGGCGGTGATCTCGACGGCTCGCATCGTCTGACTCATGCCCGCCACCCCAGGCTTATTGCTGCTGTTGCTGCTGTTGCACGCCGGCGTCGTCGCGGTCGAGCAGCGCCTTCATGGACAGCTTGATGCGGCCCTTTTCGTCGGTTTCCAGCACCTTGACCTTGACGATCTGGCCTTCCTTGAGGAAGTCGGTGACCTTCTCCACGCGCTGGTGGGCGATCTGGCTGATGTGCAGCAGGCCGTCCTTGCCGGGCAGCAGGTTGATCAGGGCGCCGAAGTCCAAGATCTTGGTGACCGGACCTTCGTAGACCTTGCCGATTTCGACTTCGGCGGTGATCTGCTCGATGCGGCGCTTGGCTTCGTCGGCCTTGGCGGCCTCGGTGGCGGCGATGGTGATGGTGCCGTCTTCCTCGATGTTGATCTGGCAGCCGGTCTCTTCGGTCAGCGCGCGGATCACGGCGCCGCCTTTGCCGATCACGTCACGGATCTTCTCGGGATTGATCTTCATGGTGAACAGCTTGGGCGCGAAGTTGCTCACTTCGGTCTTGGCTTCGCCCATGGCGTCCTGCATCTTGCCCAGGATGTGCATGCGGGCTTCCTTGGCCTGGGCCAGCGCGACCTGCATGATTTCCTTGGTGATGCCCTGGATCTTGATGTCCATCTGCAGGGCGGTCACGCCGTTGGTGGTGCCCGCCACCTTGAAGTCCATGTCGCCGAGGTGGTCCTCGTCACCCAGGATGTCGGTCAGCACGGCGAAGCGGTTGCCGTCCTTGATCAGGCCCATGGCGATGCCGGCCACGTGGGCCTTCATGGGCACGCCGGCGTCCATCAGCGCCAGGCAGCCGCCGCAAACGGAGGCCATGGACGAGGAACCGTTGGATTCGGTGATTTCCGACACCACGCGCAGGGTGTAGGGGAATTCTTCCTTGCTCGGCAGCGCGGCGACCAGGGCACGCTTGGCCAGACGGCCGTGGCCGATCTCGCGGCGCTTCGGCGAACCCACGCGCCCGGTTTCGCCGGTGGCAAACGGGGGCATGTTGTAGTGCAGCATGAAGCGGTCTTCGAACTCGCCGGCCAGCGCGTCGATGCGCTGGGCGTCGCGGTCGGTGCCGAGGGTGGCCACGACCAAGGCCTGGGTTTCACCGCGGGTGAACAGGGCGGAACCGTGGGTGCGCGGCAGCACGCTGTTGCGGATTTCGATGGCGCGCACGGTGCGGGTGTCGCGGCCGTCGATGCGGGGCTCGCCGGCCAGGATCTGGCCACGCACGATGGAGGCTTCGATGTTGAACAGCAGGTCCTGCACCTTGACGCTGTCGAACTCCACGGCGTCGGCCTTCAGGCCGGCCATCACGTCGGCGTAGGCGCCGCGGCAGGCCTGGGTGCGGGCCTGCTTGTTGCGGATTTGGTAGGCGGCCACCAGCTTGTCGCGGCCCAGGGCCTCAACCTTGGCGATCAGGGCCTCGTCGCGTGCCGGGGCTTCCCAGTTCCATTCCGGCTTGCCGGCGTCGCGCACCAGTTCATTGATGGCGGCGATGGCGATGTTGCCCTGCTCGTGGCCGAACACCACGGCGCCCAACATCACCTCTTCGCTCAGTTGCTGGGCTTCGGATTCGACCATCAGCACGGCGGCCTCGGTGCCGGCCACCACCAGGTCCATCTGGCTGTTCTTGCGGGCGGTCTGGCCCGGGTTCAACACGTATTCACCGTTGACGTAACCCACGCGCGCGGCGCCGATGGGGCCGTTGAACGGGATGCCGGAGATCGACAGGGCCGCCGAGGTGGCGATCATGGCGGCGATGTCGGCGTCGACTTCGGGGTTCAGCGACAGGGTGTGGATGACCACCTGCACTTCGTTGAAGAAGCCTTCGGGGAACAGCGGGCGGATCGGGCGGTCGATCAGGCGGCTGGTCAGGGTTTCAAATTCGCTCGGGCGGCCTTCGCGCTTGAAGAAGCTGCCGGGGATCTTGCCGGCGGCGTAGGTTTTCTCGATGTAATCGACGGTCAGCGGGAAGAAGTCCTGACCGGCCTTGGCTTCGGACTTGGCGACGACGGTGGCCAGCACCACGGTGCCGTCCATGTCGAGCAGGACGGCGCCACTGGACTGGCGGGCGATTTCGCCGGTTTCCATGCGGACGGTGTTTTGACCCCACTGGAAGGTCTTGGTGACTTTGTTGAACATGGTCATGCTCTGCTCCTGTGTTGTGTGCGTGTGAGGCCACGCACATGGCCTGGAGATCCGCCCTCAGAACACGATGCCATTCCAGCAAGCCCCCGCGCGGCGGGCACCCCCTGCTGGAATGACACAGCTTCGATCTGAACGACAGCGCTCCGGTGAAAAAGCAAAAAACGCCTGGGGCGGCTGAGCAACCCAGGCGTTCGGGATTCAGTAAAACACCAAACCGATTACTTGCGCAGGCCCAGCTTCTGGATCAGGGCGACGTAACGGTCGGAGTCCTTGGACTTCAGGTAGTCCAACAGCTTGCGGCGGCGGCTCACCATCTTCAGCAGACCACGGCGACCGTGGTGGTCTTTGGCGTGGGTCTTGAAGTGGGGGGTCAGCTCGTTGATGCGGGCGGTCAGGATGGCGACCTGCACTTCGGGGCTGCCGGTGTCGTTGGCGGCGCGGGCGTTGGACGCAATCACTTCGGCCTTGGCGGCGTGAGAAATCATGGGAATCTTCCTTCTTAGAACAAGCATCCCGTCGCAGGGGGCCGTCTGGCTGTGGACAGCCAGCGGTTTGCCGCAACGGGCGTGAAATGCCCACCCGAACGGATAAGCAACTTTGGATTATAGCCGGGAGCGGCCCTGCGGTCGACTGGTCCAGACCGCGCGGCCCGCCCTGGACTTCAGGGGGCCGACAGTTCGGCCAGCGGCCAGCGCGGTTTCACGTCGAAGCGGTAAGACGGCTCGCCCTCCTCCACCAACCCGGCCTGCAAGCGCATCCCGGCGGCCAGCGCGATCATCGCGCCATTGTCGGTGCACAGGTGCAGCTCGGGGTAGTGCACGCGCACGCCGCGGCGCTGACAAGCGGCGTCCAGTTCGGCACGCAGCTGGCGATTGGCACCCACACCACCGGCCACCACCAGGCGCCGCAGGCCGGTTTGCGTCAGGGCCGCGAGCGATTTTTTCACCAGCACCTCCACGATCGCCGCCTGGGTGGCGGCGGCCAGGTCGGCGCGGCGCGCGTCCAGCTCGGCACCGAGTTTTTTGGTCTGGGTCAGCACCGCGGTCTTGAGGCCGGCGAAGGAAAAGTCCAGATCGCCGCTGTGCAGCAGGGGGCGTGGCAGCTTGAAGGCGTCGGACTGCCCCTGCTCGGCCAGGCGCGACAAGGCCGGTCCGCCCGGGTAGCCCAGACCCAGCAGCTTGGCGGATTTGTCGAAGGCCTCGCCGGCCGCGTCGTCGATGGTTTCCCCCAGCAGCTCGTAGCGCCCGACCCCGTCGACCCGCATCAGCTGGGTGTGGCCACCCGACACCAGCAAGGCGACGAAGGGAAAGTCGGGCGGGTCGGCGCTGAGGAAGGGCGACAGCAGATGCCCTTCCAGGTGGTGCACCCCCAAGGTGGGGCGCCCCAGGGCCGCGGCGATGGCACAGGCCACGCCCGCCCCCACCAGCAAGGCCCCGGCCAGCCCCGGGCCGCGGGTGTAGGCCACCAGCTCGACCTGCTCCAGGCGCCGACCGGCCTGGTGCAAGGCCGCATCGGTCAGGGGCAGGACCCGGCGGATGTGGTCGCGGCTGGCCAGCTCGGGCACCACGCCGCCGTAGGCCTGGTGCATCTCGATCTGGCTGTGCAGGGCATGACCCAGCAGGCGTGGCGTGTGGCCATCGCCCACGGCCGCCTCGACCAGGGCCACCCCGGTTTCGTCACAGGACGATTCGATTCCCAAAATCAGCATGGGCCGAGTGTACGGCGGTGCACAATAGCGGGGTCACCCCACGAACGCCACCCTGGCCCCGATGAAAACCGGTTTGAGCTTCCTGATGGCCGCCAAGCAGTGCGAGATGGCCGACCTGCGCCAACTGCAGCAGACCAGCGCGCTGGTGCAGGTCACGTCGCGCATGATCCACGAACTGCAGCGGGAACGCGGCCTGAGCAACCTGTTCCTGGGCTCGCGCGGGGAGCGCTTTGGCGAGGCGCTGCAAAACCAGCGGGCCACCAGCGACGCCACCGCCCTGGAACTGCGCACCGCCTTCGACGGCCTGGAAACCGGGGCCGGTCGGCACGACAACGGTGCCCGGCTGTTCAGCCGCATCGCCTACGTGCTGCACGGCCTGGGCGCCCTGCCCGGTCTGCGCAGCGGCATCCAGGCCTTGGAGTGGACGCCCACCACCGCCACGGCGGCGTACGTGCAGCTCATCGCCGGCCTGCTGGCGGTGGTCTGCGAAGCGGCGGACACGGCCAGCGACCCGACCATTTCGCGCCTGCTGGTGGCGCTGTTCAATTTCATGCAAGGCAAGGAATTCGCCGGGCAGGAACGCGCAACCGGCGCCGCGATGTTCGCGGGCGGCGTGACCGGGCACGACGCCCAGCAGCGCCTGCTGCACCTGATCGACTCCCAGGAACGCTGCCTGCAGGTGTTCACCGACTTTGCCAGCCACGACACCCGCAGCCTGTGGCGCGAATGCCAGCGGGCCTCGGCCCTGGCAGACTTGGAACGCATGCGCCGCCTGCTGGGCACGGCCAGCGTGGGCGGCCCGCTGAACACGCAATTCAGCCAGGTCTGGTTCGACTGCTGCAGCCAGCGCATGGACGAGATGCGCTTGGTGGAAAACCAGATGACGCGCGAACTGCTGGACCGCTGTGCCAGCCAACTGGCCACGGCAGCGCGCGAGCTGGAACAATTGCAGGCCCTGGAATTGCGCCTGCACACCCCGGGCGCGAACGCCGACGCGGACCCGGACCCGCGCCTGCTGGAACAATTTTTCCAAGGCGCGCTGCCCGCCGCCAGCGTGCCGCCGAGCCAGCCGGTCGGCTCGCAGCTCGAACGGTCGGTGCTGGAGATGGTGCAGGCCCAGGCGCAGCGCCTGCAGTCCATGGCCGACGAGCTCGACACCGTACGCGCCAGCCTGAACGAGCGCAAGGTGATCGAGCGCGCCAAAGGCCTGCTGATGGCCCACCGCCAGCTCAACGAAGAAGCCGCCCACAAGGCCATGCGCCAAATGGCGATGAGCCAGAACAAGCGCCTGGTGGACGTGGCCGAGGCGGTGCTGGCCATGCGCGACGTGCTCGCGGCCGGCGCGCCCTGAGCGGCCGACGCGCACCGACTCAGTGCCACAGCGCACCGCGGTGCGCACCCACCGCACCGAAGCGGGACCAAACAGCCTGGGCGCCCGCCCTGCCGGGGCACAAGCGGCGGGAAAAACACACCTGGCACGACTCCTGCATTGATTGGGGCAACGGCTTGCGCCAACGGCGGCGCGAACCGACGTCTTCCCGGACACATGGACAACGGCGTCCATCGCCCATTGGCTGGCCCAGTGGTGTGATGGACGCCGTTTGTCGTTGGCCGGGGCCTTGAAGCCTTGCCCCAGGAGTTGACATGCCCAACACCCCGTCTGCCACCGCCACCGCCGAAACCTGCACCCCCGCCTCCCCCAGCCGCCGCGAATGGATCAAGCAGGGCAGCGCCGTGGCCGGGGCCGCCCTGTTCTCCAGCCTGGGCCACCATGGCGTGTGGGCCGCCGGCTCCGACGCCCCGGAAAAGAAGGAAGTCAAGATCGGCTTCATCCCGCTGACCGATTGCGCCAGCGTGGTCATGGCCTCGGTGCTGGGTTTCGACCAGAAGTATGGCGTCAAGATCATCCCGACCAAAGAGGCCAGCTGGGCCGGCGTACGCGACAAGCTGGTCAACGGCGAACTGGACCTGGCCCACGTGCTCTACGGCCTGGTGTACGGCGTGCACATGGGCACCGCCGGCCCCAAGAAGGACATGGCCATCCTGATGAACCTGAACCACAACGGCCAGGCCATCACCCTGAGCAAGGCGCTGGCCGGCCAGGGCGCGGTGGACGGCCCCAGCCTGGCCAAGGTGATGGCGCAGAAACCGCGTGAATACACCTTCGCCGGCACCTTCCCCACCGGCACCCACGCCATGTGGATGCACTACTGGCTGGCGGCCGCGGGCATCAACCCGCTGTCGGGCGCCAAGCTGATCACCGTGCCGCCGCCGCAAATGGTGGCCAACATGCGCATCGGCAACATGGACGGCTTCTGCGTGGGCGAGCCCTGGAACCACCGCGCGATCATGGACGGCATCGGCATCACCGCCAACACCACCCAGGACATCTGGAAAGACCACCCGGAAAAGGTGCTGGGCACCACCAGCGAATTCGTGAGCAAGTACCCCAATACCACCCGCGCGGTGATGATGGCGGTGCTGGAGGCCAGCCGCTGGATCGACGCCGGCCTGCAGAACAAGCTGAAGATGGCCGAAACGGTGGCGCAGAAGAGCTACATCAACACCAGCGTGGACGCGATCAACCAGCGCATTTTGGGCCGCTACCAAAACGGCCTGGGCAAGACCTGGGACGACCCGAACCACATGAAGTTCTTCAACGACGGGCTGGTGAACTTCCCCTTCCTGAGCGACGGCATGTGGTTCCTGACCCAGCACAAGCGCTGGGGTTTGCTCAAGAGCCACCCCGACTACCTGGGTATCGCCAAACAGGTCAACCGGGTGGACCTGTACAAGTCGGTGGCCGGCGCGATGGGCATCGGCGTGCCCAAGGACGCGATGCGCAGCAGCAAGTTCATCGACGGTGTGACCTGGGACGGCAAGAACCCGGCCCAGTACGCCGACGCCTTCAAGATCAAGGCCTGAGGAGGGTTGCACCATGGTCAGCGCCGTGTTTCACGCCCCCCTGGACGCTGCTGTGGCGGCGCCCGCCGCCACCGGCCCTGCGCCGGCGGCCCCCGCCCGCCGCACCGAGCCGGCAGAGCCGCCCGCACGCGCCAGCGGTTTCGACTGGTCGGCCCTGGCGATGGCCGTGGTGCCCCCGGTGCTGGGCCTGGCCCTGCTGGTGGGCCTGTGGTACCTGGTGTCGGTGTCCACCGGCAGCAGCATCCCGACCCCGCTGGACACCTGGAAGCAGGCCGTGGCGATTTTTTCCGACCCCTTCTACCGCAACGGCCCGAACGACCAGGGCGTGGGCTGGAACGTGCTGATGTCGCTGCAGCGCGTGGCCATGGGCTTCGGCCTGGCCGCTCTGGTGGGCATTCCGGCGGGCTTTGCCATCGGCCGCTTCGATTTTCTGAGCCGCATGTTCAACCCGCTCATCAGCCTGCTGCGCCCGGTCTCGCCGCTGGCCTGGCTGCCGATCGGCCTGCTGGTGTTCAAGGGCGCCAACCCGGCCGCCATCTGGACCATCTTCATCTGCTCCATCTGGCCGATGGTCATCAACACCGCGGTGGGCGTGCAGCGCGTGCCGCAGGACTACATGAACGTGGCCCGCGTGCTCAACCTGAGTGAGTGGAAGATCGTCACCAAGATCCTGTTCCCGGCGGTGCTGCCCTACATGCTGACCGGCGTGCGCCTGGCGGTGGGCACGGCCTGGCTGGTGATCGTGGCGGCCGAGATGCTGACCGGCGGCGTGGGCATCGGCTTCTGGGTCTGGGACGAGTGGAACAACCTGAACGTGACCAACATCATCGTGGCGATCTTCGTCATCGGCATCGTCGGCCTGCTGCTGGAACACGCCCTGATCCAACTGGCCACGGCCTTCACGTTCGAAGAGGTGAAATCATGAGCGACAGCAAGTACATCCGCATCGAAGGCGTGGCCCAGACCTTCAAGACGAAAAAGGGCCTGTTCCCGGCGCTGCGCGACATCGACCTGACGATCGCCAAAGGCGAGTTCGTGGCCCTGATCGGGCACTCGGGCTGCGGCAAGTCCACCTTGCTCAACCTGATCGCCGGTCTGACCAGCCCGACCCAGGGGGTGCTGCTGTGCGCCGGGCGCGAGATCGCCGGCCCCGGCCCGGAGCGCGCGGTGGTGTTCCAGAACCATTCGCTGCTGCCGTGGCTGACCTGCTTCGACAACGTCTACCTGGGGGTGGAGCGGGTGTTCGGCTCTGGGGCGCGCAGCACCGGTCAGAAGGCCGAAAGCAAGGCCCAGCTGACCGAACGCACCCACGCCGCGCTGGCCCTGGTGGGGCTGACGCACGCGGCGCAGAAGCGCCCAGGCGAAATCAGCGGCGGCATGAAGCAGCGCGTGGGCATTGCCCGCGCCCTGGCCATGGAGCCCAAGGTGCTGCTGATGGACGAGCCCTTCGGCGCCCTGGACGCGCTGACCCGCGCCAAGCTGCAGGACGAGCTGCTGGAGATCGTGGCCCGCACCCAGAGCACGGTGGTGATGGTGACGCACGACGTGGACGAAGCGGTGCTGCTGTCCGACAAGATCGTGATGATGACCAACGGCCCCGCCGCCACCATTGGCGAGGTGCTGACGGTGGACCTGCCACGCCCGCGCCACCGGGTGGAACTGGCCGAAGACCCGGCCTACCTGCACTGCCGCAAGGCGGTGATCGACTTCCTTTACACGCGCCAGGCGCACGTGGAAAAGGCCGCCTGACCGAGCCCGGTCACCCCCCCGAAACCCCAGCGAACCACGGCCGGTCGGACACCGGTCGGGGGGTCGCTCACCCCTGAATGTGGAGTTGGAGCTGCGCCATGGACATGCGAGTCGAACCCAAAAGCAAAATGAAACTGGTGATGGTGGGCAACGGCATGGCCGGCGTCCGGGCGCTGGAGGAGCTGTTCAAGCTCGCCCCGGACCTGTACGACATCACCGTCTTCGGCGCCGAGCCGCACCCCAACTACAACCGCATCCTGCTGTCGCCGGTGCTGGCCGGTGAGCAGACGCTGGAGGAGATCGTCCTCAACGACTGGTCCTGGTATCAGGAGCACGGGATCACCCTGCACGCGGGCTGGACGGTGACCGCGGTGGACCGCACCCGCCGCCTGGTGCACGCCCGCAACGCCCAGGGCCAGACCCAGAGCGTGGCCTACGACCGGCTGGTGCTGGCCACCGGTTCCAACCCCTTCATGCTGCCCGTCCCCGGCAAGGACCTGCCGGGCGTGCTGGCCTACCGCGACATCGCCGACACCCAGGCCATGATTGACGCGGCCACGGTGCACAAACACGCGGTGGTGATCGGCGGCGGGCTGCTCGGCCTGGAAGCCGCCAACGGCCTGATGAAGCGCGGCATGGACGTGACGGTGGTGCACGTGGGCCCCTGGCTGATGGAGCGCCAGCTCGACGAAGTGGCGGGCCAGCTGCTGCAACAGTCGCTGGAACAGCGCGGCATGAAATTCCTCATGGGCGCGCAGACCCAGGCGCTGCTGGCCAACGACAGTGGCCGCGTGGCCCAGGTGCAGTTCAAGGACGGCAGCACCGTGCCCGCCGACCTGGTGGTGATGGCCGTGGGCATCCGCCCCAACACCGCGCTGGCCGAGAGCATGCACCTGCATGTGAACCGCGGCATCGTCGTCAGCGACACGCTGCAGACCGTGACCGACCCGCGCATCTACGCCGTGGGCGAATGCGCGGCGCACCGCGGCATCGCCTACGGCCTGGTGGCGCCGCTGTTCGAGCAGGGCAAGGTGCTGGCCAACCACCTGGCCGAATTCGGCATCGGCCGCTACACCGGCTCGCTCACCTCGACCAAGCTCAAGGTCACCGGCATCGACCTGTTCAGCGCCGGCAACTTCACCGGCGGCGAAGGCTGCGAAGAAATCCTGATGAGCGACCCGGTGGGCGGCGTCTACAAAAAGCTGGTGATCCAGAACGACCAGCTGGTGGGCGCCTGCCTGTACGGCGACACGGTAGACGGCTCCTGGTACTTCAAGCTGCTGCGCGAGGGCCGCAACGTGGCCGACATCCGCGACAAGCTGATGTTCGGCGAAAGCCACATCGGCGACGTGGGCCACGAGGGCCACACCAAGGCCGCCAGCATGCCCGACGACGCCGAGGTCTGCGGCTGCAACGGCGTGAACAAGGGTGCGATCTGCAAGGCCATCAAAGACAAAGGCCTGTTCACCCTGGACGAGGTGCGCAAGCACACCAAGGCCAGCGCATCGTGCGGCTCGTGCACCGGCCTGGTCGAGCAAATTTTGATGTTCACCGCCGGCGGCGACTACAGCGCCACCCCGAAGAAAAAACCGATGTGCGGATGCACCGATCACAGCCACGCCGACGTGCGCGCCGCCATCGCCACCCCGCTGGCGGACGGCGGCAAGCTGCTCACCACGGGCGCCGTGTTCCAGCACCTGGGCTGGAAAACCCCGAACGGCTGCGCCAGCTGCCGCCCGGCGGTGAATTACTACCTCATCAGCACCTGGCCCAAACTGGCCAAAGACGACCCGCAGAGCCGCTTCATCAACGAACGCAGCCACGCCAACATCCAGAAGGACGGCACCTACAGCGTCATCCCGCGCATGTGGGGCGGCGAGACCACGGCCAGCGAATTGCGCCGCATCGCCGACGTGGTGGACAAATACGCCATCCCGACCGTCAAGGTGACCGGCGGCCAGCGCATTGACCTGCTGGGCGTGAAGAAGGAAGACCTGGTGGCCGTGTGGAAAGACCTGGACATGCCCAGCGGCCACGCCTACGCCAAGGCGCTGCGCACCGTGAAGACTTGCGTGGGCAGCGAATGGTGCCGCATGGGCACGCAGGACAGCACCCAGATGGGCAAGGACCTGGAGCGCGCCATGTGGCGCATGTACGCCCCACACAAGGTCAAGTTCGCCGTGTCGGGTTGCCCGCGCAACTGCGCCGAGGCCGGCATCAAGGACGTGGGCATCATCGGCGTGGACAGCGGCTGGGAGATGTACATCGCCGGCAACGGTGGCATCAAAACCGAGGTGGCGCACTTCCTGTGCAAGCTGAAAACCGCTGAGGAGGTGCTGGAATACACCGGTGCCTTCATGCAGCTCTACCGCCTGGAAGGCTGGTACCTGGAACGCACGGTGCACTACGTCAACCGCGTGGGACTGGATCACGTGAAAGAAAAAATCCTGAACGACCACGCCGGCCGCCAGGCCCTGTGGGCGCAGTTGCAGGCCGCCTTGGAGGGCGAGCCCGACCCCTGGTTCGAATTCGCCAAGGCCGAAGTGGACGTGCGCCAGTTCAGCCCCGTGACCACCGTGGCGGCCGACGCCACCCTGACCCCGCTGGAAGGAGCCTCCGCATGACCGCACCCGCCTGGACCCTGATCTGCCGCGTCGACGACATCCCCGTGCTCGGCTCGCGCCGCGTGGCCCGCGCCGCGGGATTGGACGTCGCCGTGTTCCGCAACGCCGACGACGAGGTGTTTGCCCTGCTCGACCGCTGCCCGCACAAGGGCGGGCCCTTGAGCCAGGGCATTGTGTTCGGCCGCAGTGTGGCCTGCCCGCTGCACAACTGGACCATCGGCTTGTGCAACGGCCAGGCCGCGGCCCCCGACGAAGGCTGCACCCCGCGCTTCGCCGTCAAGGTGGAAAACGGCGACGTGTGGCTGGATGCACACGAACTGGCGACCCAGGCCACCGACCTGGCCCGCCCCATCGCCGGTCCGGCGCGGCGCTGCACGCCCGCCGCCTGAACGCACTGCCCGCAGAGGACCCCACCGTGACCGCCGCACCGACCGCCCTGGCCCGGGAAACCCGCTCCACCTGCCCCTACTGCGGCGTGGGCTGTGGCGTGATCATCGAATCCGTGGGCGAACACATCACCCACGTGCGTGGCGACCCGCAGCACCCGGCCAACTTCGGGCGCCTCTGCACCAAGGGCTCCACCCTGCACCTCACGGCCACGCCGGCCATCGCCCAGCAGGTGCGGCTGCTGCAACCCATGCGCCGGTTGCAGCGCGGTGCCGCCCCCGAGCCCCTGGGCTGGAACACGGCCCTCGACCTGGCCGCCGACCGCCTGGCGACCACCGTGCGCGAGCACGGCCCCGACGCCGTCGGCTTCTACGTCAGCGGCCAGTTGCTGACCGAGGACTACTACGTCTTCAACAAACTCGCCAAAGGCCTGCTGGGCAGCAACAACATCGACACCAATTCGCGCCTGTGCATGAGCAGCGCCGTCGCCGGCTACAAGCTCACCCTGGGCGCCGACGCCCCACCGGCCTGCTACGACGACGTGAACCACGCCGACTGCCTGTTCATCGTCGGCAGCAACGCCGCCTGGGCGCACCCGGTGCTGTTCCGTCGCATCGAAGACGCCAAGGCACAGCGCCCAGGCATGAAGGTCATCGTCGCCGACCCGCGCCGCACCGACACCGCCAGCCTGGCCGACCTGTACCTGCCGCTGCAACCCGGCACCGATGTGATGCTGTTCCACGGCCTGCTGCACATCCTGCTGGCCAAGGGCTGGGTCGATGCCGACTACATCGAGCGCCACACCACCGGCTTCGCCGCCTTGCGCGAACTGGTGCAAGCCCACACCCCCGAGGTGGTGGCCCAGGTCTGCGGCCTGCCCGTGGCCGACCTGTTCACCGCGGCGCGCTGGTTCGCCGGCGTACCCGACGCAGACACACCCTCCGCCGGGGCCATCGCCGCCTCGCAGCGCCTGCGCACGCTCAGCCTCTACTGCCAGGGCCTGAACCAGTCCAGCAACGGCACCGCCAAAAACGCCAGCCTGATCAACCTGCACCTGGCCACGGGCCAGATCGGCCGCGCCGGCGCCGGCCCGTTTTCGCTCACCGGCCAGCCCAACGCCATGGGCGGGCGCGAGGTGGGTGGCCTGGCCAACCTGCTGTCGGCGCACCGCGACCTGGCCAACCCCACGCACCGCGCCGAAGTGGCCGCCCTGTGGGGCCTGAACCCAGGCCTGGACCTGCCCGCCACCCCAGGCAAGACCGCCATCGAGCTGTTCCAGGCCACCGCCGATGGCGAGGTCAAAGCCCTGTGGATCGCCTGCACCAACCCGGCCCAGTCCCTGCCCGACCAGGCCACGGTGCGCCGAGCCCTGGAGCGCGCCGAATTCGTGGTGGTGCAAGATGCCTATGCCAGCGCCGCCACCTGCGACTGGGCCGACCTGCTGCTGCCCGCCACCACCTGGGGCGAAAAAGACGGCACCGTCACCAACAGCGAGCGCCGCATCAGCCGGGTGCGCCCGGCGGTCGCGCCCCCTTCGGTCAACGCAGACGGCCCGCGCCACGACTGGCAGATCGCCGTGGACCTGGCCCGCCGTCTGGAAGCGCGCCTGCCTTCCCGGGCGCCCCGCCCCCTGTTTCCCTACGAAACGCCGGAACAGGTCTGGAACGAGCACCGGGAGAGCACCCGCGGCCGCGACCTCGACATCACCGGACTGACTTATGCCCAACTGGAACAGGCCCCGCAACACTGGCCCTACCCGACCAGCGCGAGCCAGGCCACCGAGCGCCTCTACACCGACGGCCAGTTTCCCACGCCCGACGGCAAAGCCCGCTTTGCCGCCCTGCCCTACCGCCCGGTGGCGGAGGAGCGCGAATCGCGTTACCCCTACGCCCTCACCACCGGCCGGCTGCGCGACCAGTGGCACGGCATGACGCGCACCGGCGCCGTCGGCAGCCTGTTCGGCCACGCCAGCGAACCCGAGGTGGCCCTGCACCCCGACGACCTGGCCGAGCTCGGCCTGCAGGCCGGCGACTGGGTGCGCCTCACCAGCAAGCGCGGCCAGGTGGTGCTGCCGGCCCAACCCTCGACCGACGTGGCCCGGCGCCAGGCCTTCGTCGCCATGCACTGGGGCAGCGAATACCTCGGGGGGCGCGACGCCCAGGGCCGCCCACTCAGCGGCATCAACGGCCTGACCACCTCGGCCCACTGCCCCACGTCCAAACAGCCCGAACTCAAGCACGCCGCGGTGCGCATCGAAGCCGCACGCCTGCCCTGGGCCCTCTGCGCCATGGCCTGGCTCCCCGCCGACCAGGCCTTGCGCACCCAGCAGGCCCTGCGCCCCTGGCTGCAGCGCTTCGACCACGCCGTCTGCGTGCCCATCGCCGACGCGCAAACGCCGCGCGATGGTGCCCCCCCACGCGTCGGCCTGTGGTTCCAGGCCGGTGCGGCCCAGGCCCCGTCACCGGGCGAATGGGCCGCCGTCGCCCAGGCCCTGGGTCTGGACGGCCCCGGTCTGCTGCGCTACGAAGACCCGCCCCGGCACCAGCACCGGCGCGTGCGCTGGGCCGACGACGGCAGCGGCCGCCTAAAAGGTTTTCTGCTCGCTGGCGATACCCGATCCCGGCTCTGGCTGGCCGACGTCTTGCGCGGCGGCGGGGTGCCCCCTGTCACCGGCCTGGAACTGCTCGTCCCCTCGGCCACCCCGCCCGGGGGCGCCCCCAACCCGCGCAACAAACCGGTGTGCAACTGCCTGGGCGTGGGCGAGCGCGACATCGTCGAAGTACTGGCCGACACCCCCGGTGCCCCGGCAGAGCGCCTGGCCACCTTGCAAGGGCGCTTGCGTTGCGGCACCCAATGCGGTTCCTGCGTGCCCGAACTCAAGCGCCTGGTCCAGCACACGCCCTGCGCCGCCCGCACCGCAGACACCGACAGCACCCCGGCCCCGGTCCTGGGCGGTATCTGCTCATGACTTTTTGTAATCAAAAAACCAGGAAAATGCGGGCATGAGCATTTCCGCTTACCTCAAAGAGATCGGCCGTGGCAAAGACGGCGCCCGGGCGCTCGACCGCGCCCAGGCGGCGGACCTGTTCGGCCAACTCCTCGACGGTCAGGTGCCCGACCTGGCCCTGGGCGCGTTCTGCATCGCCATGCGGGTCAAGGGCGAAACGCCGGAAGAGCTGGCCGGCTTCCTCGACGCCATTCACGCCCGCCTCGTCCCGCTGCCCGCCGGTGACGTGCCCACCGTGGTGCTGCCCAGCTACAACGGCGCGCGCAAACTGCCGGTGCTCACCCCCCTGCTGGCGCTGTCGCTGGCCCGGCACGGACTGCGCGTGCTGCTGCATGGCCAGACGCAAGACCCGGGCCGCGTCACCAGCCACCAGGTGCTGCGGGCCGTGGCCGCCGAGCTGCCCCCCGGGCAACTGGCCTTTCCCGACACCCTCGCCCAGACCGGCCAGACCGCCGGCGTCTACGCCCTGACCACGGCGGGCCTGCTGCCTGGCCTGCAACGCCTGCTCGACGCGCGGCGCGTCATCGGTCTGCGCAACCCGGCGCACAGCCTGGTCAAGCTGCTCAACCCCTGCGCCCCGCCCAGCCTGCTGGTCAGCAGCTACACCCACCCCGAATACCTGCACAGCATGTCGGCCCTGTTCCGTCTGACCGGCCAGCACGCGCTGCTGCTGCGCGGGACCGAAGGCGAACCCGTGGCCGACGCGCGCCGCACCCCGCAGATGGACCTGTTCGCCCACGGCCGTGGCCACACCGTGCAGGCCACACAAGCCGGCCCGCTGACCCAGCTGCCCACCCTGCCCCCCGGGCACGACGTGGCCGCCACCGCGGCCTACACCCTGGCCGTGTTGCGCGGCCAGGTTGCCCTGCCCACACCCATCGCCCTGCAGGTCCAGCAGGTGCTGGCCGCCTTGCCATCCCACGTCCACCCCACATCGGAGACCGCCACATGAACACCATCTTTTGTGCACCGGGCAGCGTCACCTTGGTGGGCGCCGGCCCCGGCGACCCGGACCTGCTCACCCTCAAAGCGGTCAAGGCCATCGCCTCGGCCACAGTACTGCTGGTGGACGACCTCGTCAACGACGCGGTGCTGACCCATGCCCGGCCCAGCGCCCGGGTGGTGCACGTCGGCAAGCGCGGCGGTTGCCAGTCCACCCCCCAGGCCTTCATCGAAAAACTCATGATCCAGGCCGCCCGCGAAGGCGAAGTCGTGGTCCGCCTCAAAGGCGGTGACCCCTTCGTTTTCGGGCGGGGCGGCGAAGAAGTGGAACACCTGCAGCACGAAGGCATCCCGGTGCAGGTGGTCAACGGCATCACTTCGGGTCTGGCGGCGGTCACCTCGCTCAACCTGCCCTTGACGCACCGCGACCACGCCCATGGGGTGGTTTTCGTCACCGGCCACGCCAAGCCCGGCGACCAGGGGACCGACTGGGCTGCGCTGGCCCGCTGCGCCGCGCAGGCCAAACTGACGCTGGTGATCTACATGGGCGTCAGCAGCGCCGAGGCCATCGAACACGGTTTGCTCCAGGGCCTGCCGGCCGACACGCCCCTGGCCATCGTCCAGCACGCCACGCTGCCCCAGCAGCGCCACGCCGTGGGCACACTGGGCCGCCTGCAATCCACCCTGCACACGCACCGGCTGGGCAGCCCGGCCATCATCGTGGTCGGCGACGTGCTGCAGGGTCTGGCCGCGGCCCAGATTCCGGCCACCGACACGGCTGGCCTTCCCTGGTCGGCCGCCGCCTGAAGTCCACGGGATCTGCGGGCGCTCAGGCCGGGACGCGGGCCACGCGTTCCTCTGCCAGCAACGGCCGCATCGCCCACAGGCCCAAGGCCGGCCCCACGGCCAGCCACGGCAGCACCTGCGCCAAAGGCGCCGACTCCGCCCAGGCGGTGAAGCCCAGGATGCTGACGATGGAAATGGCAAACCCCAGGCTGTTGGTCAGGGTGAGCACACTGCCCACCGCCTGCGGCGGGGCGTTGCGCGCCGTCAGGGCCGAAAACTGCGGCGAATCGCCTGAGACGGTGACGCCCCAGGCCAGCAACCACGCCGCGAACAGCACGTCGGGGGCGTCCAGGGCCCAAGGGGTGAGCAGGCAGCACGCCCCGCTGACGGCCAACTGCACCGACGCCACGCGGGCCCCGCCCCAGCGCCGCACCAGCAAGCCGCCCACGATGCAACCGATGGCACCACCCCCCAGCACCACAAAGGCCGCGAGCGACACCGCCTGCCCCTGCAAGCGGGTGGCCAGCACCAGCGGCACCATCACCCACACGGTGTACAGCTCCCACATGTGGCCGAAATACCCCAACACCGAACTGCGCACGCGGCGGTCCGTCCAGACGGTGGCCACCGCCGACCAGCGCAAGGGCACGGCGGCACCGGGCCGCTGCGGCGGCTCGCCCAACGCCACATACAACAGCACCCCGCCCCCGGCCGCCAAGGCCGCCACCGTCCACATCAGGCGGTCCCAGGGCAGGTCCTGCCCCCAGGCACGCAGACCGTGGGCACTCGCCGAACCCAGGACCAGCGCACCGATCAAGAGCCCCAGCGCCGCACCGAGACCTTGCCGGTACCACTGGGCCGCGATCTTCATGCCCACCGGGTAAATGCCGGCCAGGCAGAAGCCGGTGGCGAACCGCCAGGCCATGAGCGCGTGCTGGTCGCGCACCCACCACCAGGCCCCCAGGGTGCACAAGGCCCCCGCCAGCGAACAGCACAGGAAAACGAGGCGGGCGGGAAAACGGTCGGCGATCGCCCCCAGGGCAAACACCAAGGTGCCCGCAATGAAGCCGAACTGCAACGCCGAGGTGACCGTGCCCAAGGCCGTGTCAGGCCAGCCCAGCTCGGCCTGCAGGTCGGGCATGATGGCGTTGACGGCAAACCACAGAGACGTGCCGGCGAACTGCGCAAGCACCAGGACCGGGAGCACATGGCGGGGAACGGCATCCATGCCCGCGACTGTACGCCAGCGGCCGCGACCCACCAAGCCGGGCCGGGTCGCCCGGGGTCACTTGCGAGACGGCGCGGAAAGGCCGCCGCAGGCAACAAAAAACCGCTGGCGGTGAAAAACCGACAGCGGTGCGGTGGTGGCGGAGTGGACGGGACTCGAACCCGCGACCCCCGGCGTGACAGGCCGGTATTCTAACCAACTGAACTACCACTCCTGGTAGACAGCTTTGCCAACCTTGCGGCTGACCAAGTGCTGCAAACTTGGCGACCCTACGGGGATTCGAACCCCGGTACTCACCGTGAAAGGGTGATGTCCTAGGCCTCTAGACGATAGGGTCAAAACCTAGAAATCTGGCGGAGTGGACGGGACTCGAACCCGCGACCCCCGGCGTGACAGGCCGGTATTCTAACCAACTGAACTACCACTCCTGGTAGACAGCTTTGCCAACCTTGCGGCTGACCAAGTGCTGCAAACTTGGCGACCCTACGGGGATTCGAACCCCGGTACTCACCGTGAAAGGGTGATGTCCTAGGCCTCTAGACGATAGGGTCAAAACCTAGAAATTTGGTGGAGGTAAGCGGGATCGAACCGCTGACCTCTTGCATGCCATGCAAGCGCTCTCCCAGCTGAGCTATACCCCCAAATTGTGGCGGAGTGGACGGGACTCGAACCCGCGACCCCCGGCGTGACAGGCCGGTATTCTAACCAACTGAACTACCACTCCAAGTGGCGACCCTACGGGGATTCGAACCCCGGTACTCACCGTGAAAGGGTGATGTCCTAGGCCTCTAGACGATAGGGTCAAACCTAGAAAACTCGATGCCTGTTTGTGCTGCGACCCATTGGTGGAGGTAAGCGGGATCGAACCGCTGACCTCTTGCATGCCATGCAAGCGCTCTCCCAGCTGAGCTATACCCCCATGGTCTGCAACACACACAAACCGCCTTCTCTCAAAAGCCGTCTGCGCTGGCAAGACTTGAATTCTATACCGTATTTCAAACCTTTTGAAGTGCGGCCAAAACTTTTTCGCGCCCCTGCAAGGCCAGCACCGCGTCCACCGACGGCGTTTGCGGCGTGCCCATGACCAGCACGCGCACCGGCATGGCCAGTTGCGGCATTTTCAGACCACACTCGGCCAAGGTCTGCTTCATGGCGGTGGCCACCCCCTCTTTGCTCCAGTCGCCGGTGGACAGCTTGGCGGCCAGGGCGGCCAGGGCGGGCTTGACGGCCTCGGTCACGTGTTGGGCCAGGTCTTCCGGCTGGGGCAACACCTCGGTGTAGAAAGCAGCGGCCCAATCGGCCAGCACCACCACGGTGTCACAGCGGTCCTTGAACAAGGCACAGATGGCAGGCAGGCGCTCGTCCACCTGCACACCGCGCTTTGCGAGTTGCGCCGCCACCAGGGGGGCCAGCGCGTCGTCGGCCATGGCCTTGAGGTGCTGGGCGTTGACCCAGCGCAACTTGGCCTCGTCGAACTGCGCGGCGCTGCGACCCAGGTGGTCCAGGTCGAACCATTCCAGGAACTGCGCGCGGCTGAAGATTTCGTCGTCGCCGTGGCTCCAGCCCAGGCGGGCCAGGTAGTTCACCATCGCGTCGGGCAGGTAGCCTTCGTCGCGGTACTGGGTGACAGGCTTGGCGCCGTTGCGCTTGCTCATCTTTTCGCCCTGCTCGTTGAGCACGGTGGGCAGGTGGGCGTACACCGGCGGCTCGACGCCCAGGGCGCGGAAGATATTGATCTGGCGCGGCGTGTTGTTGACGTGGTCATCGCCCCGGATGACGTGGGTGATGGCCATGTCGATGTCGTCCACCACCACGCAGAAGTTGTAGGTGGGCGTGCCCACGGCCTCGCCTTCGGGCGCCGGACGGGCAATCACCAAGTCGTCCAGCTCAGCGTTGCGGATTTCGATGCGGCCCTTGACCTTGTCGTCCCAGGCCACCACGCCGTCTTGCGGGTTCTTGAAACGCAGCACAGGCTTGACGCCTTCAGGCACCGGCGGCAAGGTCTTGCCGGGTTCGGGGCGCCAGGTGCCGTCGTAGCGCGGCTTCTCCTTGTTGGCCATCTGGCGCTCGCGCAGGGCGTCCAGTTCCTCCACGCCCATGTAGCAGGGGTACACATGGCCGGCGGCGATCAACTGTTGCAGAACCTCCTTGTAGCGGTCCATGCGCTGCATCTGGTAGAACGGACCTTCGTCATGGTCCAGGCCCAGCCAGGCCATGCCTTCGAGGATCACGTCCACCGCGGCCTGGGTGGAACGTTCCTGGTCGGTGTCTTCGATGCGCAGGACGAAGTCGCCGCCGTGGGCGCGGGCAAAGGCCCAGGGGTACAGGGCAGAGCGGATGTTGCCCAGGTGGATGAAGCCGGTGGGCGACGGGGCGAAACGGGTGCGGACGCGTTGGGTCATAGGGTATCCAGGGTGTTCAGGCCACGGGCCAGGTCGTCTTGCACGTCTTGCGGGTGTTCCAGGCCGACGGCGACGCGGACCAGACCCTGGCCGATGCCGGCGGCCTGGCGCTGCGCTTCGGTGAGCTTGCCGTGCGAGGTGCTGGCGGGGTGGGTGCACAGGGTTTTGGTGTCGCCCAGGTTGGTGCAGAGCGACAGCACCTGCAGCTGGTCCAGCACATGGAAAGCGCGGGCGCGGGCCTGCTCGGAGCTGCTGGCTTTCACGTCAAACGACAGCACCGCGCCACCCAGTCCGTTCATCTGCCGCATGGCCAGTTCGTGCTGCGGGTGACTGGCCAAGCCGGGGTAATAGACCCGGGCCACGGCGGGGTGGGCTTCCAGCCACTGCGCCAGTTCCAGCGTGAGGGCGCTTTGCGCCTGCATGCGCAGGTCCAGCGTTTCCAGGCCTTTGAGCACGACCCAGGCGTTGAAGGGCGACAGCACCATGCCCGAGTTCTTCTGCACCGGCAGGAATTTCTCGACCACCAACTGCTCGCGGGCGCACAGGGCGCCGGCCATCACGCGGCCTTGTCCGTCCAGGTACTTGGTGCCGGAGTGCATGACGATGTCGGCGCCCAGCTCGATCGGGCGCTGCAACGCGGGGGTGGCAAAGCAGTTGTCCACCGCCAACAGCGCACCAACGTTATGCGCCAGCGCGGCCAGGGCGGCGATGTCGCACACCTCGCCCAGCGGGTTGGTGGGGGTTTCGGCGAACAGCAGGCGGGTGCTGGGCCGGATGGCCGCTTGCCAGGCCGCCAGGTCGGTCTGCGGCACGATGGACGTTTCCACCCCGAAGCGGCCGAACTCGCTGCCGATCAGCTTGAGCGTGGAGCCGAACATCGACTGCGAAATGATGACGTGGTCGCCGGCCTTGAGCAGGCTGAAGCACATCAGCATGATGGCCGACATGCCCGACGCGGTGGCCATGCAGGCCTCGGCGCCTTCCAGCGCGGCCAGGCGCTGCTCGAAGCTGGTGACGGTGGGGTTGCCGGAGCGGCCGTAGGTGTAACCGTCTTCCTCGCCGCCGAAACGGCGCGCCGAGGTGGCCGCGTCGGGCTGCACGTAGCCACTGGTCAGGTACAGCGCCTCGGAATTTTCACCGTACTGGCTGCGCGGCACCGCCGCGCGCACCGCCAGGGTCTCGCGCCGCAGGTGTTGCCACGAAGAATCGGCCACGGCTCAGGACTCCTGGGAGTTCGGCAGCGACAGGCGCGAGGTGTCGGTGTCGCCTTCCTCGGTGCCCACGCGCTTTTCGTTCAGGCGCACCACGTCCTCGGAAGTCACGTCGCCGGTGACGTAGACGCCATCGAAACACGAGGCTTCGAAACCACACAGCTGGGTGCTCAGGGCACCCACGGCCTTCTTCATCGCGTCCACGTCCTGGTAAATCAGGGCGTCGCAGCCGATGATCTGGCGGATTTCCTCGGTGCTGCGGCCGTGCGCCACCAGTTCGTCCTTGGTCGGCATGTCGATGCCGTAGACGTTGGGGTAGATCACCGGCGGCGCGGCGCTGGCCATGTAGACCTTGTTGGCCCCGGCCTCGCGCGCCATCTGCACGATTTCACGGCTGGTGGTGCCGCGCACGATG
Source organism: Macromonas nakdongensis (assembly GCF_002837145.1). GTDB lineage: Bacteria > Pseudomonadota > Gammaproteobacteria > Burkholderiales > Burkholderiaceae_C > Macromonas_B > Macromonas_B nakdongensis. The sequence continues at coordinate 9,969 of NZ_NWMV01000054.1, read as the reverse complement.
GAGTCGTCCACCAGCAGCACGTTGCGGCCCTTGAACTCGCTGGCGATCACGTTGAGCTTCTGGCGCACCGATTTCTTGCGCACGGCCTGGCCCGGCATGATGAAGGTGCGGCCGACGTAGCGGTTTTTGACGAAGCCTTCGCGGTAGGGCTTGCCCAGCAGCTGGGCCAGCTCGGTGGCAGAAGGGCGGCTGGATTCGGGGATGGGGATGACGACGTCGATCTCGTTCGGCGGCACGGTGGAGACGACCCGCTTGGCCAGGGTCTCGCCCATGTTCAGGCGCGCCTGGTAGACCGAAATGCCGTCCATGGTCGAGTCCGGGCGGGCCAGGTAGACGTACTCGAAAATGCAGGGGAAGAGCTGCGGATTGTCGGCGCACTGGCGGAATTCGTATTGCCCGTCCAGGCCGATGAACACCGCTTCGCCGGGCGCCACGTCGCGCACCAGCTCGTGGCTCGTGCCTTCCAGCGCCACCGATTCGCTCGCCACCATGACGGTGCCGTCCTTGCCCACGCCCAGACACAGCGGGCGGATGCCGTAGGGGTCGCGGAAGGCCAGCAGGCCGTGGCCGGCGATCAGCGCGACCACGGCGTAAGACCCCTTGAGCCGCTTGTGCACCGCGCGCACCGCGGCGAACACCGCTTCGGTGTGCAGCTGGCCGTGCTCGCTGGCCTGCCCCAGTTCGTGCGCCAGCACGTTGAGCAGCACCTCGGAATCGCTCTCGGTGTTGATGTGCCGGTGGTCCGACTGGACCATCTCCTGCTTGAGCGCGTGGGCATTGGTCAGGTTGCCGTTGTGCGACATGACGATGCCGAAGGGCGCGTTCACGTAGAAGGGCTGGGCCTCTTCTTCGCTGAAGGCGTTGCCGGCCGTGGGGTAGCGCACCTGGCCCAGGCCGCTGTTGCCCGGCAGGGCCCGCATGTTGCGCGTGCGGAACACGTCACGCACCATGCCTTTGGCCTTGTGCATGAAGAACTTGCGCTCCAACTGGGTCACGATGCCGGCGGCATCCTGGCCACGGTGCTGCAAGAGCAGCAACGCGTCATAGATCAACTGGTTGACCGGCGCTTGACTGACGACACCAACGATTCCACACATGTACAGGTCCTGGATTCAAGGGAAATACTGGGCAATGTTTTCGGGCATGGCGCCTTTGGCGGTGCGCAGGCCGGCATGGAGCCACCCTGCCCCGACCGAAGTGCGCCAGGCCTCTTCTTCTTTCAGGGGCGTCATGTTCACCACCAGCGCCAGCGCCAGCAGGATGACCACACCGCGCAGGGCACCGAAAGCGGCCCCCAGGGCCCGGTCCACCGGGCGCAGGCCCACACTTTCGATGCCTTTTTGGATGAGCCAGGCGACGAACGCCGACGCGAAGGCCGTGGCGATGAAGACCACCGCAAAACCGGCGGCGTAGCGCAAGGGCTCGGCGGTGCTGCCCAGGGGCAGATAGGCGGCCGCGTCTTCGGCGTACCACTGGGCCAGGAAAAAGGCCAGGACCCAGCCAACGAGGGACAACACTTCGTAGACCAGGCCGCGCCACAGCCCCAGCACCAGCGAGGCCAGCAGCACCAGCAGAAAGAAAATATCGACGCCGCCCATACTCACAGGGTCAGGAGGGCCGCCGGCAGGCCCAGGGCCTTGACCTTGTCGGCGGCTTTCTGGGCTTCGGCGCGCGACGCGAACGGCCCCAGGCGCACGCGGATGCGCTTACCCTCGGAGGTTTCGGCCACGTGGGTGTAGGTTTTCAGACCGGCGCGCTCCAGCCGGCTGCGCACCTCCTGGGCCCGGGCCTGCTCGGCAAAGGCACCCACCTGCACGACGATGCGGGCGGCGGCAGGCGCTGCGGGTTTGTCGTCGAGCAGGGCCTGGGCCCGAGCCGCTTCGGAGGGCGGCGCCGGTTGGACGGGCGCAGCCGGTTCGGCCGGGGCCTTGGGGGCCGCAGGAGCGGGGGATGCGACCACCGCGGACGGGACCGCGGGCGTGCCCGATCCGACCGGACGGGCCGCTTCCGGCGCGGCGGACTCGGGTTGGGGCGCCGGGGTGGCCGGCACCACTTCCTCGCGCTCGGCCAGGCCCTCCACCTTCACGGCGGCCGGGCCGGTCGCCCCGGGCATGGCCAGGGGCGGCACCGCGTTCTTGGCGGGAATGTCGATCGGGATGTCCACGGCGATCGGGCGTGGCTGGGTGTCGAACAACAGCGGGAAACCCACCACACCGGCCAGCACCAGCACGCTGGCACCGATCAGGCGGTGGCGCGCGCGGCGACGAATGGCCTCGATGGAAGGGGGCTGCGACGGGCTGGAACTGCCCTGCCCGCCAGAACGGAGATTGAACATTCGCCGGTTTCGCTAAGGGTGGCCCGGCGGCGCCGGGGGTGCGTGGGCAGCGGGCGCCGAGGCGTCAGGCCTGCAGGTGCTTGGCGGACAAGCGCGGCACACCGTCGTGCAGCACGCCACCCACGGTGAAAAAGGATCCGAAAACCACGATTCTATCAGCCGGGTCGGCGGCCGCGACCGCCGCCGCCAGCGCCGCCTGGGGCGAGGCGTGCTGGCTGGCGCGGGCATCGGGGCGGGTGTTGACACCCTGCCAGATGGCGGCCAGGTCCAACGCCGGGGCCGCACGCGGCAGGGGCAGGTCGGTGAAATACCAGCGGTCGATCATCGGGTTGACGCGCTCGAACATGGGGCGCAGGTCCTTGTCGGCCATGGCCCCGAACACCGCATGGGTGGTGGGGTAGAAGCCCATGGCGTCCAGGTTTTCGGCCAGGGCGGCCACGGCGTGGGGGTTGTGCGCCACGTCCAGCACCAGGGTGGGCTGGCCGGGCACGATCTGGAAGCGCCCAGGCAACTCCACCAGCGCCAGGCCGTTGCGCACCGCCTGCGCGGTGACCGGCAGGCGCGGGTGCAGGGCCTCCACCACCGCCAGCACCCCGGCGGCGTTGACCAGTTGGTTGGCACCGCGCAAGGCCGGGTAGGCGAGGCCGGCGTAGCGGCGGCTGCGCCCGGCCCAGTTCCACTGCTGCTTGTCGCCCCCGCAGGTGAAGTCGCGCCCAGCGCGGTACAGGTCGGCACCGATTTCCAGCGCCCGGTCGAGCACGCTCTGCGGCGGCACCGGGTCGCTCACCACCACCGGGCGGCCGGTGCGCATGATGCCGGCTTTTTCGTAACCGATGGATTCGCGGTCCGGGCCCAGGTATTCCACGTGGTCCAGGTCCACGCTGGTGATGACGGCGCAATCGGTGTCGAACACGTTGACCGCGTCCAGGCGGCCGCCCAACCCCACCTCCAGCACGATCACGTCCAGCCCGGCACGGGCCAGGGTGAGCACGATGGCCAGGGTGGTGAACTCGAAGTAACTGAGCGACACCTCGGCTTGGCCGGGGCCACCGCGGCGCGCGGCCTCGACCTCGGCAAACGCCGGCAACAGGGCTTCGGGCGCCACGGCCTCGCCCTGCACCCGACAGCGTTCCTGGAAATGCACCAGGTGCGGCGAGGTGTAGACGCCCGTGCGGTAGCCGGCCTGCAGGTAGATGGCCTCCAGCATGGCGCAGGTGGAACCCTTGCCGTTGGTGCCGCCGACGGTGATGAGCGGGCACGGCAGCACCAGGCCCTGACCGCCGTTGAGGCGCGCAGCCACCTCGCGCACCCGGTCCAGCCCCATGTCGATGGTCTTGGGGTGCAGGCGTTCGCAATGGGCGAGCCAATCGGCCAGGGTGGTAGGGAGCGCGTTCATGGGCAAAGGGTGGTGGCAATTCGAAAACGGTATTGTCGCAGTGCCACCAGCCCGGTCGGGCACAGATATTCCGGCACAATGCCCTGCATGATCAAGGTTTACGGCATCCCCAACTGCGACACCGTGAAAAAAGCCCGCACCTGGCTGGACGAACACGGGGTGGCACACGAGTTCCACGACTTTAAGAAGCAGGGCGTGCCGGAACCCCGGCTGCCACACTGGGTGGCGCAGGTCGGGCTGGAAAAACTGGTCAACCGCAAAGGCACCACCTGGCGCAAGCTGGACCCTGCCGTGCAGGCCGGCCTGACCGACGAAGCCAGCGCCCACGGCCTGATGGCGCAGCACGCCAGCGTGATCAAGCGACCCGTGGTGGAGTGGAGCAACGGCGACGTGACCGTGGGTTTTGCCCCGGACGACTGGGCCGAACGCGGCTGAAACCCCACCCCGGCCGACGCGTCCAGGCACCTGCCCGCCTGCGGCACCAACGCCTCCCCTAAAATGCAGGGTTGACCTGGCCGTTCTGCGCGGCCACCCCCTGTTCAGCCACCTTTCCACCCCACCCCCATGAGCACCACCCAAATCTCCGGCGTGTCCGTCAACACCCAAGCCAGCGTGTACTTCGACGGCAAGTGCGTCAGCCACGGCATCACCTTCCCCGATGGCACCAAGAAGTCGGTCGGTGTGGTGCTGCCCGCCACCCTGACCTTCAACACCGGCGCGCCCGAAATCATGGAATGCGTGGCCGGTGGCTGCGAATACAAACTGGCCGGCACCGACGTTTGGCTGAAATCCGGCCCCGGCGAGAAATTCAGCATCCCGGGCAACAGCAGCTTCGAGATCCGTGTGACCGAGGCCTACCACTACATCTGCCACTTCGGTTGATTCCAGGGAGCTGACGCATGGCCACCATCCTGCAACAACTGCCCACCGGGCAAAAAGTGGGCATTGCCTTTTCAGGCGGCCTGGACACCTCTGCCGCGCTGCTGTGGATGAAGAAGAAGGGCGCCCTGCCCTACGCCTACACCGCCAACCTGGGCCAGCCGGACGAGTCGGACTACGACGAAATCCCGCGCAAGGCCATGGGCTACGGCGCCATCCAGGCCCGCTTGGTGGACTGCCGCCCGCAACTCGCGGCCGAAGGCATTGCCGCGCTGCAAGCCGGCGCCTTCCACATCAGCACCGCGGGCGTGACCTACTTCAACACCACCCCGCTGGGCCGCGCCGTGACCGGTACCATGCTGGTGGCCGCCATGAAGGAAGACGACGTCCACATCTGGGGCGACGGTTCCACCTTCAAGGGCAACGACATCGAGCGCTTCTACCGCTACGGCCTGCTGACCAACCCGGCGCTGAAAATCTACAAGCCCTGGCTGGACCAGACCTTCATCGACGAGCTGGGCGGCCGCAAGGAGATGAGCGAATTCCTCATCGCCAACGGCTACGACTACAAGATGTCGGTCGAGAAAGCCTACAGCACCGACTCCAACATGCTGGGCGCGACGCACGAGGCCAAGGACCTGGAGCACCTGAACAGCGGCATCCGCATCGTCAACCCCATCATGGGCGTGGCGTTCTGGAAGGACGAGGTGGCGGTGAAGGCCGAGGAAGTGACCGTGCGCTTTGAAGAAGGCGTGCCGGTGGCGCTGAACGGCCAGAGCTTCGACAACCTGGCGGACCTGATCCTGAAGGCCAACGAAATCGGCGGCCGCCACGGCCTGGGCATGAGCGACCAGATCGAGAACCGCATCATCGAAGCCAAGAGCCGCGGCATTTACGAGGCCCCGGGCCTGGCGCTGCTGCACATCGCCTACGAGCGCCTGGTCACCGGCATCCACAATGAAGACACCATCGAGCAGTACCGCATGAACGGCCTGAAGCTGGGCCGCCTGCTGTACCAGGGCCGCTGGTTCGACCCGCAGGCCATCATGCTGCGCGAAACCGCCCAACGCTGGGTGGCCCGTGCCATCACCGGCGAGGTGACGCTGGAGCTGCGCCGTGGCAACGACTACTCGATCCTGAACACCGAGTCGCCCAACCTGACCTACGCGCCCGAGCGCCTGAGCATGGAAAAGGTGGAAGAAGCGCCGTTCAGCCCGCTGGACCGCATCGGCCAGTTGACGATGCGCAACCTGGACATCGTGGACACGCGCGCCAAGCTGGGCGTGTATTCCAACGCCGGCCTGCTGTCGCTGGGCCAGGGCGACGATTTCCTGAAGCTGGGCCAGTAAGCCCCGGCAGGCAGACACCGAAGGCCGGGCGACCGGCCTTTTCTGCATTTCAGCGGTCCATGGTTGCTTCCAAACGCCTTCTGGCCCGGCTCATCGTCGGTCAGGTGTCGGTGCACGCCTGCATGACCGGCCTGCGCATGGCCTTGCCGCTGTACGCGCTGCACCACGGGCATGGGGCGCTCGCCATCGGCGGGCTGATCGCGCTGTTCGCCGCCAGCAACGTGCTCATGGCCCTGCCCTGGGGCAAGCTGGTGGACCGCCGCGGCCTGCAGTTGCCCTGGCGGCTGTGTCTGGCCCTGTCGGGTGGCGGCGCGGCGGTGGCGGCCATTGGGGCCAGCTACGCCGCGTTCTGCGTGGCGGCGCTGCTGGCCGGCGGCGCCATGGGGCTGGCCCAGGTGTCGGTGCAGCGGCGCGCGGGTATGGTGGAATGCAGCGTGCAGGAACGGCGCGAGCTGTGGGGCTGGCTGTCGCTGGCGCCGCCCATGGCCAACCTGATCGGACCGGCCCTGTGCGGGCTGATCCTGGACCACGCCGGCGCCACGGCATTGGACACCACCGCGCTGCGCTGGGCCTGTGCCACCGTGGGTGTGCTGGCCCTGTCGAGCTGGTTCTGGGTGCGCGGCGTGCCCGAAAAAACGGCCCCACGCGGCGCCGCGGCACCGGCCACCGCCGCCAGCGGCAGGCTGCTGCAGCACACGCGCATGCGCCGCCTGCTGGCCACGGCCTGGATCGTGGCCACCTGCTGGGACGTGCACGCCTTCGTCGTGCCCATGCTGGGACACGAGCGCGGCTTCAGCGCGTCGGTGATCGGCTTCATCCTGGCCGCTTTCGCCGCGTCGGCCGCGATCGCTCGGCCCATGCTGCCGCGCCTGACCGCGGGCTGGCCGGAACACGCCCTGATGGGCAGTTGCCTGGCCGCCACCGGGGGGCTGCTGGCGCTCTACCCCTTCGTGCCCAACGCCTGGGTGGCCGCGGCCTGCTCGCTGGTGCTGGGCTGGACCCTGGGCGCGCTGCAGCCCATGGTGTTGAGCACGCTGCACCAGATCACCCCGCCCGAACGCATCGGCAAGGCCCTGGGCCTGCGGCTGATGACGGTGAGCGCCTCCAGCGTGTGCATGCCCCTGGTGTTCGGCTCGTCCGGCACGGTGGTTGGGGTGGCGGCCATCTTCTGGGTCGCGGGGCTGATGGCGACAGTAGGCGCGCGGCTGGCCTGGACGCTGGCACTGCCCCCAGCGACGCCGAGCCGGCACCCCGACGCCGCCGATCACTGAGCTGGCTGCAGGCTCACAAATCCTGTTCGGCGAGCCAGCCCAGGATGCGTTCGGTCATGGGCCCGGTGGCCCGGGGCGCACGGATGTCGCCGGCCAGCACGTGCTGGCCTTCGGCCTCGCTGTAATTGACGGCTTCCAGCGTCTTGCGCGGGCTGCCCAGGCGCGCGAACACCTGGCGGGTCTGCTCGGGCTCCACGGTGCGGTCGCCCGGGGCGTAGAACACCAGCACCGGGGTGCGAAACGCCGACAAATCGCTGTCGCGCACGTGTTGGACCAGCGCCATCATGGGGAACAGCGCCCGGGTGGCGTAGCGCTCGGTCCAGCCACGCGCCTCGTCGGGCTTGCCCGAGACCTCGCCGCGCATCTCACCCTCCAGCCAGAACGCCAGCTGCTGGCCCCAGGGTCCGTTGATCAGCTCGGACAGGCGGTTCTTCGGGCCGAAGTTGGGCGAGATGAAGACGTAGGCGCTCACGTCCGCGCCTTCGGGGCGGGTGGCCAGCCAGGTGCCCAGGGTGCCGCCGGTGGACGTGGCCAGCACCAGCACCCGATCGCCCAAGAGGCGGCCGATGCGCACCGCCTCGACCGTGTCGGCCAACCAGTCCTGCACACGGGCTTCGCCCATGGCCTGCCCGGTGCGCCCATTGCCGCTGAGGCGGGTGTAGAAGACGTTGGCGCCCAGCCGCTGCGCCACCCGTTCCGGCAGCGGCGCCACCTCCAGCCGCGAGGCGCTGAAGCCGTGCAGGTACACCACCGCCCACGGCGTGCGCTGTCCCGTCTCGCCGTGCCAGACGACGCCTTTGGCGGTACCCGGCCGGATGTCGGGGTAGGCGCTTTCGGACTGCACCAGCCAGGCGTCGAGTTGCTTCGGGTCGACCGGCAAGGCCGGCCGGGGGGCGGGCTCATCGGGCCCGTAGGCGTTGCGCGGCCCCAGGGCCACGGCCAGCACCACCGCCAACAGGCCCGCCAGGACCCACACGGCGGCACGTCGCCAGCCACGCTGCTTGCTCACCATGCGCACCTCACGATCAGCCCACCACCACCGGCTCCGGCTCCAGCCGGATGCCAAAACGCTCGTACACGCTGGTCTGGATGGCCTTGGCCAGCGTCATCACCTCGCCACCGGTGCAGGGGTGTTCGGCATCGCCGCGGTTCACCAGCACCAGCGCCTGCTTCTCGTAGACGCCGGCGTGGCCCACGGTCTTGCCTTTCCAGCCGCAGGCGTCGATCAACCAGCCCGCGGCCAATTTGATGCTGCCGTCCGGCATGGGGTAGTGCACCACCTTCGGGTCGCGGCCGATGATGTCGACGCACTGCTCGGGCGTGACCGTGGGGTTCTTGAAAAAGCTGCCGGCGTTGCCGATGACGGCCGGGTCCGGCAGCTTGGCGCGGCGGATGTCACAGATCCAGTCAAACAGCTGCTGGGCCGACGGCGCATGGATGCCGGTCTCGGCCATCTTGCGTTCCAGGTCCAGGTAACCCAGCACCGGCTGCCACGGCTTGGGCAACCAGAAGCGCACGCGGGTGATGAGCGCCCGCCCGGCCAGGCCGAAGCCATGTGCGCCGGCACGGGCGTGCTTGAAGACAGAATCGCGGTAGCCGAAACCGCACTGCGCCGCGTTCAGGCTGAAGGGCTCGCCGGTTTCCAGGTCGATGGCGTCCAGGCCGTGAAAACGGTCCTGCAGCTCCACCCCGTAGGCGCCGATGTTCTGCACCGGCGAAGCGCCCACCGTGCCCGGGATCAGCGCCAGGTTCTCCAGCCCCGGCCAGCCCTGGGCCAGCGTCCAGGCCACAAAGCCGTGCCACGGCTCGCCAGCGCCGGCCTCCACCAGCCAGCCCTTGTCGGTTTCCTGCAGCAGGCGGCGGCCCGCCACTTCCACCTTCAGCACCAGTGCGCGCAGGTCGCCGGTCAGCACGATGTTGCTGCCCCCGCCGAGTACGAACACCTCGTCGGCGCGCCAGTCCGGGTGGCGGATCAGGGCCTGCAATTCGGCCTCGCTGCGCACCCGCGCCAGCCGGTGCGCGCGCGCTGCGATGCCAAAAGTGTTCAGGCGCTGGAGCGCCACGTGGTTCTCGACTAACATGCGCGGATTGTCTCATCCGTGATCGAACCCCATGCCTTCTTTTGACACCGTCCTGGAACCCAATCTCGTCGAAGTGAAAAACGCCGTGGAGCAAACCGCCAAGGAAATCGGCACCCGCTTCGACTTCAAGGGCAGCTCGGCCGCCGTCGAGCTGAAAGACAAGGAAATCACCCTGTACGCCGACAGCGATTTCCAGATCACCCAGGTCGACGACATCCTGAAAAACAAGCTGACCAAGCGCAGCGTGGACGTGCGCTTCATCGACGCCGGCAAGGTAGAAAAGATCGGCGGCGACAAGGTCAAACAGGTGCTGAAGGTGCGCAACGGCATCGCCACCGAAGACGGCAAGAAAATCCAGCAGGCCATCAAGGGCAGCAAGCTCAAGGTGCAGGCCGCCATCCAGGGCGAGGAGGTGCGCGTCACCGGCGCCAAGCGCGACGACCTGCAGGCCGCCATGGCCGTGATCAAGAAAGAGCTGAGCGACCTGCCGCTGTCGTTCAAGAACTTCCGCGACTGACCCCCGCGCCGCCTCCGCCATGCCCACCCGCCACCTCCCCGCGCCCTGGCTGCTGATGGCGGCGCTGGCCGGTGCGGCGGGTGCCCAGGCACAAACGGTGGCGCTCGGCGGCTTGAGCGCCGGCCGGGCGCTGCTGGCGGT
>NZ_NWMV01000053.1 GCF_002837145.1 Macromonas nakdongensis | reverse complement strand
GCCGCGGCGCCCGCGTGCGCCAGGGCGACATGTGGGCCACCGACTGGCAGCCGTATGCCCTAGTCTACCTGTTCCAGCGCCCCGAAAGCATGCCCCGTGCGGCGGCCAAGGCGCGCCAGGAGCTGACCGAGGGCGCCTGGCTGGCCAGCCTGGAATTCCCGGTGCCGGACTGGGCGCCCACCCACATCTGGGCCTGCCCCGACGGGCGCCCGCTCTGGCTGTACCGGATGCCGGCGGTTTCAGCCGCCTGAGTGGCCGAGCCGCCAGCGCTCGACCAGGCCCTGTGCGGGTTCGGGCCGGCCGAACAGGTAGCCCTGCATCAGCACCCCCGGGTGGCGGGTGAAGAAGGCGGCCTGTTCCGGCGTTTCCACCCCTTCGGCCACCACGCGCAGGCGCAGGTGGCTGGCCACCGACAGAATGGCCTCCACCAGTGCGGCGTCGCTCGGGTCGGACGGCGCGTCCTGCACAAAGCTGCGGTCGATCTTGAGCTCGTGGATGGGCAGCCGTTTCAGGTAAGACAGCGAGGAATAGCCGGTGCCGAAATCGTCGATCGAGAAACGTACCCCGTGGCCGGTGAGCTCGCCCATGCGTTGCACCACGGTGTCGATCTGCTGCACCACCACGCCCTCGGTGATTTCCAGGATCAGGTCGCTGGCCTGCGCGCCGGTGCGGTCCAACAGCGCGAGCAGGTCGGCGACGAAGTCGGCGTTGTGGAACTGGCGTGGGCTGATGTTGACCGCAATCGGCAGGCGCAGGCCGTGCGTGTGCAGGCTGCCCAGGTGCTGGCACACCTCGCGCAGCACCCAGGTGCCCAATTGGTCGATCAGGCCGCTGGCCTCGGCCACCGGAATGAACAGGCCCGGGGGCACCAGGCCCTGTTCCGGGTGCTGCCAGCGCACCAGCGCCTCGGCCCCGACGGTGTGGCCTTCGGCGTTGACCTGGGGTTGCAGGTACAGGCGCAGTTCGTCCGCTTCCAGGCCGCGCCGCAGGTCCTGCTCGATGGTGAAGCGCTGGCTCACCCGCTGGCCCATGTCGGCGTCGAAGAAGGCGGTCTGCTGCCCGCCCGCTTCCTTGGCGCGGTGCAGGGCGGTGTCGGCCCGGCGCAGCACCGCGCTCGGTTCGTCGTCCGTGCCTTCGGGCAGCAGGGCCACGCCGACGCTGGCGGTGACGTTGATCACCGCCCCTTCGGCCAGTTCGAAAGAGGGCGTCAGCGCCGCATGCACCGCGTGGGCGCGGTGCATGGCGTCGGTGGAGGTGCCGGGGTCGCTGTGCTGGCCGCTGTGTGCCAGCAGGGCGAATTCGTCGGCGCCGGTGCGGGCCAGCAGGTCGCCGGGTTGCAGCAACAGGCGCAGGCGCTGCGCCAGGCCTTGCAGCAGCTGGTCGCCCGCGGTGTGGCCCAGGGCGTCGTTCAGGGTTTTGAAGCGGTCCACGTTGATCAGCAGCAGCGCGCGTTGGCGGCTCCGCCGCCGGTCGTCGCTCAAGGCGTGGTCCAGGCTGTCCAGCAGTTGCGGGCGGTTGGGCAGCTCGGTCAGCGGGTCGAACCAGGCCAACCGGTGGGCCTTGGCTTCGGCCTGGCGCTGGGCGGTCACGTCCAGCTGCACCGACAGGTAGTGCGTGGCGCGGCCTTGGGCGTCGCGCACCGGAGCGATGGTCACGCTTTGCACCATGTCGTGCCCGTGCTTGTGGCGGTTCAGGAGTTCGCCGGTCCAGGGGTGGCCGGCCCGCAGCGCCTGCCACATGGCGGCGTAACGGTCCGGCGGGGTCTGGCCCGACTGCAGCATGCGCGGGTTGCGGCCCAGGGCTTCGGCGCTGGTGTAGCCGGTCAGGCGCTCGAAGGCGGGGTTGACGTACTCGATGCGCCCTTCCAGGTTGGTGATGATGACCCCGGCCGGGCTTTGTTCGGTGGCCTGCGAGAGCCGCACGATCTGCGCTTCCTGTTGCTTGCGGGTGGTGATGTCGCGCGCCACACAGAGCATCTGCACGGGTTCGCCCTGGGCGTTGGGAATCAGGGTGGACACCACTTCGGTGGGCACGCTGCCCCCCGCTTTGTGGCGCTGGCCCACTTCGTCGATCTGGGTGCGCATCCACACGTCGCCCCCGGCGAAGGCCTGCAGGCGCCAGGGCAGCTGCTCGCGCATGGCCTGCGCCGATTCGGGGGTGAAGGCCTCGTCGAGGCTTTGAGTCAGCACCTCGACCGGGGTGTAGCCCCGCAGCCGTTCGACCGAGGGGCTGACGTAGTCGAAGCGGTGCTGGCGCAGGTCGTACAGCCAGATCACGTCGGTGGCGTTGTCGGCCAGTAGGCGGTAACGCCGTTCGCTGGCTTGCAGGGCTTCCCGGGCCTGGCGCAGTTCTTCGATGTCTCGGGCCGAGCGCAGCAGGGCCCGACGCTGCTGGTAGAAGTACACCGCCACGCCCATGGCAAACACCGCCAGCACGCCGGCCAGCGCCAGGGTCAAGCCGCTGACGACGGCCCCGGTCATGAGCTCGTCGCGGTCCTGCTTGGCCAGCATCCACCACTCCGTGTCGCCGATGCGGCGGGCCACGGCCAGGACGGGCACGCCACGGTAGTCGTTGCCTTCGATGGCGGTGTCCTGGGTCGCCTGGCCGCGCAGCACGCGGGCGGTCAAGAGGTCGGGTTGGTCCAGCGGCAGGCGTTTGCGCAGGGCGGCGTCGGCCTCGTGGCGCAGGGGGCTGAGGAAGAGCACCTCGTTGCCGTCCTGGCGGAACAAAAAGGCTTCGGCGCTGGTTTCGGGCAGTGGCCAGCTGTGCAGGGCCGGGTGCAGGGTTTCGGCGGGGTCCACGTGCAGCACCACGGTGGCCGCGCCGGGGCCTTCGGTCACCAGCGGGGCGATGAAGGCCAGCCGCAGGCGGCCCCCGCTGTCGCGCCAGGGGCCGACGCGCAGCGGGCGCCGTTCGGCCAGGGCGCGCTCCATGCCTTGCTGCAGCACGGGGTCGTCGGAGGCGGTGGCGCCGTCGGCGGGCGCGGCCACGCGTTGGCCCTGGCGGCCCACGATTTCGGCCCGGGCAAAGCGCCCGCTGTCGGTGAACAGGCCCAAGCGTTCGCGCAGGTGTGTGGGGTGTTCGGCGTTGCCGTCGGCGAGCCAGCCCAGCCAGTGGGTGCGCAGGTCCTGGTTGTGTTGCAGCAGGCGGGCGTTGTCCAGGCGCTCCTGGTGCCAGCTCCAGAGCTGCTGGGCCTTGGCCTCGGCGATGGCTTGGAGCTGCGCGGCGGCGTGGGTTTTGTCGGCGCGGTATTTGCTGCTGATGCTCAGGGCCGTCAGGCCGCCGATGGTCAGGGTCAGCAGCAGCACCGCCAACCGCGGGAAGCGGCTGCTGGCGGGTCGCAGGGGCGGTGGGGTGCCAGGGGTCGCTTCGCCGCTGGCCTGCCAGCGCAGCAGCAGCCCGTAAAGCAGGAGGGAGGTGACTGCCACGAACAGCCAGCCCTTGACGGTGCCGACCAGCAGGGCCTGCGCCGGGTCGGGCACCAGCCAATTCACCGCGCGGTCGGACAACAGGATCCACAGCGCCGAAAACAGGGCGTAGTACAGCGCGATGGAGAGGGGGTGCAGCGCCCAGTGGCGCCGGCGTGGGCCCGGGCCGGTGGTGGGGGTCACAACGGAAAAATCTTCCCCGGATTCAGGATGTTGTCGGGGTCCAGCGCCTGCTTGACGGCGCGCATCAGCGCGATGGCGCCGTCGCCCGCTTCGGTGCGCAGGAAGTCCATTTTGTGCAGGCCGACGCCGTGTTCGCCGGTGCAGGTGCCCTGCATGGCCAGGGCGCGCGCCACCACCTGGTGGTTCAGGCGCTCGGCCAGGGCACGTTCGTCGGCGCTGTCGGGGTCGATCAGGTAGCCGAAATGGAAGTTGCCGTCGCCCACGTGGCCCACCAGAAAGTAGGGCAGGCCGGACGCGTCGGCCTCGGCCACCGAGTCGAGCAGGCAGTCGGCCAGGCGGCTGATGGGCACACAGGTGTCGGTGGTGATGGCCTTGCAGCCTGGGCGCATTTGCAGGGCGGCGAAAAAGGCGTTGTGCCGCGCCGTCCACAGGCGGGTGCGTTCTTCGGGGGTGGTGGCCCACTCAAACGCCTGGGCGCCGTGGTCGCGGGCGATTTCCTGCACCGTTTCGGCCTGTTCCTGCACCCCGGCCGGCGAGCCGTGGAACTCCATCAGCAGCATCGGTTCTTCGCGCAGGTTCAGTTTGCTGTGCGCGTTGACCGCGCGCACCGAGGCCGCGTCGATCAGCTCGCAGCGGGCGATGGGCACGCCCATCTGGATCACCGCGATGGTGGTGCGCACCGCGGCCTCGATGCTGGGGAAGGAGCAGGTGGCCGCGGAAATGGCTTCGGGCAGGGGGTAGAGCTTGAGCGTGACCTCGGTGATGACGCCGAGCGTGCCTTCGGCGCCAACGAACAGGCGCGTCAGGTCGTAGCCGGCGCTGGACTTTTTGGCCCGGCTGCCGGTGCGCACCACCTCGCCGCGGGCGGTCACCACCTCCAGCGCCAGCACGTTTTCGCGCATGGTGCCGTAGCGCACGGCGTTGGTGCCGCTGGCGCGGGTGGCGGCCATGCCGCCGATGGAGGCGTCGGCCCCGGGGTCGATGGGGAAGAACAGCCCCTCGCTTTTCACCGCCTGGTTCACCGCCTGCCGCGTCACCCCGGGTTGCACCGTCACGGTCAGGTCCTCGGCGTTGACCGACAGCACCCGGTTCATGCGGCTCAGGTCCAGGCTGATGCCGCCTTGCACCGCCAGCAGGTGCCCTTCCAGCGACGAACCCACGCCAAAGGGGATGACCGGCACCCTGTGTTGGGCGCAGAGTTGCACGGCGTCGGCCACGTCCTGGGTGGATTCGGCGAACACCACGGCCGCCGGCGGCGGCACGTGGGTGAAGGCAGACTCGTCGCGGCCGTGCTGTTCGCGCACCGCCAGCGCGGTGGAGCACTGCCCGCCGAAGCGCGCCTGCAGCTCTTGCAGCAGCTCGGCCGGCACCGCGCGCAGCGCGACGGTGGGCAGGAGGTGGGCGGGCAGGGGGGCGTTCATGCGGGGCTCCAAAAGGCAAACACCCGGTGTGGCGGGGCCAGGGCCGGGTGGGGATAATGGCCGGATTATCCCCATTCACCCGGAGACCGCAAAGCACATGGGCAACCGACTCACACAGATCGCCACCCGCACCGGCGACGCCGGCACCACAGGCCTGGGCAACAACCAGCGCGTCAGCAAAAACAGCCTGCGGGTGCACGCCATGGGCGACGTGGACGAACTCAACTCCCACCTGGGGCTGCTGCTGTGCGAAGACCTGCCGGCCGACGTGCGCACGCTGCTGGTGGAGATCCAGCACCAGCTGTTCAACCTGGGCGGCGAACTGAGCGTGCCTGGTTTCGAGCTGCTCAAGGGCGAGGCGGTGCTGGCGCTGGACGAGGCGCTGGAACACTACAACGCCCAGCTGCCGCGGCTGCAGGAATTCATCCTGCCGGCGGGCACCCGCGCCGCGTCGCAGGCGCACATCTGCCGCACCGTGGCGCGCCGCGCCGAACGCCAGGTGGTGGCGCTGGGCAACGAGGAGGCCATCCACGACGCGCCGCGCCAGTACCTCAACCGCCTGAGCGACCTGATGTTCGTGCTGGCGCGGGTGCTGAACCGCATGCACGGGGGCGACGACGTGTACTGGAAGAGCGAGCGCATGCAGCGCGGCGAAGCCTGACCCGCCCGCGAGCACCGGCATGTACACCCCCGCCCACTTTGCGCTGACCGAGCCCGACGCCTTGCAGCGCATCCTCCGCCAGCACCCGCTGGGCATGCTGGTGACGCACGGGCCCGAGGGGCTGGACGCCAACCACATCCCCTTTGAATACGACCCCGCGCGCGGCGAGCACGGCACGCTGACGGCGCACGTGGCGCGGGCCAACCCGGTGTGGCAGCGGTGCGCGGGCGGCGCCGACGTGCTGGTGGTGTTTCGCGGGGTGGAGGGTTACATCTCGCCCAGCTGGTACCCCAGCAAGCACGACACCCACCGCCAGGTGCCCACTTGGAACTACGAAGTGGTGCACGCCCACGGCCGGCTCACCGTGCGCGACGATGAAAAGTTTGTGCGCGGCGTGGTGGCACGCCTGACGCGCAGCCACGAAGCCACCGAACCCCAACCCTGGAAGATGGGCGACGCCCCGCCCGACTACCTGGACGCGATGCTGCAGGCCATTGTGGGCCTGGAGATTGCCGTGACCCGGTGGGAGGGCAAGGCCAAGCTGAGCCAGAACAAGGCACCGCTTGACCGGCAGGGGGCGGTGGAGGCGCTGCAGGCGCGGGGGCGGGAAGCGCTGGCCCAGGCCATGCGGCCCACCTGAAGTCCGAGCGTACCGGGGTCGCGCCATGCGCGGCACCCGGTTGGCCCATCAGGGCTGGAAAGTGAAGTGCAGCGTGCCGTTGGGCCAGAGGTGCTGGTAGCGGTCGCCCACCCGTTGCACCAGGCCGCAACCGGCGTAGTCCCAGCGGCGCCATTCCAGGCACAGCGTGGAGCCTTCCACCCGCCACTTGCCCGAATCCGTTCCGCCTTTGTTGTTGCCGTAGAGCGTGCCGTTCTCGCGGAACTGCAGTTGCACCGGGCCCCACTGCACGTTGTCGGTGTGCAGGCGTTGGCCGCTGACCAGAGCCACCAGCGCCGCGTTTTCCACCGGCACCGGCTCGGCGGGCGGGGTTTGGGCGGCGCTCAGGGCGGCGCCGGTCAGGGCCAGGACGGCCAGCGCGCGTTGGGCGGTCAGATGGCGGGTGGGCCAGGCGTTCATGGACAAGCTCCAAACATCAAGGGAGGCACCGTGGCATGGCACCGATTGCAGCTTAGCCCGTTCCATGGCGTTGACCATCCCCTGTTTGGGGGAGTTGCGTTGTAGGAATTTGCCTGACACGCCATCGCCACTTGCCCGACACGCCGAACAGCCGTTTTCCGATTCAAGGTTTAAAGGGGGAATTTCACAATCCATTTCAACGAATCAACGTTTTCCTGGCTGTGTTAGCCGAAGCGCTTGAAGCGAAACCGGAGAGTGAAATGACCACCGTAAACACCACCACCGAACAGCTGCTGGCCGACATCCGCGAAGCCAACCTGACCTACCTGATGCTGGCGCAGCAGCTGATCCGCGCCGACAAGGCCGAGGCGGTGTTCCGTCTGGGGGTGAGCGAAGAGTCGGCCGAGCTGATCGCCGCGCTGTCGCCGGCCCAGGTGATGAAGGTGGCCAGCACCAACACCCTGCTGTGCCGCTTCCGCGCCGACGAGGACATGGTCTGGGGCCTGCTGACCAGCAGCCACGCCCCCAACCGCGTCGGCAACGACACCACCCAGCGCCTGCACGCTTCCATTTTGATGGCGGGCAAGCTGGCCGACGCCACCGCCTGAGCCACCTTCACTCGAATCACCGAACCCCCGCAGGAGCAGCACCATGGCCGCCGTCAAGAGCATCGTCAACGAAAGCAAGGACATCGAACGCGCCGTGGCGCTGATCGGCATGGGCGCCCGCCTGCAGGTGCTGGAGAGTGAAACCGGCCTGTCCTACGAAAAACTGCTGCGCCTGTACAAGGAAGTCGCCGGCAAGTCGCCGAGCAAGGGCCAGCTGCCGTTTTCCACCGACTGGTTCCTGAGCTGGCAGCCCAACATCCACGCGTCGCTGTACGCCAACATCGCCGAGTACCTGAATAAGACGGTGGCGCTGGAGCCGATCGAGGTGGTGATGAAGGCCTTCAAGCTCTACGAGGAGCAGATGAGCACCTGCGGCATCGAGCCGCTGCTGAGCGTGACCCGCGCCTGGCGCCTGAGCAAGTTCATGGACGCCGGCATGCTGGTGCGCACCAAGTGCTCCTGCTGCGGTGGCCACTTTGTGACCGACGAGTACGAGAACGCCCGCCACTTCGTCTGCGGTCTGTGCAAACCGCCGGCCCGGGCCGGCAAGGGCAAGGCCGACGGCGGCCTGCGCCTGGCCTGAGCGCGCGACCTGGCGCCGGCCCCGCCCTGGGCCGCTAACATACGGGGCCATGTCCGCCCCCCCATCGCCCGCCCAGCAACGCCTCGACGCTTTCCGCCAGCTCGGGCGCATGCAGGCGGGCTCGCTCATCATCACGGTGTTCGGCGACGCGGTGCTGCCGCGCGGCGGCCGCTTGTGGCTGGGCAGCCTGATCGCCCTGCTTGAGCCGCTGGGCCTGAACGAGCGCCTGGTGCGCACCTCGGTGTTCCGGCTGGTGAAAGACGAGTGGCTGCTGAGCGAGGCCCAGGGCCGCCGCACCGACTACCGGCTCACCCCGGCCGGCCAGCGCCGTTTCGAGGAAGCCTCGCGCCAGATCTACGCCGCCGAATCTGCCCCCTGGGACCGCCGCTGGCGCCTGGTGCTGACGGTGGGCGAACTGGACGCCCGCACCCGCGACAAACTGCGCCGCGCCCTGTTCTGGCAGGGCTTCGGGGAATGGGCGGGCGGGGGCTTCGTCCACCCCAGCGCCGACCTGCGCCGCGTGTTCGACGCCCTGGGCAGCGACGGCATGGACGGCCTGCTGCCCCACCTCATGCCCCTGCTGGCGGCCAACCCGCACCTGGGTGGGTCGGCCAACGACAGCGACCTGGTGCGCCGCGCCTGGGACCTGGACGAGCTGGCCGGTGGCTACCAGGACTTTGTGCAGACTTACCAGCCCATCCTCGATGAGTTGCGCGCGGCCGGCCCCGCGGGGGACGGCGCCCTGGCCTGGCCGCTGCGGGTGCTGCTGATCCACGACTTCCGGCGCCAGTTGCTGCGCGACCCGGAACTGCCCGAGGTGTTGCTGCCCCCGGACTGGCCGGGCCGGCGTGCCCGCGTGCTGTGCAAAGAGATTTACCAGCGACTGCTGGCCCCGTCGGAGCACCACCTGGACGCGGTGATGCGCCTGGCCAACGGCGACGTGCCCACCGCCACACCCTGGTTGCAGGAACGCTTCCAGCACGCCGATCCGCTCGTCTCGGCCCCCTGAGCGTGGGCCGGTCGCGTTACGGCGGCCTGGGCAATTGATTATTTTTTGTATCTAAATGGCGGCCCATGCCAGGGACTGCCATGGCCGCGTACTTTCTGCAGAACTCGGGTAAACCCTCTGTCGTTCGGCGCTGGGTGTTTGTACGATACCAATATCTAAATTTATAAAGATATTTTGTATCGCTTCGGCGTCCGCCACCGATGACCCATCCTTTGTTTGACACCCACCGCGCCACCCTGGACGGCGCCCTGCACGCCATCGCCACCCGGGGCTACTGGTCGCCCCACAGCGAAATGCCCAGCCCCAAGGTCTATGGCGAAACCGCCGCGGCCGACGGCCAGGCGGCGTTCCAGGCCCACCTGGGCCGCCCTTTCGAGCTGGACCAGCCCGGCCAGACCGGCTGGGGCGGGCGCGAGGCCTCGCCCTACGGCGTGGCGCTGGACGTGCGCTACCCCGTCTGCGACCCCGAGGCCCTGCTGGCCGCCGGCCAGGCCGCCATGAAAGGCTGGCAGGCCGTGGGCGCCGCGGGCCGCACCGGCATCTGCCTGGAAATCCTCCACCGCATTTATAAGCAGAGCTTCGAGATGGGCCACGCGGTCATGGCGACCACCGGCCAGGGCTGGATGATGGCCTTCCAGGCCGGCGCCGCCCACGCGCTCGACCGTGGCCTGGAAGCCTTGGCCTACGCCTGGCGCGAGCAGAGCTTTGTGCCCGCCGAAACCACCTGGGAAAAGCCGCAGGGCAAGAACCCCGCGCTGGTGATGAAAAAGCACTACGAGATCGTCGGCCGCGGGGTGGCCCTGGTCATCGGCTGCGGCACCTTCCCCACCTGGAACACCTACCCCGGCCTGTTCGCCGCGCTGGCCACCGGCAACGCGGTCGTCGTCAAGCCGCACAGCAACGCCATCTTGCCGGCGGCCCTCACGGTGCGCACCATCCGCGCGGTGCTGGCCGAGCAGGGCCTCGACCCCAACCTCGTCACCCTGTGCGTGGCCGAACAGCGCAGCGTCACCCAGGCGCTGGCCACCCACCCGGCGGTCAAGTCGGTGGACTTCACCGGCAGCAACGTGTTCGGCCAGTGGCTGCTGGACCATTGCAAGCAGGCGCAGGTGTACGCCGAACTGGCGGGCGTCAACCACCTCGTCATCGAATCCACCGACGCTTACAAGGCGATGCTGGGCAACCTGGCGTTCACCCTGTCGCTGTATTCGGGCCAGATGTGCACCACCTCGCAGGCGCTGATCGTGCCGGCCGGCGGCATCGACACCGACGAGGGCCACAAGTCCTTCGACGAGGTGTGCACCGACCTGGCGGCCGCGCTGCAGAAATTCCTGGCCAAGACCGAGGTGGCCTGCGCGGTGTTGGGTGCGGTGCAGAGCCGCGCCACCGCCGAGCGGGTGGACTTGGCCAACAGCGGCGCCCTGGGCCGCGTGGTGCTGGCCTCCCAGCAACTGGCCCACCCCGAATTCCCCGGCGCCGACGTGCGCACCCCGGTGCTGCTGGCGGTGGACGCCGCCGACGAGGCCGCTTACATGGAAGAGCGTTTCGGCCCCATCAGCTTCGTGGTGCAAGTGGCCGATGCCGATGCGGCCATCGCCCTGTCCGAGCGCATCGTCACCGAACACGGTGCCCTCACTGTGGGCTTGTATTCCACCCGCGCGGTGGTGATCGACGCCATGACCGAAGCCACCTGGCGCGGGAAAGTGGCGCTGTCCATCAACCTGACCGGCGGCGTGTTCGTCAACCAGTCGGCCGCGTTTTCCGACTACCACGGCACCGGCGGCAACCCGGCGGCCAATGCCTCTTACGCGGACTCGGCCTTCGTGGCCAACCGCTTCCGCGTCGTGCAGCGGCGCTACCACGTCTGAAAGCCTGTCGCCCCATGAGCACTTCCATCTCCACCGATCCGCAGGCGCTGGCCGAAGCTGTGGCCCAGGCCATGTGGTCGCGCGACAACGCCACCCAGGCCCTGGGCATGCGCATCGAGGCCATCGGCCCCGGTACCGCCACGGTCAGCATGCCGGTCCGCGCCGACATGGTCAACGGCCACCGCATCTGCCATGGCGGCTTCATGTTCACCCTGGCCGACAGCGCTTTCGCTTACGCCTGCAACAGCTACAACCAGAACACCGTGGCCTCGGCCTGCCACATCGACTTCCTGGCCCCCGCCCGCGAGGGCGACGTGCTGGAGGCCGAGGCGGTGGAACGTTCCGCCAGCGGCCGCACCGGGGTGTACGACATCACCGTGCGGGTGCGCGGCGGCAAAACCGTGGCGCTGTTCCGCGGCAAGAGCTACCGCATCCAGGGCGAGGTGATCGCCGGCCTGGGCCCCGCCCCCCGTTCTGCCGCCTGACCCGACCGACCCCCGCCGCCCAAGGAACCCCCATGCCCGTGAAACACCCCCGCCCCGGCGACCTGGAGCCGATCGAAACCGCCAGCCGCGACGAGATTTCGGCCCTGCAGCTGCAACGCCTGAAATGGACGCTGAAGCACGCCTACGACAACGTGCCCCACTACAAGCAGAAGTTCGATGCGGCCGGCGTCCACCCCGATGACCTGAAAACCCTGGCAGACCTGGCCAAGTTCCCCTTTACCACCAAGTCCGACCTGCGCGACAACTACCCTTTCGGCTTGTTCGCGGTGCCGCGCAGCCAGGTGTCGCGAGTGCACGCCTCGTCGGGCACCACCGGCAAGCCCACCGTGGTGGGCTACACGAAAGGCGACATCGACCGCTGGGCCGATCTGGTGGCGCGCTCCATCCGTGCCGCTGGCGGCCGCCCCGGTGACCTCTGCCACATCGCCTACGGCTACGGCCTGTTCACCGGTGGCCTGGGCGCGCACTACGGCGCCGAGCGCGCCGGTTGCACCGTCATTCCCATGTCCGGCGGGCAGACCGAAAAGCAGGTCCAGCTGATCCAGGACTTCAAGCCCGACCTCATCATGGTCACGCCGTCGTACTCGCTGGTGATTGCCGAGGAGTTCGAGCGCCAGGGCATTGCGCCCGAGCAGATCTCGCTCAAGGTCGGCATCTTCGGCGCCGAGCCCTGGGGCGAGGGCATGCGCGCCGAAATCGAGCGCAAGCTCGGCATCGACGCGGTGGACATCTACGGCCTGTCGGAAGTGATGGGCCCGGGCGTGGCCAGCGAGTGCATCGAATCGAAAGACGGCCCGGTGATCTGGGAAGACCACTTCTACCCCGAAGTGATCGACCCCGAGACCGGCGAGGTGCTGCCCGACGGGTCCGACGGCGAGCTGGTGTTCACCTCGCTCACCAAGGAGGCGATGCCCGTCATCCGCTACCGCACCCGCGACCTGACCCGCCTGCTGCCGCCCACCTCGCGCGCCTTCCGCCGCTTCGGCAAGATCACCGGCCGCAGCGACGACATGCTCATCGTCCGTGGCGTCAACGTCTTCCCTACCCAGGTGGAGGAGCAGATCCTGCGCGACCCGCGCCTGGCCGGCATCTACCAGATCAACCTGAGCCGCGACGGCCACCTCGACAACGTGGAGGTGCAGTGCGAACTGCAGCGCGACCTGACCGGTCGCATCGACGCCGCCGAGCGCGCCGCCATCGCCAAGGAACTGCAGCACCACATCAAGACCATCATCGGCATTTCCACCCGGGTGTCGGTGCTGGACGCCGACACCATCCCCCGCACCCAGACCGGCAAGGCCCGGCGCGTGGTGGACAACCGCCCCCAGCAGGTCTGATTTTTTCTCAGGAGAGCCGCCATGTACACGCAATCCTTCAACGTGCCGGACGACGCCGGCAAGACCGTCCAGCCGCTCAAGGCCGCCGAGCCGGCCGAGCTGCAGGCCCGGTTCGACGAGCGCATCGACGCCGACGGCCGCATCGAGCCGCAGGACTGGATGCCCGAGGCCTACCGCAAGACGCTGGTGCGCCAGATCAGCCAGCACGCGCACAGCGAAATCGTCGGCATGCTGCCCGAGGGCAACTGGATCAGCCGCGCGCCCAGCCTCAAGCGCAAGGCCATCCTCATTGCCAAGGTGCAGGACGAGGGTGGCCACGGCCTCTACCTGTACAGCGCCGCCGAAACCCTGGGCACCGGCCGCGACCAGATGCTCGACGCCCTGCACACCGGCAAGGCCAAGTACAGCTCCATCTTCAACTACCCCACGCTGACCTGGGCCGACGTGGGCGTGATCGGCTGGTTGGTGGACGGCGCGGCCATCATGAACCAGATCCCGCTGTGCCGCTGCAGCTACGGCCCCTACGCCCGCGCCATGGTGCGGGTGTGCAAGGAGGAAAGCTTCCACCAGCGCCAGGGCTACGAGGCCCTGCTGGTGATGATGCAGGGCACCCAGGCGCAGAAGGACATGGTGCAGGACGCCGTCAACCGCTGGTGGTGGAAATGCCTGGCCATGTTCGGCCCGCCGGACGCCGACAGCCCCAACAGCGCGCAGGGCATGCGCTGGGGCATCAAGCGCATCAGCAACGACGACCTGCGCCAGAAGTTCGTGGACGCCACCGTGCCCCAGGCCCAGGTGCTGGGCGTGACCCTGCCCGACCCCGACCTGAAGTGGAACGAGGCGCGCGGCCATTACGACTACGGCCAGATCGATTGGGACGAGTTCTGGGCCACCGTCAACGGCCACGGCCCCTGCAACCACGAACGCCTGGCGACCCGCGTCAAGGCCCACCACGACGGCCAGTGGGTGCGCGACGCCGCCCTGGCCCACGCCCGCAAGCAACAGCAACGTGCCCTGAAGGAGGCCGCATGACCACCCCCGCTTTGAAAGATTGGCCCCTCTGGGAAGTGTTCGTCCGCAGCAAGCAGGGCCTGGAGCACAAGCACTGCGGCAGCCTGCACGCCAGTGACGCGCAGCACGCCCTGCAGATGGCGCGCGACGTGTACACCCGCCGCCAGGAAGGCGTGAGCATCTGGGTGGTGCCGTCCAAGGCCATCACCGCCAGCGCGCCGGACGAAAAAGGCGAGTTCTTCGAGCCGGCGGCCGACAAGATCTACCGCCACCCGACCTTCTACGAGATCCCCGACGCCGTGGGGCACATGTGATGAGCACCGCCGTTCAAGACACGACCGTGGACTACCTGCTGCACTTGGCCGACAACGCCGTGGTGCTGGGCCAGCGCAACGCCGAATGGTGCGGCCACGGCCCGATTTTGGAAGAAGACATCGCCCTGGCCAACACCAGCCTGGACCTGATCGGCCAGGCCCGCCTGCTGTACCAAGAGGCCGCCCGCCTGCAGGGCGACGGCGCCACCGAGGACACGCTGGCCTATTTCCGCGACGCGCACGAGTTCCGCAACTACACCCTGCTGGAGCTGCCGCACCACGGCCCGCTGGTGGGCTACGCCCAGGCCAACCGCGACTACGCCACCACCATCGTGCGCAACTTCCTCTACAGCGCGCTCATGGTGCTGGTGTGGGACGGCTTGCAACGCTCCACCCACCCGGCGCTGGCGGCCATCGCCGCCAAGTCGCTCAAGGAAGCGCGTTACCACCTGCGCCACGCCCGCGATTGGCTGGTGCGCCTGGGCGATGGCACCGACGAATCGCACGCCCGCGCCCAGGCCGCGCTCGACCACCTGATGCCCTACACCCAGGAGTTCTGGGCCACCAACCCGGTGGAGGCCGACGCCGCCGCCAGCGGCCTGGGGCTGGACCCCCAGACCCTGCGCGCCGACTGGAACACCCTGGTGGACGACGCCCTGGCCGAGGCCACGCTGCGCCGCCCGCCGGCCGAAGGCTACGTCACCCAGGGCAAGCACGGCGTGCATTCCGAGCACCTGGGCTACCTGCTGGCCGAGATGCAGAGCCTGGCCCGCGCCCACCCCGGCGCGCCCTGGTGAGGCCGGGAGTGCCCCGCGCATGAACGCCGCCACGCCCGCCCCTTCTGCCCTGGCCGACCCGGGGCGTGCCCCGCCGCCCGACGGGACCGAGGCTGCCCTGCTGGCCCGCGTCTGGGCCGCGCTGGAGGTGCTGACCGACCCGGAAATTCCGGTGGTCACGCTGCGCGAACTCGGCATCCTGCGCGACGTGCGCGCCACCCCGGACGGGGTGGAGGTGGTCATCACCCCCACCTACAGCGGCTGCCCCGCCATGGGCCAGATCGAGGACGACGTGCGCGCCGTGCTGGCCGGGTTGGGCGTGCCCGCGCGGGTGGTGACGCAGCTGGCCCCGGCCTGGACCACCGACTGGATGAGCGCGGCCGCCAAGGACAAGCTGCGCGCCTACGGCATCGCCCC
>NZ_NWMV01000052.1 GCF_002837145.1 Macromonas nakdongensis | reverse complement strand
CGCGAAGCCCTGCACCTGGCCTGCCCCGCATGACCTGCCCGGCCTGCACCCTCCACGCCCAGCGCCCCACCTGCGGCGCCTACCGCATGCAGTGCGTGGCCTGCTGCGCCCGGCTGGTCGCCAGCGCCCGGCCCCTGCGCCACCTGCAAGACGGCCACCTGGCCCTCATCGCCCGCGACCCATCCCGCCCCAGCCGCACCGCCGTGCTGGGCGCCCTGAAGCGTTTGCCCTGAAACCCTGATCCTGGAGCTTTGATGCGCGTGCTCGAATCGTTTTCTGTTGGCGGCATGGTACTGAGCGACGCGGCATGTGCTGCCCGCATTGACGACTGGCTGCGCCAGTGGCACGCCTGGTGCCGGCGCGACCCCTACGCCAACGGCTACTATGGCGTCAGTCCTGGGTGCATCCATGCCCGCACCAGCCGCCAGTACGACGACTTCAATGGCAACCTGGACGTGCACATCGATGCCGTGGAGATGGAGGCCGCAGACGCCATCGTCAACGCCATGGCCGATCCCTGGCGCACCGCGCTGTCGGTGCAGGCCCGCAACCTCTACACCGGCTCCATGGTTTGGAGTAGCCCCCGTCTGCCGGCTTGCCCGATGGAGCGGCAGTTGGTGCTGGGGCAGGCCAGAAAAAAATTTCAAGAAGCCCTTATCCGCGCCGGAATTTTTTGACATAATCCATTCCCGAGGGCGCAGCTGCGTCCAAACCACAGGGCCTCTGCAGCAGCAGGGGCCTTTTGCATTCATGGCCCAGCCCCCATCAAAGTTCGACCGTGAGAGCAGCGCCACCCGTGGTTACGGTTCACGGTGGCAAAAGGCCCGCGAAGGTTTCTTGCGCTCGCATCCCTTGTGCAAGATGCACCAAGACCTGGGCCGCATCGTTCCTGCCACGGTGGTCGATCACATCGAGCCCCACCGTGGCGACATGGGCAAGTTCTGGGATAGGTCGAACTGGCAAAGCCTTTGCAAGCGGTGCCATGACGGCGCGAAGCAGCGGCTGGAAAAGTCCGGCGTGTTGCAGGGCTGCCGGCTGGACGGAATCCCCGTTGACCCGAAGCACCCGTGGGCTGAGGCCATCGCGGCCAGAAGGTAAGGGGGGTGGAAAAGTTCGGGGCCTTTTGCCCCTAGACCGACCGGTTCCCTTCTTTCGCATCGCCGCGAAATGGAGAGGGGGGAGGGGTTCGGTGTTGTGTGAGTCTGGAGCGCTTGGGGTTTGACCCAGGCGCTTTTTTTTTTGGAGTTGAGTGTGGCAGGTCGCCCAAGGAAGCCGAGCGCCGTGAAAGAGGCGATGGGCAACCCTGGGAAGCGTGCGTCTGGCAAGCGTGAGCCGGACCCCGAGTACTTGCAGGACTTGACGCCGCCAGAATGGCTGTCTGATGCAGCGCGTGTGGTTTGGGCGCAAGAGGCCCCAAAGTTCCGCAAGGCTCGGCTGCTGTCGGATGTGGATGTGATGGCGTTCGCTGCGTTGTGCCAATCGGCTGCCGATTACCGGCGTGCCGTTGTGAAGACGGGTGACAACGATGTCAAGGCCAAGTTTGCTGAAGACGAGGACGGAAATGTGCGCGAAGTGGGCGAGCACTTGAACCCATGGGCCATGGTCAAGAGCATGGCCAGCAAGCAGATGGCGCTGTGGTTGGGCAAGTTCGGCGGCACCCCGCAGGACCGCACCCGCGTTGAGCTGAACCCGCAGTCTGAATTGTTCCCGAGTGATGGCAAGCCGCAGGACCCGTCCGCAGCCTACTTCCACTGATCCGGTCACGGCCTATGCGCGGGCGGTGTGTGGTGGCGAGAAGATCGCTGGGCCGCATGTGCGCGACGCGGGCAAGCGGCACTTGGATGATTTGCAGGACGGGCCCGCGCGAGGTTTGACTTTTGATGCGGCCTCGGCCGCCCGGGCCATCGGGTTTTTCCGGGATGTGCTGCGGTTGAACGGTGGTGAGTTCGAGGGCTCGCCTTTTGTTTTGCTGGATTGGCAGCAGTTCATTGTGGGGTCGCTGTTCGGCTGGAAGGGTGCTGATGGGTGGCGCCGGTTCCGGGTGGCCTACATCGAGACGGGCAAGGGCAGCGGCAAGAGCCCGCTGGCGGCCGGCATTGGGATGTATGGCCTGGTGGCCGATGGTGAGCCGCGTGCCGAGATTTACGCCGCAGCGACCAAAAAGGACCAGGCCATGGTGCTGTTTCGGGATGCTGTGGCCATGTGGCAGCAGTCTCCGGCGCTGAATCAACGGCTCAAGAGCAGTGGTACAGGAGAGAACGTCTGGAACCTGGCGTACCTGGAAAAGGGGAGTTTTTTCCGGCCCATCAGTGCCGACGATGGGCAGAGTGGGCCGCGCCCGCACATTTCGCTGGTTGACGAGGTGCATGAGCACCGCAACAACACGGTGATCGAGATGCAGCGGGCGGGCACCAAGAGCCGGCGCCAGGCGCTGATCTTGATGATCACGAACAGCGGGGCAAACAAGACCGGGCCGGGGTGGCAGTACCACGATTACGCCGTGAAGGTGTGCGCCCGGATGTTGACGGACGACGCGTTTTTCGGGTTTGTGTGTGCCCTGGACGAGGGCGACGATCCGGTGCGCGATGAGTCGTGCTGGCCAAAAGCGAACCCGAGCCTGCAGGGCTCGGACCTGCCAGGGATGAAGTACCTGCGCGAGCAGGTGACGGAGGCGCGCGGCATGCCGGGCAAAGAGGCGCTGGTGCGCCGCTTGAATTTTTGCCAGTGGACGGATGCGGCGAACCCATGGATCAGCGCCGATGTGTGGCTGGGTGTGCAACGCGAGTTCGATTGGCGCGAGCTGCGCGGGCGCCGGGCTTGGGCCGGGCTCGATTTGTCCAGCACCACGGACTTGACTGGGCTGGTGTTGTACGTGGAACCCGAGGCCGAGGGCGAGCCGTGGCGGCTGGTGCCGTTTGGCTGGCTGCCCGAGGAGGATCTGGACCGCAAGGAGGACAAGGACCGGGTGCCGTACACGGCGTGGCGGGCGGCGGGCTACCTGGAGACAACGCCTGGCCGGGCGATCAGCAAGCTGGCGGTGCTGAAGCGGCTGGTGGAGTTGGGCGAGTTTTTTGATCTGCAGTCGGTGGCGTATGACCGTTGGCGGATTGAGGATTTGAAGGCGTTGGCGGCTGACAACGACATTGCGTTGCCCGAGATGGTGCCTTACGGCCAGGGCTACCGCGACATGAGCCCGGCCATCGAGGCGTTTGAGACAGCGTTGCTGAATGGCGATGTGGTGCATCCGGGGAACCCGGTGTTCACCTGGTGCGCGGCCAATGCGGTGACGGTGAGCGACGATGCTGAGAACCGAAAGCTGAGCAAGGAAAAGGCCACTGGCCGAATTGATTTGATGGTGGCGGCGGTGATGGCGGTGGGCAGCTCTTGCGCCATGGCCACTCAAGAAAAATCCTTCTGGGAAACTGAATCGTGAACTTCTTGGAACGTCTGTTTGGTCGCAAGTCCTACAACATTGTGGACTTGGCCAAGGACTTCGGCCTGAGCACGCCGGTCAAGTCCGGTGTGCGGGTGGGTCGGGTGCAGGCGTTGCAGGTGGCCACGGTGTTCGGCTGCTTGCGGGTGCTGGGCGAGGGGGTGGCCCAGGTGCCGTTCAAGGTGATGCACAAGCGCGGCCGCATGCTGGAGGCCGCCACCGACCACCCGACCTACGATGTGCTGGCCCACCAGCCGAACGACTGGATGACCTCGTTCGACCTGCGCGAGCTGATGGTGTGGCACGCCGCCCTGTGTGGGGCCGGCCACTGTTTTGTGAACCGCGATGCCAAGGGCCGCGTGTTGGAGCTGCTGCCGCTGCCTGCGGGACAGGTGGAGCCCAAGCAGGCCGACAACTACGGCCTGACCTACCGGGTGCACGCGCCCAACGGCCGTGTGCAGGACTTCCCGGCCGAGGCGATTTGGGCGGTGCGCGGCCCGACCTGGAATGGCTTCGAGGGCCTGAGCGTGCTGAAGCTGGCCCGCGAGGCGATTGGCCTGAGCATTGCGGCCGAGGAGCACCACGCCCGGGTGCACAGCAACAGCGCCGCGCCGTCGGGCCTGTACAGCGTGGATGGCACGCTGAGCCCCGACCAGTACAAGGCCTTGCGCAAGTGGTTGGAGACCGAGTACGGCGGGTTGCACAACCTGGCCAAGCCGATGCTGCTGGACCGCAACGCCAAGTTCACGCCCTACCAGTTCAAGGGCGTGGACATGCAGCACCTGGAGACGCGCAACCACCAGATCGGCGAGATTTGCCGCTTCTTCCGGGTGCTGCCCATCATGGTGGGCTACGCCGACAAGGCCATGACGTTCGCCAGCGCGGAACAGATGTTCCTGGCACACCTGGTGCACACGCTCATGCCCTGGTACAGCCGCATCGAGCAGTCGGCCAACGCGTTTCTGCTGGCCAAGGCCGACCGGCGCGCGGGCTACTACACCAAGTTCCACGAGCGCGGGCTGTTGCGCGGCGCCATGAAGGACGAGGCCGAGTACATCAGCCGCCTGGTGGAGCGCGGGGTGTTGACCCGCAACGAGGCCCGCGAGCTGATGGAGCGCAACCCGATTGACGGCCTGGACGAGCCGCTGACCCCGATCAACCTGACCGGCTCGCCCGCGAGCCCGGACAACCAAGGAAGCCCCAATGCGTGACTATCTCGACATCCCGTTCAAGGTGAAGGCCGTCTCTGAAGACGGCCTTTTTTCTGGATACGGCTCGGTGTTTGGCGTGGTGGACAGCTACAAGGAAGTGGTGGCCCCCGGCGCCTTCAAGGAAAGCCTGGAGGGCCGCACGCCTTCGCTGCTGTGGCAGCACCGCAGCGGCGAGCCCATTGGCGTGTATTCCGAGGTGAAGGAAGACGCCGTGGGCCTGCACGTGGAAGGCAAGCTGGCCCTGAAAACCACCCGTGGCGCCGAGGCCTACGAGCTGCTGAAGATGGGCGCGATCAGCGGCCTGTCGATCGGCTTCATCACCCGCGAAGACAGCTACGACCGCGTGAGCGGCGTGCGCACCCTGAAGAAGGTGGACTTGTGGGAAGTTTCCCTGGTGACCTTTCCGGCCAACGACGCCGCGCGCGTGGCCACGGTCAAGTCCATCGAATCCATCCAGTCTTTTGCCGATGCCGAGGCCTTCCTGCGTGAGGCAGGCGGGCTCAGCAAACGCGAAGCCGTGGCCATGCTGGCCCGGATCAAGTCCCTGCAGGGTCGGAGCGAGTCCGATGAGCTGGGCGAAATGGCCGCGCTGCTCAAGCGCAACACCTCTTTGTTCACCTCGTAAAGGAAAACTGACATGCAACTCACCCGCAAACACCTGACCTTCGCCTTCCTGGGCGTGGTCGCCCTGATGGCCGCTGCCGCCCTGGCTGGCTACCCGCTGGTTGACCCGGCCGTGCTGGCCGCCATTGGCGTGGCGCCCATGGCCATGAGCGGCGAAATCGACCTGAAGGAAATCAACCGCCTGCTGGAAGAGCAGGGCAAGGCCTACAAGGAATTCAAGGAAACCAACGACAAGCGGTTGGAAGCCAAGGCCGACGCCAAAGCCGTGGGCGACTTTGAAGCCAAGCTGGGCAAGCTCAGCGACGTGATGGACGCCATCAAAGAGCAGGTCAAGGAAATGGAAAAGAAGGCGGGCCGACCGGCCACCGGTGGCGACACCGACCCGGTGCGCGCCGAGCACAAGCAGGCCTTCGGCAAGTTCCTGCGCAAGGGCGACGACAACGGCCTGGGCCAGCTGCAGCAGAAGGCCTACAACATCACCACCGAGGCCGACGGCGGCTACGCGGTGCCGGAAGAGCTGGACCGCGACATTCTGAACCTGATGGTGGATGTGTCGCCCATCCGCGAGATTGCCAACGTGCGTACCGTGTCCACCAGCGATTACAAGAAGCTGGTGAACACGCGTGGCACCGCCAGCGGCTGGGTGGACGAGGACGACGCCCGCACCGCCACGGCCAGCAGCGTCATGGCGCAGGTGACCCCGTTCATGGGCGAGATCTACGCCTACCCGCAGGCCACCCAGCAGATGCTGGACGACGTGTTCTTCAACGCGGAACAGTTCATCGTGGACGAATGCGCGCAGGAGTTCGCCCAGAAGGAAGGCGCGGCCTTTGTGACCGGTGACGGCGCCAAGAAGCCCAAGGGCTTCCTGGCTTACACCACCGCCGCCACGGCCGACGGTGCGCGCGCCTTCGGCACGCTGGAGCACCTGGCCACCGGCGTCTCGGGCGGCTGGGCGGCGTCCAACCCGGCGGACATCCTGATCGCGCTGGTGTACAAGCTCAAGGCCGGCATGCGCGCCAACGCCCGCTGGGTGATGAACAAGGGCCTGCTGGCCGAGGTGCGCACCTTCAAGGACGCCGAGGGCAACTACCTGTGGCGCCCGGGCCTGGAGGCTGGCCAGCCCGACCGCCTGCTGGGCTACGGCCTGACCGAGGCCGAGGACATGCCGGCCAAGGCGGCCAACAGCCTGTCGGTGGCGTTCGGTGACTTCCGCCGTGGCTACACCATCGTGGACCGCATTGGCACCCGCGTGCTGCGCGACCCCTACACCAACAAGCCGTACGTGGGCTTCTACGTGACCAAGCGCGTGGGCGGCATGGTGGTGGATTCCCAGGCCATCAAGCTGCTGAAGTTCGGCACGACCTGATGAATTGGCGGGGCCTGGCCTGTGGGCCGGGCCCTGCCCAACCGGAGCAAGACATGCCCAAGTTCAAGATCACCAAAACCTTTGCGTTTGCGCACCGTGGCTGCGACGTGGTGGAGTACCACGCCGGCACCGAGGTGGAGACCGAAGACCAAGCCCTGATTGACGTGCTGCTGCAGGAAAAGTGGGGCCAGAAAGTGCGCGAGGCCCGCAGCACCAAGGCTGCGCCCGGCGCGCCCGAGACCAAGGGCGACGGCACCGACACGGCTGATGGCCAGGACGATGACCCCACCCAGCCCCCTGAGGTTGACCCGCCGACGGCTGGTGACATCACCACCGCCTGAACACAGGAATCACCATGCTGCGAATCACCGAATTTGCCGGCCAGTACGAAAACAGCCGCGGCGGCCTGTCGCCCATGGTTGCCGTGCCAGGTGTGGCCGAACAAGCCCTGACCCTGACCGGCAGCACGCAGCAGAGCGCGGCTTTCAACGTTGCGACCCGACTGGTGCGGCTGCATGCCCAGGTGGCGTGCCATGTGGCGTTTGGGGATAACCCCACGGCCACGACCAGCAGCATGCGCCTGGCCGAAGGGCAGACCGAGTATTTCGGCGTGGCGCCGGGCCACAAGCTGGCCGTGATCCAGGGCTGACGCGATGTTTGGGCTGGGGCTTGGGAAATTGGGGCTGACGGCGTTGCGCTCTGGCGGGTCCGGTGTGCAGGCTCTAACCATTGCAGCAACACGCGGCGAATCTCCGACCACAACGATTGCATCGTCCAGCGGAAGAACTCGTTTTGCCTCGCGTTCTCGCCATCGAACTGGTGGGGCCGCTTTGAAAACCGTCTGTGGTGGTTGGCAAAACTACTACATCAGCGGTACTCGCGTCGAAACGAACAACACCAATGACATGACGTTGCAGGCGCATTTTGAAATACCGGGAGCGCCCACGCCAGTTGTGGTGGCTACGTTCTCTGGTGTTTCGTCTGTTTTGCTGACGGCAGGCAAAGACTTGCAACTGTGCGACGAAATCCCTGCCAGTGCTTTCGGGTTGACTGAAATACCGGCTGGTACTGATGTTTATTGCGTCAGCGAAGTCACTGTTGCGACTGTTGGGCAGAACTTCATTCGCACCATATCATCTTCAGGACAAAACGCAGAGTCAGGCAGCGACGAGGGCGGATGGTTTGGCCCAACGACTGCGACGGCTGTTGGCACAGGTGGCGCACTCACCGTCCCAGGAGGTGGATCAAGCACATCTACGCTGTATTTCCCGTCATGCGTTCTTGGCAGATTTAAGACCCCGCAGCCTTCTGCAATTCTGTTCGGTTCTTCGTTGGTCACTGGACAGGCAGACAACCCAGGTTATGGCGGCAACGGAGGAGGCTTCTATCCACGCGGTCTTTACAACGTTGGAAGCGGTCGCGCTATTGGGTGGGCGCGTCAAGCATACGGTGGCACTGCCGCACATCAAGCTGTCGGAAACACGACAAAGCAAGCAAAGGTGTGGGCATACGCAACGCATTTCATTTGCGAACTTGGCAGCAATGACGGCTCACAAAGCCGAACACCCGCCCAAACAATGACGGCTTACCGATCTATTTGGGCGGCAGCAAAGGCGGCTGGCGTGACGCACGTAACGCAGCAACTTTGCGCCAACCGCTGCCCAACATCGACGGATGGGTGGGCGACTCCGGCCAACATGACACCATTGGCAGGCTTTGAAACAGGCGGCTCCTACAAAGACCCATTGAATACGCTGCTTCTGGCTGAAGTTGGGACGAACGGACTCGATGCGTTGCTGGACATTGCACCGAACTGGGCAGATGCAACGCTGACAGATCGCATCATTGGCGGCAGGACGGGAGACGGTGTGCATCCGAACCCGACAGGCCATGCAGCCATTGCTCCGTCGCTTGCAACAGCAGCGGCATCGTGGACGGTCTAGTGACTTGGCCGCGTACCGATGACCTAAAGGTGCAAATGACTATGACGTTGAACGTGACCCGTACCGGCACCCCCGCCGCCGCCCCGGTGACGCTGGCCGAGGCCAAGGCGCACCTGCGCGTGGACCTGGCGGACGAGGACAGCTACATCACGGCGCTGATCGAGGTGGCGCGCGTGACGGCCGAGGACCGGCTGCAGCGCACCCTGGTCAGCACCCCGTGGCGCTTGCTGGCCGATGCCTTCCCGGCGTGCGGCCGGGCGCTGGAGCTGCCCATGGCGCCGGTGCTGTCGGTCACGCAGGTGCAGTACCTGGACGCGGACGGCGCCCTGCAGACCATGCCCGACACCGACTACCTGCTGGCGGCCACGCCCCTGGGCCACGAGCTGGCCCTGCCGCCCGGTGGCGCCTGGCCCAGCACCCAGGCCCACCGCCCCGGTGCGGTGACCGTGACCTACACCGCCGGCTACGGCGCCACGGCCGCCAGCGTGCCGGCGCCGATCCGGCACTGGGTGCTGCTGGCCATTGGCGACCTGTACCACCAGCGCGAGCGCAGCGCCGACAAGCCCGTGGTGCCCCAGCACTTTGCCGATGGGCTGCTGGACCCTTACAAGGTGTGGGGGGTGTGATGCGTGCCGGCCCGCTGAACCAGCGCATCGCCTTGCAGTACCGCGCCGCTGGCGTGGACGCAGCAGGCCAGCCCACGGGCGCCTGGACCGAGCTGGCCGCCGTGTGGGCCAACATTGCCCTGGGCAGCGGCCTGGAGTCGGTCAAAGCCGACCGGGAAACCTCGGTGGTGCGGGCGAGCATCCGCATCCGCTGGCGGACCGATGTGACCGCCGCCATGCGGGTGGTGCATGGCGCTACGGTGTACGAGGTGATGGCCGTCAAGCCCGACCTGCAGCGGCGCGAATTTGTGGACCTGGTGTGCGAGGTGCGGCATGGCTAAGCGCTCGATCAAGGTGGCGTTTGACGACAGCAAGGCCCAGGCCAAGCTGGACGCCATGCTGGCCGCCTCGCGCAGCGCCGTGCGCCCCGCCGCGCAGGCCGGTGCCGAGGTGCTGTACCAGGAAGCACGGCTGCGCTGCCCGGTGTCGGAGGCCCCGCACTTCTTCTACGGCACCTCCTACAAAAAGACCGGGCAGCGCTACCTGTTCGCCCCCGGCACGCTGCGCGACTCGATCTACCAGGTGTTTTCCAAGGACAACAGCCAGGGCCACGGCCAGGGCTACGACCGCGTGACGTACCACATTGCCTGGAACCACCAGAAGGCGCCCTACGGCTTCATGGTGGAGTTCGGCACCAGCCGGGCGCCGGCGCATCCATTCCTGCGGCCCGCGTTTGACGCCCGCCGCAATGACGCCCTCCAGCAGGCCAAGGCCGAATGGGTGGCCAAGGTAGGGCAGGTGATCCAATGAGCCTGGAAGCCGATCTGACCGCCGTGCTGTCGCCGCTGGCGGGCGGGCGGGTGTACCCCGACTTCGCGCCCGACAACGCGGCGCGGCCGTACATCGTGTACCAGCAGGTGGGCGGGCCGTCGCCCAACTACCTGGAAAAGACCGTGCCCGATGGGCGCGGTGCTCGCATGCAGGTGGCGTGCTGGGCCGACACCCGGCTGGCAGCCAATGCCCTGGCCCTGCAGGTGGAAGACGCGCTGGTGCAGGCCACCGCGTTCGACACCGAATCTGCCGGCGCCCTGGTGGCCACGGCAGACCCCGAAACCCGGCTGCGCGGCGCGCGCCAGGACTTCCTGATTTGGGCGGCCCGGTAACCGAGCCGCCACCCCGTTCGGCCCGGGCGCAAGCCTGGGCCAGCTCCCCGCCCGATGAGGGCACGCAACCCAACGCCCGCACCGCGGGCTTTTTTCATTGAAAGGCCCTCAACATGGCACAACTCCCCAAAGGCACCACGTTCCACGTGGCCACCGCGTTCGGCGCGGCCCAGGCCGCCACCATCGTCACCAACGCCGCCGAAGCGGTGGTCACCTGCGCCGGCCACGGCTACGCCAACGGCGACCTGGTGGAAATCTCCAGCGGCTGGGGCCGGCTGGACAAGCGTGTGTTCGAGGTCAAGAGCGTGACCACCGACACCTTCGTGCTCAAGCGTGGCGACACCAGCAACACCGACTTTTTCTACCCCGGTGAGGGCGTGGGCACGGTGCGCGAGGTCACCACGCTGACCCAGATCAGCAAGGTCACGGCGGCCCAGTCCAACGGCGGCGAACCGCGCAACGTGGACTACAACTACATCGAAAGCGATGTGGATTACTCCATCAACGACGGCTTCTCGGCCACCAGCTACACCCTGACGCTGGATGCCGACTCCATCGGCACCGCCGGCTACACCGCGCTGCAGCAGCTGACCGATGTGCAGACCGACACCGTGATGAAGATGCGCACCCGCAACGGCGCGCGCCTGTTCCTGCCCTGCACCGTGGCGCTGAACGAGTCCGTCAGCCTGCAGAGCGGCCAGATCAACAGCGTGACCGTGGTGTTCAACGGCAACAACCGCATCACCCGCTACGGCTCTGCCGAGTAAGCCGGCCCGGGGCCGACGCCGCGCGGCCCCGGTCGTCATCACCACCACACCTCCGCCTTCACACCATGCCCCAAAAGTCCCTGCTCACCCTGGCGCCCAAGTCCGAATTCACCGGCACGGTGCTGGTTCCGTCGCCCGACCGCGCCCCCGACGAGGTGGCGTTCACCTTCACCTACCGCGACCGCGACGCGCTGGACAAATGGGTGGCCGACCTGGAGCACGCCGAAGTGGTGCCGGGCGAAAGCCCGACAGATGCCGACGTGCGCATGGTCATGTCTTGCGCGGTGGGTTGGGAGCTTCAGGAGCCGTTCACGCCCGCCAACGTGCGCGTGCTGCTGGTGGAGCACCCGGGCACGCCCATCAACGTGTACCAGACGTACGTGCGCCTGTCGCGCGTGGGCCGCGAAAAAAACTGACGGCCGCTGCTCGGGCGCTCTACCGCAAGAAGCCCGAGGTGGCGGCGGGATTCACCGAAGAGGACTACGAGGCCGACCCGGTAGAGGTCTGGCCCGAAAACCTGCCTGTGGTGGGCGTGTTCCAGGCCATGGAAACCCAGTGGCGGGTGGGCATGGAAGGCGCCACCGGCCTGGACTACAACGCGCTGCCCACCGTGCTGCGCCTGACCCGAGTGCCCCGCGCCAAGTGGCCCGATGTGTTTGAAGACCTTCGGACCATGGAGCGCGCCGCGCTGAAAGAGATCCACGGAACCCCCGAGAAAGAAGACGACCATGGCTGACCTTGATGCCCAGCTTGCCATCTCTGCCGACGCCACGGGCGTGGAAACCGGCGTTGGCCGCGCGAAAAAGTCGTTGGCCGACCTGGGCAAGGCCGCCGGGAACGCCGGCGAGCAGGCCAGCAAAGGCATGGACGGCGTGGGCGAGGGGGCTGAGCGTGCCAGCGCCAAGGTCAAGCGGGCGGAAGCCAACTGGGTGAACAGCCTGCAGCGCACCATTGCGGCGGCAGAGGCTGGGTCGCGCTCCACCAGCAAGTACTACGAGACGCTGGCCCAGCAACGCGGCATTGACGTGGGGCAGTACCGTCCCCTGCTGGAGCAGTTGGACGCGGTGGGCATCAAGCAGCAGCAAGTGGCGGCCGTGACGGCCAAGGGGCGCACGGAGCTGAACGCGTATGGCATCAGCGCCCGCCAGACGGCCGCCGCCATGCGCGGCGTGCCCGCGCAGTTGACCGACATCATGGTCAGCCTGCAGGGCGGCCAGGCCCCGCTGACGGTGCTGCTGCAGCAGGGTGGCCAGCTCAGGGACATGTTCGGCGGCATCGTGCCGGCGGCGCGCGCCCTGGGCGGGGCGGTGCTGGGGTTGCTGAACCCGTTCACGGTCACCGCAGCGGCGGGGGTGGCCCTGTACACCGCGTTCGAGCAGGGGCGCAAGGAAAGTCGGGAATTCGGCAATGCGCTGGTGCTGACCAACAACGCCGTGGGCCTGACCGTGGGGCAGATGAACGGCCTGGCCGAGTCGGTGGCCAACCTGACCGGGCGGCAGTCGTCGGCCGCCGCGGCCATTGCCGAGCTGGCACGCCAGGGCGTGGGCGGTGCCGACAGCATGGGGCAGTTTGCCGCCGCAGCCATTCGCATGGAGAAGGCCACCGGTCAATCCGTGGCCCAAACCGCCAAGCAGTTTGCCGAACTGCGCAAAGCCCCGCTCGATGCGCTGCTCAAACTCAACGAAGGCACCAATTTCGTGACCGAAGCGCTGTACCTGCAGGTCAAGGCCTTGCAGGACCAGGGCCGCGCTACCGAAGCCGCCCAGGTGGCCATGGCGGCGTACAGCCGCGAACTGGAGCGCGTGAGCAACGGCGTGCAGTCCCTGGGCTACCTGGAGCGTGCGTGGCGCGCTGTGGCGTCCGCGGCCGGGACTGCCTGGGACAGCATGCTGGACGTGGGCCGGCAGGAGTCGCTGGAGGGGCGCTTGGCCAAGGCCCAGAAGCTGCTGGCCGACTGGGAGAAC
Organism: Macromonas nakdongensis; assembly: GCF_002837145.1. Taxonomy (GTDB): domain Bacteria; phylum Pseudomonadota; class Gammaproteobacteria; order Burkholderiales; family Burkholderiaceae_C; genus Macromonas_B; species Macromonas_B nakdongensis. The sequence continues at coordinate 40,810 of NZ_NWMV01000052.1, read as the reverse complement.
ACCTTGCCCGGCCGGCGCACCACCGAAATGACGGCGGCGGTGTCCCAGTTTGGTGGCGAGGCGGGCCTGCGCAACCAGGTGGCGGGATTGCGGGAGCTGGTCGGGGTGCAGCAAACAGCCGCCGCCCAGCAAGCCGATCAGGTCAAGCGCGACCAGGCGCGCATCAAATTCCAGCAGGACGGGGTGCGCTACCTCAGCCAGGAAAAGCGGTTGCAGCAGGACCTGGCCGCCGTGGAGCAGTTGCGGGCCCAGAAAATCATTTCGGCCGAAGAGGCTCGGGAGCGCTCGCAGCAAATCCGAGCAAGCTATGCCGACAAGCCGCGCAAACCCCGCGACACCTCACGCCAGGACGCCCGCAGCCAGTTGGGCCTGGACCTGGCGGGCATCCAGCAGTCGGCCGCGGCCAGTGTGGACGCCCTGGGCAACGCCGAACGCATTCTGGAGGCCATGCGCAGCGCGGGCTTGGCCAACGAAACGGCCTACCACGCCGAAAAGCGCCGCCTGCTGGAGGAAACCACCCGCCTGCAGGTGGCCGCCCTGGAGGCGGAAAACACCCGCCTGGCGCAGCAGCAGCTCAAGGGCAGCGATGCGATCGACCGCGATCGCAAGGTGCTGGAGAACAAGGCCCAGATCGCCAAGCTGGAAGCCAGCGCCGCCACCCAGGCGGTGGTGATGGGCATTCAGGAAACCGCCGCCATCCAGGCCAAAACAGCCGCTCTGGTGGCTGCCCGCCAGGCGCAGCAGGACTACTTCAACACCGTGCAGCAGCAGCAGGAACGCGAGCTGCAAATGCAAGGAATGGGCAAGCAGGCACGGGGGCTGCAGCAGGGCCTCAACCAGATCGAGGACCGCTACGTCAGCCAGCGTGCCGAACTGGAAAACCAGCGCGCCCTGCTGGAGTTCGAGGGCAAGTTCACCGCCGAGGCCCGGGCTCAGTACGAAGCCCGGCTGGCGATCATCAACGACTTCCAGGCGCGCTCCACCGATTCCTACCGCGACTACTACCAGCGCCTGACCGAGGCACAGGGCAATTGGGCGTTGGGCGCCTCGGAGGCCCTGGCCAACTACCGTGCCGACGCCGCCAACGTGTTCGCCCAGACCGAATCTGCGGTCAGCAGCGCCATGCAAGGCATGGAAGATGCACTGGTCAAGTTCGTGACCACCGGCAAGCTGGACTTCACCAGCCTGGCCAACAGCATCGTGGCCGACATCACCCGCATCATCATCAAGCAGCAGATCAGCAACGCGCTGGGCCTGGCCGGTGGCTCGGGCGGCGCCATGGGCCTGATCGGCGGGCTGGTGGGCGGGCTGTTCGGCACCAGTGGCACCGCAGCCGTGGCCAGCGCGATGGGCGGCAACAGCCTGGACAACTTCTTGGCCCTGAACAACAACTTCGCCCGCTTCGACGGCGGTGGCTACACCGGCAGCGGCCCACGCACGGGCGGGCTGGACGGCAAGGGCGGCTACCTGGCCCTGCTGCACCCCCGCGAAACCGTGGTGGACCACACCAAGGGGCAGGGCCTCAGCGCCTCGCCCCGCGTGACCAACATCAGCATCAGCGTGCCCATGCCGGCCAGCGGCCGGCGCGAAACCGCCATGCAGTTCGGGGTCGACGTGGCCCGCCAACTGCGCGTGGCCGGCATGCGCAACGGGTGACCCCATGGCCTTCTTTGAACACCGTTTCCCCGAGCGCATCAGCCGCGAGGCCGTGTGCGGCCCCCGTTTTGCCAACGGCAAGGCCTACATGCCCGGCGGGCAGCGCCAGACCAACCGCATGGCGGCCTACCCGCTGCAGCAGTACACCATCGACCAGCCCCTGCGCAGTGCGGCCGAATTTGAGCAGCTGCGCGCCTTCTTCTACGTGGTGGGCGGCGATGCCGACGCCTTCCGCTTCAAAGACTGGAGCGACTACCGGGCCAGCCTGGACAACACCAGCACCACGCTGGTCACGGGCACCACCTACCAGCTCAACCGCATCTACCCGATGGGCGTGCGAACCTTCGTGCGGCCCATCTACAAGCCCAACACCGGCCTGCGCGTGTACCGCACCCGCAGCGGCGCGACCACCGACATCACCGACACCTGCGCCGTGGACACCACCACCGGCCGCGTGACGGTCAACACCGGCCACGCCTCTGGCGACGTGTACCGCTGGGTGGGCACCTTCGACGTACCGGTGGCCTTCAAAGACCCCAGCGCCGCCTGGCGCCTGCGGGGCGGCCCACGCATGCTCATGGAGTGGACCAACATCGAGCTGGAAGAGGTGCGCCTGTGAAAACCCTTCACCCCGACCTGCAGGCCCACTACGACAGCGGCGCCACCTGCATGGCCTACGGCCTGGTGGTGCGGCGCGAGGACGGCGCCGTGTACGGCTTCACCAGCCACGACCAGGACGTGCCGCTGGACGCCTCCCCCTGGTTCGCCGGGGCCGAGGCGTTGGTGCTGGACGCCCGCCAGGGGCTGGACTTTTCTGGCATCGTCAGCACCGCCGGGCTCGCCGTGGACAACATGGAGATCACCACGCTGGACGACGGCACCCTGTTCGACCGCGACGACGTGCTGGCCGGGCGCTGGCAGAACGCCGAATTTTGGATTTTCCGCCACCGGTGGGACGTGCCGGCCGTCATCCCCAACAGCGTGGAGGTGCTGTACCGCGGCTGGTTTGGCCAGGTGGTGCTGCAGCAAACCACCGTGAAAGTGGAGCTGCGCGGCCTGACGCAAAAGCTGCAGCAGCCGGTGGGCATCGTCAGCACCAAGACGTGCCGCGCGCGCCTGGGGGCCACCACCGGCATCAACAAATGCATGGTGGACCTGACGCCCTGGACCTACGCCCTGGCCGTGGCCACCGTGACCGACAAGCGCACCTTCACCTTCGCGGGCACGCTGCCAGACGACACCCTGGGCGAGGGCCTGATCACCTGGACCAGCGGCGACAACGCCGGCACCACCCACAAGGTGCGCACCCACACCGCCACCGGTGGCGACCCGGTGACCGGCGGCACCGTGACCCTGCAGCTGCCGTGCGTGCTGGCCATCCAGGTGGGCGACACCTTCACCGCCGTGGCGGGCTGCCGCAAGCGCCTGATGGAGGACTGCAAGGCCAAGTTCAACAACGTGCTGAATTTTCAGGGCGAGCCGCACCGCCCCAGCTTTGACGACCTGACCAAACCCGTATGACCACACCCACCCCCAGCACGGCCCCCAGCCTGCACCCCGCTGTGGCCGTGGCCCGCAGCTACCTGGGCACCCCGTTCCACCACCAGGCGCGCGTGCGCGGCGTGGGCGTGGACTGTGTGGGCCTGGTCATCTGCGTGGCGCGCGAGCTGGGCCACCTGCCCCCCGCGTGGGACGTGACCGGCTACGCCCGCCAGCCCGACGGCAGCCAGTTGATGCACCACCTGGCCGACCGCCTGGTGCCCGTGCCCCAGGCCGACATGCGCCCCGGCGACGTGGTGTGCGTGGCCTTTGCCCGCCACCCGCAGCACGTGGGCGTGGTGGGCGACTACGTGCACGGGGGCTTAAGCCTGATCCACGCCGACGGCCAGCGCGGCCGCGTGCTGGAAACCCGGCTGCTGTTCGGCGCCGCGATGCGGTTTGTGCAGGCCTTCCGCTGGCCAGGGGAGGGTGCCGCACCGGTTGGCCTGGGCGGTGGTGTGGGAGGGGTGGCGTAATGGCAGTTCTGGCAGTCGCCGCCGCCGGCGCATGGGCGGGCAGCGCACTCATCACCGGCACCGTGCTGGGCATGTCGGGCGCCGCCTGGGGGTGGATGGCCGGGTCCATGCTGGGCAACGCCCTGTTCGCGCCCGACGCGGAAGGCCCGCGCCTGGGCGACCTGCGCGTGACCGGCTCGGAATACGGCCAGCCCATCCCCTGGGTGGCCGGCAGCCCGCGCATCGCCGGCCAGATCGTGTGGGCCAGCAACAAGCGCGAAACCGCCAACACCCAGTCGGCCAAGGGCGGCCCCGAGCAGACCACCTACACCTACGACTGCGACCTGCTGATCCTGTTGACCGAGAACGAGATTGCCGGCGTCAGCCGCATCTGGAGCAACGGCGAACTGGTGTTCGGGTCTGGGCTGGGAAACCTGCAGGGCATGGACGGCGATTTGCCGACGAGCCTCATCAAAAGCGGCGTGTGCAGTGGCATCCGCATCTACACCGGCACCGACGACCAGCTCCCCGACCCGACCTACGAGGCCGCGGTGGGCGCGGGCAACGCCCCGGCCTACCGGGGGCGCGGGTATGTGGTCATCACCGGCCTGCAATTGGGCGGCGGTGGGCAAATTCCAAATTTGACATTCGAAATCGGCGCAAGCCCGGTGGACGAATATTTTGACCAAGTGCAGTTGTTGCTGCATTTTGAATCGGTTGGTGGAAATTGGCTGTATGACTCCAGTAGTTACCACAGAAATCCAACGTCAATCGGTATTGCGGAGCAATCTGATTCATCAATTCAATTTGGAAAATCAGGAAAAATCGGGACAATTGCATCCGCGTACGATGCAGTTGTTCGCTATGACCTGCCAGTGGTGAATGGCCGCAATCTGTGTATTGAATTCACGTTTCACAATCCACACGATCTTGAGTACTCCAATGGTTCGCGGTTGCTGCAGTTGTCGCAAAACGGGGCTGCTCGGCTGATCATTGATCTAGCTTGGTATGACATTGATGACGGGTGTCGCGTGGTGTATTACATCAATGGGACACCTCAATATGCATATGGGTATGTGAGCAACCCTGCGCAGCCGGTTTTTGCCAAAAAAGGCATGACGCACAAAATGGCTATTCAGTATGACGCAGCCGGCAATCAGACCAGATTTTATGTCGATGGCGCTTATATTGGCGGTCTTTCTGGCAATTCGATTACTACTGATGGATACATTTTGTACCTCGCTTATGGAGGACTTCCGTACGCCAATCCTGTTTGGTTTTTGTATGATGAAATTAGGGTGACGCACGGCGTCAGGTATGGCGCAGCAGATTACACCTTGTCCGCGGAGCCATTCCCAGACGCTGGTGGCGCTGTTTATGCAAGCACGCTGCCCGGCCATTCCGACAATTTGATGCAGCGGGCCGGATATGTGGCCGACGATTACCTGATCGACGCCGAAGCCGGCGGCTTCCCTTTGCGCGCCCTGGCCGTTGGGCAGGTTGGCCCGACCCGCGCCACGCTGGACATGCTGCAGTCCGCCTATTTTGTCGAGGTCAGCAAGAGCGACAAGATCTACATTCGCCCCCGCGCCGTGGACCCGGTGGCCACCATCCCATGGGCCGACCTGGGCGCGTCTGAGGATGCGGTGAGTGATGCCGAGCCGCTGGCCCTGACGATGGCCAACGACTTGGAGATCCCGGGCCAGATCGCGCTGAGCTACCCCAACATGGCCGGCGACTACCAGACCGCCACCGAGCACAGCGACCGGTTGCTGAGCGGCCAGGAATCGGTGCAGGCCATGCAGATGCCGCTGGGCATGCTGCCGGCCGAGGCCAAGGCCCTGGCCGACGCGTTGCTGTTCGACCAGGTGGCGGGCATGACCAAGACGAGCGTGCGCCTGCCGCTGCGGTACGCCTACATCGAGCCCGGCGACGTGATCGAGGCCGTCAATTTCGACGGCCGCAGCTACCGCCTGCGGGTGCAGGTCAAGCGCGACACGCTCAGCATCATCGAGCTGGACTGCGTGCTGGACGATGTGGGCGCGCTGGACAGCGCCGCCGTGACCGACACCGGCTACATCAGCACCGCCGAGCCGGTGCGCGTGGCGCCCACGGTGTTCGAGGCGCTGGACATCCCCCTGCTGCGCGACGCCGACAACAGCCCCGGCTACTACGTGGCGGTGGGCGCTGATCGCCTGAGCGCCGCCGACGAGTGGAAAGGCGCCATGGTGGCCCGCAGCTGGGACGACACCAGCTACGCCGAGCTGTTCCGCACCGCAAACGAGGGCGTGCTGGCCACCTGCAGCACCACCCTGGGCGACTGGGCAGGCGGCAACACCTGGGACGAGTCCAACACCCTGACCGTGGTGACCAGCGGCGGCGAGCTGGCCAGCAGCACCCGCAGCGCCATGCAGGCCGACGAAACCCTGAACGTGCTGGCCGTGGGCAGCCAGGCCACCGGCTGGGAGTTGCTGCGCTTCCGCCGGGCCGAGCTGACCGCGCCCAACACCTACGTGCTGAGCGGCTTTTTGCGCGGCTTCCGCGGCACCGAGTGGCGCATGGGCAGCCACGCCGCCGGCGAACAGGCCGTGCTGCTGGACGCCGCGCTGCGTCGCGCCACCAGCCAGACCAGCCAGATCGGGCTGGCCCGCTACATCAAGGCGGTGACGTTCGGCCAGATCCTGGCCAACGTGGACGGCGAGGCCTTCACCGACACGGGCGAGGCCCTGCGGCCCTGGGCCCCGGCCCACCCCGTGGCGCTGGCCGACGACGACGGCGACCTGGTGCTGACCTGGCAGCGCCGTACCCGCCTGAGCCACCGCTACGACGGCGATAGCCCCGCCGTGCCATTGGGCGAAGCCGCCGAGCTGTACCGCGTGCGCGTGTACGACGGTGCCACCCTGGTGCGCACCGCCACGGCCACCGAGCCCACCTACCTCTACACCGCCGCCGAACAGGCCGCCGACGGGTTCGCCTCCAGCGACCCGGTGATTTTCGAGATCTGCCAGGTGTCCGAAACGGTCGGCGCCGGGCGCCCCGCCATTTGCACAGGAGTTGCCCCATGAGTTTGACCCCGACCCTGCCCCAGTGGGCCAGCGGCCAGGCCCACCCCGATGTGGTGGTGAACGCCAATTTCAAGGCCTTGCAGCACATGGCCGTGTACGCCAACAACCCCGACACCACCGATCTGCTCACCTGGGGCTACCTGGGCGGGCGCTGGGGCGGGTTTGCCGTGGCGGCTGGCACGCTGACGCTGACGGCCAGCGCCACCAATTACATCGTGGTGGCGCGGGCCACGGGGGTCGTCAGCACCAGCACCGCCACCACCAATTGGGACAACGCCGATGCCTATGCCCGCGTCTACCGGGTGACCACGGGGACGGTGGGTGTGACGGCGGTGGAGGACCACCGGGCGGGCGATGGGGGGATTTTCCCGGCGGGTGCGGTGAGTGCGGGCGGTGGCGTGACGGCCATCCCGATTGCCTGCAGCGACGAGACCACCGCACTGACCGCCGGCACGGCCAAGGTGACGTTCCGCATGCCGTTTGCGATGACGCTGACGGCGGTGCGGTCCTCGCTGACCACGGCGCAGACCAGCGGCTCCATCCTGACGGTGGACATCAACGAGGGTGGCACCTCTATCCTGTCCACCAAGCTGACCATCGACAACACCGAGCGGACCAGCACCACGGCCGCCACGGCGGCTGTCATCAGCGACGCGGCGCTGGCCGATGACGCAGAAATGACCATCGACATTGACCAGGTGGGTGATGGCACGGCCAAGGGGCTGAAGGTCTATTTGATTGGGGTGCCGGCATGAGCCTGATTGACCGCAGCACCGACATTAGGGCCGCGCTGCGGCGGCGCCAGGGCGGGTTCTTGATGAACCCGTTTCGCTTCGGCGGTGGCGCTCCAGCAGGTGATCCGCATTTTGCAAATGTGTCGCTGTTGCTGCACATGGACGGGACTAATGGCAGCACGACGTTCACGGACAGCAGCCCGACGCCAAAAACCGTCACTGCAAACGGCAATGCGCAAATCAGCACGGCTCAGAGTCGGTTCGGTGGCGCATCTGGTCTGTTTGATGGGGCTGGTGATTTCCTTGGGTACAACGGCCTTGCGCTCGGTACGCAGGACGTCACGATTGAGGCCTGGGCTAGGTTTAATTCTGTTTCGGGTGTCCGGCCGATTGCGTCATCAAGACTAAATAACGGCAATTCAACTGCATACTGGATGCTGTATGTCGAGGACGGTATTTTAAAATTTCAGACTAGGGTTGGCACTCAATACATTGCAAGTAGCACAGCCTCGATTTCTACCGGTGTGTGGTATCACCTGGCCGCCACAAGAACGTCTGGCGTTTTGAGGGTTTTCGTTGGCGGCATTGTTGGCGGGACGACAGCAAATGATGGGTTTGCAAACATTACAGAAAACTCAATAGCAGTCGGTCTTTTTAATTTCTCTGGGTTCGTTTCATATTTCAGCGGGCACATTGATGATTTAAGACGGACAGATGGCGTGGCCCGCTACACCGCGAATTTCACACCGCCAATTGCGCCTTTCCCGAATTTCTGACCCATGCCCGAACCCACCACCTCCACCGCCCTGACGCTGGCCACGGCCACGCTGTCGGTGCCGGCGCTCACGGCGTTCGGCGTGCCCTTGGGCCTGCGGGCCGACGTGCTCATGGCCGGTTTCAGCGGCTCCCTGGCCGCCGTCATCCTGCTCAACACCGTGCCCGGCGGCATGGACACCTGGCTCGAGCTGCTGCGCACCACGCTGCGGCGCATGGGTGTGGTGCTGGCCAGCGCCATCACCGCGGGCTACCTCACGCCCATCGCGGCCGTGGCCGGCGGCTTGAGCGACCCCAACACCCTGGGCGTGGCGTTTGCCGTGGGCGGCGGCGCGCGCTGGGTGTTGCAGTGGGCCATCCGGCGCATCACCAGCGTGGGGCACCACACCCCGCCGGCCGGGGGAGGGCGCTCGGAATGACGCCCGCCACCCTGCAACTGCTGCACGTGCTGGCCAGCCTGGTGGTGCTGGCCGAAGCGCTCAACAAGCTCGAACGCACCGCGCCCCTGGCGCGCGGCCTCACGCCGCACCAGCGTGTGGTCGACGGCCTCAAGGCCGCGGCCTGGGCGCTGCTGGCCCTGGGTGCCGCCGGCGGCGTGGCGTCCCCGGTGCTGCTGTGGCTGGGCGTGCCCAGCCTGGCCCTGGCCGACCTGGCCCGCCCCGAGCGGCCGACCCTGGCGGAAACGGCCGTGATGCTGGGGTTTGCGGTGTTGATTGTTCGAACCCGAGTGAAGGAGGGGTGACCATGCCCACGAAACTGAGCACGCATTTCACGCTGGAGGAGCTGACCCGCAGCGCCACCGCCGACCGCCTGGGCCTGGCCAACTGGCCCACGGCCGACGACCTCAAGCGCTTGCAGGCCACGGCCGACATGCTGCAGCGCATCCGCGACACGCTGGGCAGCGCGGTGGTGGTCACCAGCGGTTACCGCGCCCCGGCCGTCAACAAGGCGGTGGGCGGCGTCACCAGCAGCGACCACGCCCGGGGCCAGGCCGCCGACATTGTGGTGCCCGGCTACGGCACGCCCTACCAGGTGGCCAAAGCCCTGGCGCCGCTGGTCAGCGTGCTGGGCATTGGGCAGTTGATCCTGGAGGGCGTCAAGGGCAAGCAGTGGGTGCACGTGTCCACCCGCGTGCCCGAGCGGCCGGTCAACCGCGTCATCACCATCACCGACGCGGGCACGCAGGTCGGCATCCAGGCGCTGGCGTGATGCTGTACACCCACGCCGCCGCCGCGCTGGCCGCTGCCGCCATCTCCGCCACAGGCGCCTGGCAGGTCCAGAACTGGCGCCTGGGCGGGCAGATCGCGCGCATCCACGCCGAACAGGCCCAGGCCGTGGCCGATGCCCGCGCCGCTGCCGCCCACGAAACCCAGCGCCTGCAGGCGCAGAAAGACGAGGCACTGCATGAAGCCGCCCAACAAGCCCAACGCAACGCGGCTGCTGCCGCTGCTGCTCGCCGCGAGTCTGACGGCCTGCGCGCACAACTCGCCGAAGCCCGCCTGCGAATGTCCAGCAGCACCTGCGCCTCCGTCCGTGAGCACGCCGGCGCCCTTGCAACCGTATTCGACCAGTGTCGAGGCGCTGTTGAAGACCTGGCGCGAGCTGCTGACGGCCACGCCACTGATGCCCGAGCACTGATGCGCGCTTGGCCGCGCTGATTGCCATGACCCGCTCGACCGACCGCGCCCCCGACGACGACGCCTGGAAGCGCGCCCGCGACCGCAAAGCCCTGCGCCAGGCGGCCGAGCGCATGCAGCGGCGTGACCGCGAGCGGCGCGAGGAGCTGGCCCAGCGGCTGGATGAGTGGGGCGGGGAGCCCGAGCGGGAGCCGGTGCCGAGGGTGGATTAGGGCATGGCGGGCGTCCACTCCCAGCCGGCGTATTTGTCGCCCACCTGGCGGATGTGGGTGTAGCGCTTGAGGCTGGCCCAGGATCGGTGGCCAGAGACGGCAGCGACCTGGGGGATGCTTTTGCCCATTTCGAACAGGCGGCTGACGCCTTCGTGGCGCAGGTCGTGGAAGTTGAGGTCGTGAATGCCGAGCAGCAGGCAGGCGCGGGTGAAGCTGCTGCTGATGCTTTTGCTGTTGTAGGGGAAGATGGGGCCGGTGTAGCCTTCTTCGCGGGCCTGGCGCTGGATGATGGAGAGGGCTTCGGCGGGGAGGTTGACGCGCACGTCGTTGCCGATTTTTTCGCCGGGGTTTTTCATGTCGCGGACGATGATTTCGCTGTGGGTGGCGTCGAGGTCGGCCCAGGTGATGCGGGTGATTTCTTCCTGGCGCCGGGTGCTGAAGAGGGCGAAGAGGATGAGATCGACCATGGGCAGGCGGGCGAAGCGTTTGCTGGCCTGCAGGGTGTAGTGCTGGAGGAGGGCGTGCAGCTCGGTGAGGGTGGGGCGGCGTTCGCGGGAGCGGGAGCGGCCGGTGATGCCGAGTTTTTTGCCGACGGTGCGGGCGTCGTCGATGGCCTGGATGTTGAGGGGGTAGCCCCAGGCGGGCCGGGCGATGCGGAAGATGGTGGCGAGGTGGGAGAGGTAGTTGCCGACGGTTTGGGGTTTGACCTGGAGGCTTTGGGCGAATTCGGTGATGTGCAGGCTGGTGATGGCGCTGCATTTGAGCTGGCTGAGGGGTGCTGCGGCGATGGTGTGGAGCACCTGGGCTTTGGTTTTGCCGGGGGGCTTGCGCAGTTCTTTGAGGTACTGGGCGATGACTTGGGCGAGCGTTGGGTCGGGCGCCTGGAGGGCTTCGATGGCGCCGGGCTGGGCGAGTTGATCCTCCCGCATGGTGAGCCAGAGGGCGGCGGCTGGGCGGCGGTCGAAGGTCTGGCTTTCGGTGTGGATGACTTTGCCGCCTTGTTTGAGGCGGATTTGGGCGGTGTACCCGGTGGTGCCGTCGCGGCGCTTTCGTGCTGTAATGGTGCCCATGTGTGGCCTCCGGTGCTACATGGTTTTTGTGTAGCACGAAATGTAGCACTGGTGGGGCTTAAATGGTCTGAAATGGTGGACGATGAGCGGGAACGAGACAGGGCCGAAGGGGGCTGATTTCATAGGTGGAGTGGGGTCTCACAGTCCGTGGAGGCTTTCTGTTGCGCCGATGCTGGATTGGACTGACAAGCATTGTCGCTACTTCCACCGCCTGCTGACCCGCCACACCCGTCTGTACACCGAAATGGTGACCACCGGTGCTTTGCGGCACGGCGATCCGCGCCGACACCTGCGCCTGGACGAAACCGAGCACCCGGTGGCGCTGCAACTGGGCGGCAGCGAGCCCACCGAGCTGGCACACGGCGCCCGGCTGGGGGCGGCTTGGGGCTACGACGAGATCAACCTGAATTGCGGCTGCCCGAGCGAGCGGGTGCAGCGCGGTGCTTTCGGGGCCTGCCTGATGGCCGAGCCCCAACTCGTGGCCGACGGGGTCAAGGCCATGCGCGACGCGGTGTCTGTGCCGGTGACGGTCAAGCACCGCATCGGCATCGACAAGATCGACAGCTACGACTTCGTCCGCGATTTCGTCGGCACCGTGGCCGAGGCCGGTTGCGAGGTGTTCACCGTGCACGCCCGCAACGCCTGGCTGCAGGGCCTGAGCCCCAAGGAAAACCGCGAAGTGCCGCCACTGCGCTACGAGCTGGCCTACCGCCTGAAACGCGATTTCCCGCACCTGACCCTGGTGGTCAACGGCGGGGTGCAGACGAACGAGCAGATCGACACCCACCTGCAGCACCTGGACGGTGCCATGCTGGGCCGCGAGGTGTACTACCGCCCCTGGCTCATGACCGAGTGGGACGCCCGCTACTGGGGCGCCCCAGCCCGCGAGGTGTCGCGCGATGCGGTGGAGTTGGCCATGGTGGACTACATGGAACGAGAGGCGATCGAGGACGGAACGCCCTGGTACGCGATTGCCCGGCACATGCTGGGCCTGCGCCACGGCCAGCGCGGGGCCCGCCACTGGCGCCAGGTCTGGAGCAACCACAAACTCAAGCCCTTGCCGCCGCGGGAGGTGCTCGGTTTGGCGCAAGAGGCCTTGGCGCGCGACTAGTTGCCGCAGGAAGCCACCGCGACCGACAGCCTGGTGTGAGCGAGCGCGCCGGGCGCTGGCTCAGCGCCACGCCATCACCGGCACCGTCGAAATGCTGTTGGCCGGGGCCCCCTCGATCAAACGGCGGCTGATGCCCAGGTAGACCAGGGTGCGGTGCTGCGCGTCCCAGAGGCGCACCACGCGGGTTTCCTTGAACAGCAGAGAGGTGTCCTCGCTGAAAACGACCTCGTCTTTCGGCAGTTTCGGGGGCAGGGTGATGGGGCCGGTCTGGCGGCAGGCCAGCGAAAACTGGCTCGGGTCCTCGGCCAGGCCCAGGCTGCCCTTGACGCCCCCGGTGCGGGCCTGGCTGACGTGGCAGGTCACGCCCGGCACCTTGGGGTCGGGGAAGGCTTCCACGCAGATCCGGTGGTTCGCCCCGATGAGTTTCCAAGCCGTGGTCACGCAACCGACGGTGTCGGCCAGTGCCGCCGTGCCCGATGCACAAAAACCGCTCAGTGCCACGATCCAGACCGCCCATGGGTGTTTCATGCTCCTATCATAGGCGCATCTTGCGCTGGGCAGCCCGGCCCCGCGTCTGCCCGTCCCACTGGTTTTTTGAACCCACCACCGCATGGCCTCCACCCTCCTGGCGCTCCTCGACGACATCGCTTCCATCCTCGACGACGTCGCCACCATGACCAAGGTGGCCGCCCAGAAAACCGCTGGCGTGCTGGGAGACGATCTCGCCCTCAATGCGCAGCAGGTCACCGGTGTGCGGGCCGACCGGGAGCTGCCCGTGGTCTGGGCCGTGGCCCAAGGTTCGTTGCTGAACAAGGCGATTTTGGTGCCGGCCGCCCTGCTGATCAGTGGTCTGGTCCCCTGGCTCATCACGCCCTTGCTGATGCTGGGCGGGGCATTTCTGTGTTTCGAGGGCTTCGAAAAGCTCGCGCACAAATTCCTGCACCGAGAAGCCGATGCCGCCAGCCATCAGAAAACCCTGGCCGCCCTGGCCGACCCGAATGTGGACCTCGTGGCGTTTGAGCAAGACAAGATCCGGGGCGCCGTGCGCACCGACTTCATCCTGTCGGCCGAAATCGTCGTCATCACCCTCGGGACCGTCGCCACTGCGGCCTTGCCCCAGCGGGTGGCGGTGCTGGTCGGCATCTCGCTGCTCATGACCTTGGGGGTCTACGGTCTGGTGGCAGGTATCGTCAAGCTGGACGACCTGGGTTGGCACCTGCAGCGCCGCACTTCGGCCAGCAGCCGGGCCCTGGGTTCGGCCTTGCTGGCCTTGGCCCCGAAGCTGATGAGAACCCTGTCGGTGGTGGGGACCGCCGCGATGTTCATGGTGGGCGGAGGCATCCTGCTGCACGGATGGCCGGCGCTGGGCCATGCGGTGGAGGTCTGGTCCAGTGGCTGGGGCCAGGTGTTCGGCGGCTTGGCCCAAACCGCCGTGGGGGCCGCGGTGGGCGTGGCCGCCGGTGCCGTGGTGCTGGGGGTGGTCGGCGTGGTGCAGCGCTGGCGGCGTTGACGCCAGCGCCGAGGCTCACACCATGGCGTTGAACTGGGTGCCTGGTTTTGCCCTCGGTATCGGCCGCGGGAGGCCGGCCTTGAGCCCGACAGGGGTCAGACGGCGGCCTGCAAGCCGTTGCTGAAGTGGGTGCGCACCCGCTGCACCGCACGTTCGGCGTCGCGCTCCAGCACGGCGGCCAGGATGGCGCGGTGCTCTTTCAACGATTCTTCGATGCGCCCGGACTTGAACAGCGAACTGTGGCGGTTGAGCTTCATGACCTTGCGCAGATCGGCCACCATCTGCTTGCGCCAGCGGTTGCGCGCCATCTCCAGCAGTTGCAGGTGGAAGGCTTCGTTCAGTTCAAAAAAGCGTTCGCGCGATCCGGTGCCGGGCTGGGCGGCCTGTTCCAGTTCGTTGTGCAGGGTTTGCAATTGGGCCAGCTCCGCGTCGCTGGCCACGCGGCACACGGCCCCGGCCGCGTCCGCTTCGAGCAGCGACAAGAGCTCGTAAACTTCGCGCAAGTCTTGTTCGGATACTTCGGTCACGTAAGCGCCGCGCCGCACCTTCATGGTCACCAGGCCCTCGGCGGCCAGCACCTTGATGGCCTCGCGCAGGGGCGTGCGGCTGATGCCGAGCTCCTCGGCGATCTTGAGTTCGTCGATCCAGCTGCCCGGCGGCAGTTCGCGGTTGAAGATGCGTTGCCGAAGCAGTTCGGCAACTTCTTCGTACAGCGCGCGCGGGGTGAGTGAAACGGCAGACATGGGTGCTTGTTGAAACGGTGCGGCATTTTACCGCTCCTCAGGATTTTGCATCAATAATTATGAATGATGTAAAATCCCGCCGTTGTTGAACACCACAGGTAGCGTTTCATGTCGTCTGAATTCAAGCCCGCCACCCTGGCCGATTGGGAAAAAGCCGCGCAGAAGTCCATCAAGGGCGGCTCGCTCGACCAGTTGAACTGGACCACGCCGGACGGCATCGTGGTCAAGCCCCTGTACACGGCCGAGGACGTGAAGGACCTGCCGTACACCAACACGCTGCCCGGTTTCGAACCCTTCTTGCGTGGCCCGCAGGCCACCATGTACGCGGTGCGCCCCTGGACCATCCGCCAGTACGCCGGCTTCTCCACCGCCGAAGAGTCCAACGCCTTCTACCGCAAGGCGCTGGCCGCCGGCGGGCAGGGCGTGTCGGTGGCCTTCGACCTGGCCACCCACCGCGGCTACGACTCCGACCACCCGCGAGTGACCGGTGACGTGGGCAAGGCCGGCGTGGCCATCGACAGCGTGGAGGACATGAAGATTCTGTTCGACGGCATTCCGTTGGACAAAGTGAGCGTGTCCATGACCATGAACGGCGCCGTGCTGCCGGTGCTGGCGGGCTACGTGGTGGCCGCCGAAGAGCAGGGCGTGAGCCAGGACCAGCTGGCCGGAACGATTCAGAACGACATTCTGAAAGAGTTCATGGTGCGCAACACCTACATCTATCCGCCGGAGCCGTCGATGAAGATCATCGGCGACATCATCGAGTACACGGCCAAGCACATGCCGAAGTTCAACTCGATTTCCATCAGCGGCTACCACATGCAGGAAGCCGGTGCCAACCAGGCGCTGGAGATGGCCTTCACCCTGGCCGACGGCAAGGAATACGTGAAGACCGCCATCGCCAAGGGCATGGACGTGGACGATTTCGCCGGCCGCCTGAGCTTCTTCTGGGCGGTGGGCATGAACTTTTACCTGGAAATCGCCAAGATGCGCGCGGCCCGCCTGCTGTGGACCCGCATCATGAAGGGCTTCAACGCCCAGAACCCCAAGAGCCTGATGCTGCGCACCCACAGCCAGACCAGCGGCTGGAGCCTGACCGAGCAGGACCCGTACAACAACGTGGTGCGCACCACCATCGAGGCCATGGCGGCGGTGTTCGGCGGCACCCAGTCGCTGCACACCAACTCGCTGGACGAAGCCATCGCGCTGCCCACCGAGTTCAGCGCCCGCATCGCGCGCAACACGCAGCTCATCATCCAGGAAGAGACCCACATCACCAACGTGGTGGACCCCTGGGCCGGTTCCTACCTGATGGAGTCGCTGACCCAGCAGATGGCCGACGAAGCCTGGAAGATCATCGAAGAGGTTGATGCCATGGGCGGCATGACCAAGGCGGTGGATTCCGGCTGGGCCAAGCTGAAAATTGAAGCCGCCGCGGCCGAGAAGCAGGCCCGCATCGACTCCGGCAAGGACGTGATCGTCGGCGTCAACAAGTACAAGCTGGCCAAGGAAGACCCGATTGAGATCCTGGACGTGGACAACGTCAAGGTGCGCGACGGCCAGATCGCCCGCCTGCAGGCCATCAAGGCCCGCCGCGACAACACCAAGGTCCAGGCTGCGCTGGACGCGCTGACCGCGGCCGCCGAGTCCGGCCAGGGCAACCTGCTGGACCTGTCCATCCAGGCCATCCGCCTGCGCGCCACCGTCGGCGAGGTGTCCGACGCGCTGGAAAAGGTCTTTGGGCGCCACCGCGCCGACACGCAAAAGGTGACCGGGGTGTACGCCGCGGCTTACGATTCCGCCGAAGGCTGGGAAAAGCTGAAGGAAGAAATCGCCGCCTTCGCCGACGAGCAGGGCCGCCGCCCGCGCGTGATGATCGCCAAGCTGGGCCAGGACGGCCACGACCGCGGTGCCAAGGTGGTGGCCACCGCCTTCGCCGACCTGGGTTACGACGTGGACATGGGCCCGCTGTTCCAGACCCCGGAAGAGTGCGCCCGCCAGGCGATCGAGAACGACGTGCACGCCGTGGGTGTGTCCACCCTGGCCGCCGGCCACAAGACGCTGGTGCCGGCCATCATCGCCGAGCTGAAAAAGCAGGGCGCCGACGACATCATCGTCTTCGTGGGCGGCGTGATTCCGCGCCAGGACTACGACATGCTGTACGAGGCCGGCGTCAAGGGCGTGTACGGCCCGGGCACCCCGATTCCCGCCAGCGCCAAAGACGTGCTGGAGCAGATCAAAAAGGCCATCGCTTGACCCCTCAGGCTTTGCTCGAAGGCATCGTCCGCGGCGGTGCCGCGGTGCAGCGGCGCGCCATGGCCAAGGCCATCACGCTGCTCGAATCCACCCGCGCCGACCACCGCGCGCAGGCCGATGCGCTGCTGACCGCGCTGCTGCCGCACACCGGACGCGCGCTGCGGCTGGGCATCAGCGGCGTGCCGGGCGTGGGCAAATCGACCTTCATCGAGGCGCTGGGCCTGTACCTTATCGGGCAAGGCCACCGCGTGGCGGTGCTGGCGGTGGACCCGTCCAGCAGCGTCTCGGGCGGCTCCATTCTGGGCGACAAGACCCGCATGGAGCACCTGAGCGTGCACGAGCGCGCCTACATCCGCCCCAGCCCCAGCAGCGGCACCCTGGGCGGCGTGGCCGAAAAAACCCGCGAGGCCATGTTGGTCTGCGAAGCGGCGGGTTACGACGTGGTCATCGTGGAAACGGTGGGCGTGGGCCAGTCCGAAACCGCGGTGGCCAACATGACCGACATGTTCTGCTTGCTGCAACTGCCCAATGCCGGCGACGAGTTGCAGGCGATCAAGAAGGGCGTGATGGAACTGGCCGACCTGGTGGTCATCAACAAGGCCGACATCGACCCCCACGCCGCCACCCGCGCGCAGGCGCAGATCCAGTCCTCGCTGCGGCTGCTGGGCCAGCACGGCAACCCCGAGCACGCCCACCACGACGAGGCGCTGTGGCACCCGACCGTGGTGCAGATCAGCGCGCTCAACAACCGGGGCGTGGACGGCTTCTGGGCCCAGGTCAGCGAATTCCGTCGCCTGCAAGGCGCCAACGGCCGTTTCGACGCCAAGCGACAGCGCCAGGCCCAGGCCTGGATGTGGGAGCGCATCGACGCCGGCCTGCGCGACGCCTTCCGCCAGCACCCCAGCATCCTGGCCCGCCTGCCGGCCCTGTCGGCGGACGTGCTGGCCGGGCGTGTGGTGGCCTCCACGGCCGCGCGCGAACTGCTCAACGCCTTTCTGCCCGCCGTGACGCACCTGCGCCCGCCCGAGGCACTGGAGGCGCGTCCGTGCTGAGCGCCGCGTCCTTGCACACCATCGAAACCTCGCAAGGCTGGCGCCAGCACCGGGTCGAGATGTTCGAACTCCCCGAGGGGCGGGTGGTGGTCAAGGGCCAGCGACCGGCGCGCGGGCCGTGGCGTTTCCGGCTGTTGTCGGCGCTGTCGCGTTGCACCCGCAACCCCTTGCTGCGCCCCGTGCCCGCCCGTGGCGGTGCCGCCGCGCAGGCGACCGAGGTGCGCCGCCTGCGGGCCTTGGCCGCTGCCGGCGTGCCGGTGCCCGAGGTGTTGCACCACGCCGACCAGTTCATCGTGCTGCGCCGTGTCGAGGGCGATGCGCTGCAGCAGCATTTTCTGGCCGATCCGGCCACGGCCCTGTCGGCCTTTCGCCAGGGGCTGGAGGGCCTGCTCGACCTGCACGGCCGCGGCCAGTACCTGAGCCAGGCCTTTGCCCGCAACATCCTGGTCAGCCAGGGCCAGCTCTGGTACATCGACTTCGAGGACGACCCCCTGGAAGCGATGCCCCTGCCTACGGCACAGGCGCGCGACCTGATGGCCTACATGCTGTCCGCGGTTTGGGTGCACAGCGCCCCGCGGGCCGAACTGATGACCGTCTGGTCCGCTGTGGCCGCCCGTGTGGCGCCCCCTGTGCTGCAACAGGTGCACCAGGCCGCCCGCGGGCTGGCCTGGCTGCGCCATCTGCCGCGTGAACGCAAGCCGTGGGGACGCGACGTCGTCACCGTCCAGGCCCTGGCCGAATTCATGCACCACTGGAACACTTTCGAACCCGCCCTTTCCTAGGAGCTTTTCATGCAAGAAATCCTCGAACAACTCGAACAGAAGCGCGCCGCCGCCCGACTGGGTGGCGGACAGAAGCGCATCGACGCCCAGCACAAGAAGGGCAAGCTCACCGCCCGCGAGCGCATCGAAGTGCTGCTGGACGAAGGCACCTTCGAAGAGTGGGACATGTTCGTCGAACACCGCTGCACCGACTTCGGCATGCAGGACCAAAAGATTCCCGGTGACGGCGTGGTCACCGGCTACGGCATGATCAACGGCCGCCTGGTGTTCGTGTTCAGCCAGGACTTCACCGTCTTCGGTGGCGCGCTGTCCGAAGCGCACGCCGAGAAGATCTGCAAGATCATGGACCAGGCCATGAAGGTCGGCGCGCCGGTGATCGGCCTGAACGACTCGGGCGGGGCTCGCATCCAGGAAGGCGTGGCCTCGCTCGGCGGTTACGCCGAGGTGTTCCAGCGCAACGTCATGGCCAGCGGCGTGATCCCGCAGATCAGCATGATCATGGGTCCGTCGGCCGGTGGTGCGGTGTATTCGCCCGCCATGACCGACTTCATCTTCATGGTCAAGGACTCGTCCTACATGTTCGTGACCGGCCCCGAAGTGGTGAAGACGGTGACGCACGAAGAAGTGACCGCCGAGGAACTGGGCGGCGCCGTGACCCACACCAGCAAGAGCGGTGTGGCCGACCTCGCCTTCGAGAACGACGTGGAAGCGCTGCTGATGCTGCGCCGCCTGTACAACTACCTGCCGCTGAACAACCGCGAAAAAGCGCCGGTGCGCCCCAGCGGTGACCCGATCGACCGCCTCGAGATGAGCCTGGACACCCTGGTGCCGGACAACCCGAACAAGGCCTACGACATGAAGGAGCTGATCCTCAAGACGGTCGACGACGGCGACTTCTTCGAAATCCAGCCCGACTACGCGGCCAACATCATCGTCGGGTTTGCCCGCATGGACGGCCAGACCGTGGGCATCGTCGCCAACCAGCCGCTGGTGCTGGCCGGCTGCCTGGACATCAAGTCGTCCATCAAGGCCGCGCGCTTCGTGCGCTTCTGCGACGCGTTCAACATCCCCGTCATCACCTTCGTGGACGTGCCCGGCTTCATGCCCGGCACCAGCCAGGAATACGGCGGCATCATCAAGCACGGCGCCAAGCTGCTCTACGCGTATGCCGAGTGCACGGTGCCGAAAATCACCGTCATCACCCGCAAAGCCTACGGCGGCGCCTACGACGTGATGGCCTCCAAGCACCTGCGCGGCGACGTGAACTTCGCCTGGCCCAACGCCGAGATCGCGGTGATGGGTGCCAAGGGCGCGGTGGAAATCATCTTCCGCGAAGACAAGAACGACCCGGAAAAGCTGGCCGCCCGCGAGGCCGAGTACAAGGCCAACTTCGCCAACCCCTTTGTGGCGGCCAAGCGCGGCTACATCGACGACGTGATCATGCCGCACAACACCCGCAAGCGCATCTGCCGCTCGCTGGTGATGCTCAAGGACAAGAAGATCGAAAACCCGTGGCGCAAGCACGGCAACATCCCTCTGTAATCCGCGCCCCAGGAGTCCCCACATGTTCAAGAAAATTCTGATTGCCAACCGGGGCGAGATCGCCTGCCGCGTCATCGCCACCGCCAAGAAAATGGGCATCGCCACCGTGGCGGTGTACTCCGAGGCCGACAAGGAGGCGCGCCACGTGCGCCTGGCCGACGAGGCCGTGCTGCTGGGCCCGGCGCCGTCGCGCGAGTCCTACCTGGTGGCCGAAAAGATCATCGCGGCGGCCAAGCAGACCGGCGCCGAAGCCATCCACCCCGGCTACGGCTTCCTGAGCGAAAACGAGGCCTTTGCCCAGCGCTGCGAAGACGAAGGCATCGCCTTCATCGGCCCCAAGGCGCACAGCATCGCGGCCATGGGCGACAAGATCGCCTCCAAGAAGCTGGCCAACGAAGCCCAGGTCAACACCATTCCGGGCTACAACGACCCGATCGCCAACGCCGAAGCCGCGGTGGAAATCGCCAAGGGCATTGGCTACCCCGTCATGATCAAGGCCTCGGCCGGCGGCGGCGGCAAGGGCCTGCGCGTGGCCTTCAACGACAAGGAAGCACTGGAAGGCTTCACCGCCTGCCAGAACGAAGCCCGCAACAGCTTCGGTGACGACCGCATCTTCATCGAGAAGTTCGTCGAGCAGCCGCGCCACATCGAGATCCAGATCCTGGGCGACAGCCACGGCAACGTGCTGTACCTGAACGAGCGCGAATGCTCGATCCAGCGCCGCCACCAGAAGGTGATCGAAGAAGCGCCGTCGCCCTTCATTTCCGACGAAACGCGCAAAGCCATGGGCGAGCAGGCCGTGGCCCTGGCCAAGGCGGTGAAATACCAGTCCGCCGGCACGGTGGAGTTCGTGGTGGGCAAAAACCAGGACTTCTACTTCCTGGAAATGAACACCCGCCTGCAGGTGGAGCACCCGGTGACGGAGTGCATCACCGGCCTGGACCTGGTGGAGCAGATGATCCGCGTGGCCGCCGGCGAAAAGCTGGCCTTCACCCAGGCCGACGTCAAGCGCGACGGCTGGGCCATCGAGTGCCGCATCAACGCCGAAGACCCGTTCCGCAACTTCCTGCCGTCCACCGGCCGCCTGGTGCGCTTCGACCCGCCGCAGGAAACCATGTGGCAGGCCGACATCGGCCACAAGTACGGCGTGCGCGTGGACACCGGCGTGTTCGAAGGCGGCGAGATCCCGATGTTCTACGACTCGATGATCGCCAAGCTCATCGTGCACGGCAAGGACCGCAACGACGCGATTGCCAAGATGCGTGAAGCCCTGAACGGTTTCGTCATCCGCGGCATCAACAGCAACATCCCCTTCCAGGCGGCGCTGCTGGCCCACCCCGACTTTGTGTCGGGCAATTTCAACACCGGCTTCATCGCGCACCACTACGCGGGCGGTTTCCGCGCCGAGGACGTGCCGCACGACGACCAGGACTTCTTGGTGGCCCTGGCCGCTTTCGTGCGCCGCAAGTCGCGCGAGCGCGCCACCGGCCTGAGCGGCCAGTTGCCGGGCTACGGCGTGAAGGTGGGCAAGGACTACACTGTGATCGGCCTGGACATGGAAGGCCGCCACAGCTACGCCAACGTGCATGTGGACGAGTTCACCGGCGAAACCGGCTACGCTTCCGTCAGCGTGGGCGAGCAGCGCTACAAGATCAGTTCGCCCTCGCGCCTGAACGACATCGTCATCACCGGCGAGGTCAACGGCCAGCCCTTCACCGCGCAGGTGGAGCGTGGCTCGAAGAAGAACCCGCTGGCCCTGGTGGTGCAGCACAACGGCACCAAGCTGGAGTGCATGGTGGTGTCGCCGCGCATGGCCGAGCTGTACCGCCAGATGCCCTACAAGGCCGCGCCCGACATGAGCCAGTTCGTGCTGTCGCCCATGCCCGGCCTGTTGGTGGACGTGGCCGTCAAGCCCGGCCAGAAGGTGCAAGCCGGTGAACGCGTGGCCGTGATCGAAGCCATGAAGATGGAGAACGTGCTGTTCGCCGCCGCCGACGGCGTGGTGGCCAAGGTGCTGGCCAACAAGGGCGAGAGCCTGGTGGTGGACCAGCCCATCGTGGAGTTCGAAAAGTGAGCCAACGCCCCTTCAAGGTACTGGGCATCCAGCAGATCGCCATCGGCGGCCCGGACAAGACCCGCCTGCAGAAACTGTGGGTGGACATGCTGGGCCTCGAGGTCACCGGCACGTTCCGGAGCGAACGCGAGAACGTGGACGAAGACATCTGCGCCATGGGCACCGGCCCGTACAAGGTCGAAGTGGACCTGATGCAGCCGCTGGACCCCGAGAAAAAACCGGCGGTACACACCACGCCGCTGAACCACGTGGGCCTGTGGATCGACGACCTGCCCAAGGCGGTGGAGTGGCTCACGGCCCACGGCGTGCGTTTCGCCCCGGGCGGCATCCGCAAGGGCGCGGCCGGTTACGACATCACCTTCTTGCACCCCAAGTCCAACGACGAATTCCCGATCGCGGGCGAGGGCGTGCTGATCGAGCTGGTGCAGGCACCGCCTGAGGTGGTGGCGGCGCTGGGCTGAGATGGGGGCCAACGCCGACTGGCAGGCGCGCAGCCTGGCCAGTGTCTGGCACCCGTGCACCCAAATGCAGCGGGCGGCCGTGGTGCCGCCCCTGCCCATCGCACGGGCGCAGGGCCCCTGGTTGTACGACCACGAGGGCCGACGCTATTTCGACGCCAACAGCAGTTGGTGGGTCAACCTGTTCGGCCATGCGGACGCGGGCATCGTCGAGGCGCTCAAGGCGCAGCTCGAGACTTTGCCGCACGTCATGCTGGCCGGCTGCACCCACGCACCGGCCGTGGAGTTGGCCGAGCGCCTGAGCGCCCGCACCGGTGGCGTGCTGGGCCACGCCTTCTACGCCAGCGACGGCGCGTCGGCCGTGGAAATCGCGCTCAAGATGAGCTTCCACCACTGGCGCAACACCGGTCGGGGTGACAAGCGCGAATTCGTCTGCGTGCGCCAGGGCTACCACGGTGAAACCCTGGGGGCTTTGTCCGTCACCGACGTGCCGGTGTTCCGCGACGCCTACGACCCGCTGCTGCTGCGCGCGCACCAGGTGGCGTCGCCCGACGCGCGCCTGGTCGCGCCCGGCGAAGACGCCGAAGCCATGGCCTTGCGTGCCGCGGCGGACCTGGAAACCCTGTTGACCGAGCAGCACGGCCGCATCGCTGCCCTCATCGTGGAGCCGCTGGTGCAATGTGCCGCCGGCATGGCCATGCACCACCCCGCTTACCTGCGGCGGGTGCGCGCCCTGTGCGACCGTTTCGAGGTGCACCTCATCGCCGACGAAATCGCCGTCGGCTGCGGCCGCACCGGCACCTTCTTTGCCAGCGAGCAGGCCGGCATCTGGCCCGACTTTCTGTGCCTGTCCAAAGGCATCACCGGGGGCTTCATGCCCCTGTCGCTGGTGCTGTGCCGCGACGCCGTCTACCGCGCCTTCCTGTCCGACGACGTGGCCCGTGGCTTCCTGCACTCCCATTCCTACACCGGCAACGCGCTGGCCTGCCGGGCGGCGCTGGCCGTGCTGGACCGCTTCGAGGCCCAGGACGTGCTGGGCGACAACGCCCGCGAGGCGGCCCGGCTTGACGGCTACCTGGCACCGCTGGCCCAGGACCCACGGGTGGAGCACCTGCGCCGTTTGGGTACCATCTGGGCCTTCGATGTGCGCCCCGAACATGCCCAAGGCCGTTTCGCCGAGAACTTCCACCGGGTGGGCCGTGGCCACGAACTGCTGGTGCGCCCGATTGGGCGCACGGTCTACCTCATGCCCCCTTATGTGCTGGACGATGCCACTTCCCGCTGGCTGGCCGAGCGCCTCCTGGCCACCCTGCACGACACCCTGCAACTGAGCGATGCTGATCGAGCACATCAACCGCCGGTTGCGTGAACTGGACGCGACCGCGTCGCGCCGCCGCCTGCGCGAAACCGCCACCCCCTGCGGGCCCAACCCACGCCTGAGCGACGGCACGGACCTGCTGTCCTTCTGCAGCAACGACTACCTCGGTCTGGCCAACCACCCCCAGGTGGTGCAGGCCCTGGCCGACGGTGCGCGCCGCTGGGGCGTGGGCAGCGGAGCTTCACACCTGGTGAGCGGGCACTCGCTGGCCCACGCCGCGCTGGAGGCCCGCCTGGCCAGCTGGATGGCGCCGCACATTCCCGGGGCGCAGGCCTTGCTGTTCTGCAGTGGCTACATGGCCAACGTCGCGCTCATGACCGCGCTGGGCGATGCCCAGACCACCCTTTTTGCGGACAAGCTCAACCACGCCTCGCTGGTGGACGGCGCTTTGCTGGCCAAAGCCGCCCTGCAGCGCTACCCGCACGGCCGGCTGGACACGCTGGAGCGCCAGCTGCAGGCCTGCAGCACGCCGCTCAAATTGATCGTGACGGACGCGGTGTTCAGCATGGACGGCGACCTGGCCGACCTGCCGGCGCTGCTGCGCCTGGCCGAAGCCCACGACGCCTGGCTGGTGCTCGACGACGCCCACGGCCTGGGCGTGCTGGGGGCCCGGGGCCACGGCGCGCTCGAACATTTTGGTCTGCACAGCGAACGCCTCATTTACATGGGCACGCTGGGCAAGGCCGCCGGGGTGGCCGGTGCCGCCGTGGTGGCACACCCGACCCTGGTCGAATGGCTGGTGCAAAGCGCCCGACCCTACATCTACACCACCGCCATGCCCCCGGCACTGGCGCATGCCCTGGACCAGAGCCTGGCCTTGATCGAGGGCGAGGAGGGGCAGGCCCGGCGCCGCCACCTGCAAGGCCTGATCGCGCGTTTGCGCCAGGGCCTGGAGCGCCTCGTGGCCATGCACCCGAACCTGGCGCTGCCGCCGTCCGACACCCCCATCCAGCCCTTGCTGGTGGGCAGCAACCCGCGGGCCCTGGCCTTGGGCGCGGCCCTGCAGGCGCGTGGCCTGTGGGTGCCCGCCATCCGCCCGCCCACCGTGCCGGTGGGCACGGCGCGCTTGCGGTTCACCCTCAGCGCGGCCCACACCGAGGCCGAGGTGGACCGCCTGCTCGCGGCCCTGGGCGAGGCCTTGCAGGAGCTGCCGGCATGAACATTCCCGCGTGCTTCGTCACCGGCACCGACACCGAAGTCGGCAAAACCCGCGTCAGCGCCGGGCTGCTGCACTGGCTGGGCCAGGCCGGGCTGCGCGCCGTCGGCTACAAGCCGGTCGCCTCGGGCATGGACTGGCACGACGGCCGCTGGAGCAACGAAGACGTGCAGACCCTGCACGCCGCCAGCACCGCCGACGTGACCCTGGACGAGGTCGGGCCTTGCCAATTCCGCACCGCCTGCGCGCCGCACATCGCCGCCGAGATCGAGGGCCGCGGCATCGACCGCGCCGCCTTGCTGCAAGGCGCCCAGCACCTGGCCGGGCGCAGCGATGCGCTGGTGGTGGAGGGCGCCGGCGGCTGGTGCATCCCGCTGGGCCCGGACTGGGACAGTGCCGATCTGGTGCAAGAACTCGACCTGCCCGTGGTGCTGGTGGTGGGGCTGCGGTTGGGCTGCATCAACCACGCCCTCCTCACGGCCGAAGCCGTGCGCGCCCGGGGACTGCGCCTGGCGGGCTGGGTCGTCAACACCCTGGCCCCCGACATGCCGCACCTGGCCCGCAACCTCGACACCTTGCACCACGAATTCGAACGGCGCTTCCAAGCGCCGTGCCTCGCCGTGCTGCCCCGGCTGGACCCGCCGAGTGCGGCCAGCGTGGCGCCATTTTTCCATCCCGCCGCCGTGCGTGCCCTCTTCGGCCTGCCGCCGGCCCACTCCGATGACCTGACATGAGCACCGTCGCCTCCATTCCCCTGTCGTCCCTGCGCCGCGCCAACGTCGGCGTGCCCGAAACCCGCTGGACCGCCACTGCCGTGGCCGAGCTGTTCGAGTTGCCCTTCATGGACCTGCTGTTCCGCGCGCAGACCGTCCACCGGCAGCACTTCAACCCCAACGAGGTGCAGCTGTCGACCCTGCTGTCCATCAAGACCGGGGGTTGTGCCGAGGATTGTGGCTACTGCCCGCAGTCCTCGCATTTCGACACCGGCCTCGAAGCCAGCAAGCTCATGCCCCTGGACGAGGTGCTGGAAGCCGCCCAGGCCGCCAAGGCCCAGGGGGCGACCCGCTTCTGCATGGGCGCGGCCTGGCGCAGCCCGAAAGAGCGCGACATGGAACGCGTCTCGGCCATGATCCAGGGCGTGCGCGACCTCGGCCTGGAAACCTGCATGACCCTGGGCATGCTCGACGGCGAGCAGGCCCAGCAGCTCAAGGACGCCGGGCTGGACTACTACAACCACAACCTCGACAGCGCGCCCGACTTCTACGGCCAGATCATCTCCACCCGCACCTACCAGAACCGCCTGGACACCCTCTCCAACGTGCGCGAGGCGGGCATCAACGTCTGCTGTGGCGGCATCGTCGGCATGGGCGAATCGCGGGAGCAGCGCGCCGGCCTGATCGCGCAACTGGCCAACCTCGACCCCTACCCGGAATCCGTGCCCATCAACAACCTGGTGGCCGTGCCCGGCACCCCGCTGGCCGACGCCGAGCCCCTCGACCCATTCGAATTCGTCCGCACCATCGCCGTCGCCCGCGTCACCATGCCGACCACCATGGTGCGCTTGTCGGCCGGCCGTGAGCAGATGGACGAAGCCCTCCAAGCCTTGTGCTTTGCCGCCGGCGCCAATTCCATCTTCTACGGCGACCGCCTGCTCACCACCAGCAACCCGCAAGCCCAGCGCGACCGCCGCCTGTTTGAACGCCTGGGCCTGAGCCCCCAGGGCGACCGCCCGGCCGTGGTCGGCGAGGCCGCGTGACGGTACTCGACACGGCGCCCACCGTCACGGTGGACGCCGATTTCGGCACCGACCCGTACCCGCACTACCGCCGCTGGCGCGAAGCCGGCCCCTTGTGCTGGAGCGACGCATTTTTCGGCGGCGCCTGGCTCCTGACCCGGCACAACGAAGTCGAAGCCGCCTTGCGCGACCCACGCCTGTCCGCGCAGCGCACGGGGGGCTGGGTCATGGCCGCGGCCGGGGAGGGCGGCGACCGGGGCGAATTGCAGCCCTTCCAGCGCCTGTTTGCCCGCGCCATGCTGTTCCTGGACGCGCCCGACCACGGGCGCCTGCGCCAGGTGCTGATGCCGGCCTTCCGGCCCGACCGGCTGGCGGCCCTGCAGCCCGAGCTGGATGCCACGGTCAATGCCCTGGTGGATGGGCTAGAAGGCGAAGTTGACTTCATGGCGGCCCTGGCCCGGCCCCTGCCGGCCCGCGTCATCGGCCGCCTGATGGGCGTGGACCCGGCGCTGGACACGGCGTTCATGCGCTGGTGCGAAGACATCGCTGTGTTCATCGGAGCCACGCGCCCCGGCCACGGGCAAGTGCTGCGGGCGCAACGCAGCCTGCTGGAGATGAGCGCCTACTTCGAGCGCGAGTTGCTGCCGCAACGCCGCCGCGCGCTCGGCGGCGACCTCGTCAGCGACCTTCTGCGTGCCGAAGCCCAAGGCCAAGTCGGGGCGGGCGCGGAATTGCTGGCCCAATGCGCGATGCTGCTGTTCGCCGGCTACGAAACCACGCGCAACCTGCTGGGCAATGGGGTGTTGGCGCTGCTGTCCCACCCCGACCAGTGGCAACTGCTGTGCCAGCGGCCCGACCTCGTGCCCAACGCCGTGCGCGAATTGCTGCGCTACGACAGCCCGGTGCAATGGACCGGGCGGCGTGCCCGCCAGGACCTGGAACTGTGTGGGCAGACCGTGCGCCGTGGCGAGCTGATCCTGCCCTTGATCGGCTCGGCCAACCGCGACCCGGCCCGTCACGCCGATCCCGACGCGCTGCGGCTGGGCCGCGAGCAGCCTGGGGCCTTGTCCTTCGGCAGCGGTGCCCACGTCTGCATTGGCGCCTTCCTGACGCAGATGGAAGCCCAGGCCGTGCTGGGCGCCCTGGTGCGCCACCGACCGGGTCTGGGCCTGGCCGGGCGGCCGGTGCGCAACGGCAACCCCTTGTACCGCGGGCTGGAGAGCCTGCCCCTCTGGGCCGGCCCGCACACGTGACGGCTCAGACGCCGGTGCTCCCGCCCCGGGCAGCGCGGGCACGGGCCAGCGCCGCTTCGATCAGTGCCCGCTTCTGGTCCAGCACCTGCGGGTCGGTGTGTTTCGAGTGTTCGGCCAGGTGGGCCAGTTTGTGGGCGGCCTGCGCGTCCTGGCGGGTTTGGTGCTCCGCACCGGCCCGCGCCACACGCCTCTGGTGCCAGTTGTAGCGTGATCGGGCGTGGTCGGCCTGCTCGGCCGACCAGGCGGCCCAGCCGGTGCGTCCACCGCTGACCGGCTGCATTTGGATGCAGTCCACCGGGCACACCGGCAGGCACAGGTCACAGCCGGTGCAGTGTTGCGGCAGCACGGTGTGCATGCGCTTGTGGGTGCCGACGATGGCGTCGGTGGGGCAGGCCTTGATGCACAGGGTGCAGCCGATGCACCAGTTCTCGTCGATCACGGCCACCGTCATGGGGCCTTCGGTGCCGCAGGCCGGGTCCAGGGCCAAGGGCGGGCGTCCGGTCAGCGCGGCCAGCCGCTGCACGCCTTCGGCCCCACCCGGTGGGCATTGGTTGATGCCGGCTTCATTCCGGGCCACG
The DNA here is from genome assembly GCF_002837145.1 of Macromonas nakdongensis. Taxonomy (GTDB): domain Bacteria; phylum Pseudomonadota; class Gammaproteobacteria; order Burkholderiales; family Burkholderiaceae_C; genus Macromonas_B; species Macromonas_B nakdongensis. Next base: position 12,040 of record NZ_NWMV01000052.1, on the reverse strand, counting down.
GCCACGGCGTAGCTGCGGCAATCGGGGTAGCCGCAGCGGGTGCACTGGGTTTGCGGCAAAGCCGCATCGATGCGTTCGGCCAGCCCGTTCACATCGGGGCTGGCCGGAACTGACGCATCAGCCGGCACGCTTCGGGGCGCTGCGCTTGCGCGCGGCCGGAGCGGTCGGTTCCGCCACAGGGGCCACGGTTGGCGCCTCGGCCACAACCACGGGAACCGGGTTGGCAGCGACCTCAGGGGCCGCATCGGCGGCGGCCACGGACGCGGCAGGGGCCTCGATCACCGGGGCAGCGGGAGCCGTCTGGTGCTCCAGGATGAAGGCCTTGACCACCGGGTACACCATTTCGCGCCAGCGGCGGCCGCTGAAAATGCCGTAGTGGCCGGCACCTTCCACCTCAAAATGGCGCTGTTCGCTGTCTTCGATGCCGCTGCACAGGTCGTGGGCGGCCCGGGTCTGGCCGCTGCCCGAAATGTCGTCCAGTTCGCCTTCTACAGTGAGCAGGCCGGTGGTGCGGATGTCCTGCGGGCGCACCAGTTCCTTGCGGCCCTGCGGGTTGCGCACTTCCCAGGTGCCGTGCACCAGCTTGAACTCCTGGAACACCGTGTTGATGGTTTCCAGGTAGTAGTCGGCGTCCATGTCCAGGACGGCGTTGTACTCGTCGTAGAACTTGCGGTGGGCTTCGACGCTTTCGTTGTCGCCTTTGACCAGGTCCTGAAAGTAGTCGTAGTGGCTGCTGGCGTGGCGGTCCGGGTTCATCGCGATGAAGCCGGTGTGCTGCAGGAAACCCGGGTAGACGCGGCGGCCGGCGCCCGGGAAGTTCGTGGGCACGCGGTAGATCACGTTGTTCTCGAACCATTCGAAGCTGCGTTGCACCGCCAGGGCGTTGACCGCCGTGGGCGATTTGCGTGCGTCGATCGGGCCACCCATCATGGTCATGGACAGCGGGGTTTTCTCGCCGCGGCTGGCCATCAGCGACACCGCCGCCAGCACCGGTACCGTCGGCTGGCACACGCTCATCACGTGGCAGTTGCCGTACTGGCCTTGCAGGTAGCGGATGAAGTCCTGCACGTAGTTGACGTAATCGTCCAGGTGGAATTCACCTTCGGACAGGGGCACCAGGCGGGCGTTTTTCCAGTCGGTGATGTAGACCTTGTGGTCCTTGAGCATGGTGCGCACGGTGTCGCGCAACAGCGTGGAATAGTGGCCCGACAGCGGCGCCACGATCAGGACCACCGGCTGCTTCTTCAGGGCGATCAGGGTGTCCGGATCGTCGCTGTAACGCTTGAAGCGGCGCAGCTCGCAGAAGGGTTTTTCGATCTCGATGCGCTCGTGGATGGCCACGTGGCTGTCGCCGATGTCCACCGTGCGGATGCCGAATTCGGGCTTTTCGTAGTCCTTGCCCAGGCGGTGCATCAGGTCGTAGGCGGCGGCAATCCGCTGAGCAAACGGGGCCTGGGCCACGGGCGACAGCGGGTTGGTGTAGAGCTTGGCCGTCAACTGCGCAAAGTCAGAGAAAGGCTCCATCAAGGAACGCTGGGTTTCGTACAGTTGGTACAGCATCTATTTCTCCATACTTATGTTGCAGTGCAGCAAATGGTATCAGGAAAGCCTTGGGCTGTCCTGACGCCTAGACGACACTTCACATCACTGCAGCGATGGCCTTGCAAACGTGGTCGATGTTCTTGCTGTTCAGCGCGGCCACGCACATGCGGCCGGTGTCGGTGCCGTACACACCAAACTCGTTGCGCAGGCGCACCATCTGGTCCTTGCTCAGGCCCGAATAGCTGAACATGCCGATCTGCGTGGTGATGAAGGACATGTCCTTGGTCACGCCGGCGGCCTTCAGGCCATCGACCAGCTTCTGGCGCATGGCCTTGATGCGCACGCGCATCTCGCCCAGCTCCTTTTCCCACAGGGCGCGCAGTTCGGGGTTGCCCAGCACGGCGGCCACGATGGCGCCGCCGTGGGTCGGCGGGTTGGAGTAGTTGGTGCGGATCGCGATTTTCAGCTGGCTCAGCACGCGGTCGGTTTCTTCCTTGCTGCTGCCGACCACGCTCAGGGCGCCCACGCGCTCGCCGTACAAGCTGAAGCTCTTCGAGAAGCTGGTGGACACGAAAATGTTCAGGCCCGCGGCCACGAATTTGGCGATCACGGCGCCATCTTCGGCGATGCCGTAGCCAAAACCTTGGTAGGCCATGTCCAGGAAGGCGGTCAGGCCCTTGGCCTTGACCACGGCAATCACCTGGTCCCACTGGGCGGCGGTGATGTCGTAGCCGGTCGGGTTGTGGCAGCAGGCGTGCAGCAGCACGATGGTGCCTTCGGCGGCGGCGTTCAGCTTGTCCAGCATGCCGTCGAAGTTGATGCCGCCCAGGCCGCCGTTGGCACTCTGGTCGAAGTAGGGATAGGTGTCCACCGTGAAGCCGGCGTTGGTGAACAGCGCGCGGTGGTTTTCCCAGCTCGGGTCGGAAATCAGCACGGTGGCGTTGGGACTGATCTTCTTCAGGAAGTCGGCGCCGATCTTCAGGCCGCCGGTGCCGCCGATGGCCTGGACCGTGGCCACGCGACCGCTCTTGACCACGTCGGACTCGGCCCCGAACACCAGGCCCTTGACGGCGGCGTCGTAAGCGGCAATGCCGTCGATGGGCAGGTAGCCACGGGCGGCGGGCTTGTCCATCATGGCTTTTTCAGCGGCCTGCACGCACTGCAGCAGGGGCAGCTTGCCGTTGTCGTCGAAGTACACGCCCACGCCCAGGTTGACCTTGTTCGGGTTGGTGTCGGCAGCGAACTGCTCGTTCAGACCCAGGATGGGGTCGCGGGGGGCCATTTCGACTGCGGAAAACAAAGACATGGTGCGTTACCTGTGGGTAGATGAAATTCGGGTGGGGCCACCGCCAAATGAGGGTGGCGCAAACTTTTTATTTTACCGCTTGGGATGCCGCGTGGCGGTGGTTCATACACCGAACCTCAGGCGGTGCCCCAAGCAGGTGAACACCCAACCCAGAGCCCAGGTGCCGGTACCCGTCTTGCTGCACAGAAATTTGCCCAGTGCCCATTGGTGTGGCCAGCCGTTCACCCTTCGGCCATACACGCCCCCGCATCCACCAACAGGCGTTTCAGAATGCCCCTGTGGCAATGCGCCTCGTTGTCGCAATAGCACCCAATGGAAAAATTCGCGTGTTGCGACAGCGCCGCCAGCAGGTCTATCGTTCGGGCCGCATCGGGCGCTTTCATTTCTTGGCGGTAGGCCTTTTCAAATGCCTGCCATTGGGTGGGGGTTTCGGCGGTCTGTCCCATTTTCATGGTGTCCGCGCTTGGGGCCAGGTTTGGGTACCAGACGTCGTACCAATTGCCCGAGACAAATTCGGTTTTGGGTACCCCGCGTGGGGGCCGGCGCACGGTACCGATGCGCGTTCCCTCGTCCGCGGTGCGCGGGCTGCCCAGTTTCACGACTCGAATGGACACGGTATTTCCTTGGTGGCCAGGGCCGCCGACGCACGGCGGACCGTTTGGCTGGCAATTTACCGTGCTTTGGGCTGTGAAACAATGCGGCATGTCTGCAGATCCCCAAGGCCAGTTCGTCTCCTTCCCTGGCTCGCCGTTCGAGCTGTTTCAGCCTTTTCCGCCCGGGGGCGACCAGCCCACGGCCATCGCCCAGCTGGTGGAAGGGGTGCAGGATGGCGAGGTGTTCCAGACCCTGCTGGGCGTGACCGGCTCGGGCAAAACCTTCACCATGGCCAACGTCATCGCCCGGCTGGGACGGCCGGCCATCGTGTTCGCGCCCAACAAGACGCTGGCGGCGCAGCTCTACAGCGAATTCCGCGAGTTTTTCCCTAAGAACGCGGTCGAATACTTCGTCAGCTACTACGATTACTACCAGCCCGAGGCCTACGTGCCGCAGCGCGACCTGTTCATCGAGAAGGACAGCGCCATCAACGAGCACATCGAGCAGATGCGCCTGAGTTGCACCAAAAGCCTGCTGGAGCGACGCGATGTGGTGATCGTGGCCACCGTCTCGGCCATCTACGGCATCGGCAAGCCCGAGAGCTACCACCAGATGATCCTGACGCTGCGCAGCGGCGACAAAGTGGGCCAGCGCGACCTCATCGCCCAGCTGGTGCGCATGCAGTACCAGCGCAACGAGCAGGATTTTTCGCGCGGCAAGTTCCGCGTGCGTGGCGACACCATCGATGTGTTCCCCGCCGAACACTCGGAGCTGGCCATCCGCATCGAGCTGTTCGACGACGAGGTGGACACGCTGCAGCTGTTCGACCCGCTGACCGGGCGCATCAAGCAGAAGATCCCGCGCTTCACCGTCTACCCCAGCAGCCACTACGTGACGCCGCGCGAGCAGGTGCTGAGCGCGGTGGAAGCCATCAAGGAAGAACTGGCCCAGCGCCTGAAAGAACTGGTGGGCATGGGCAAGCTGGTGGAGGCGCAGCGGCTGGAGCAGCGCACCCGATTTGATTTGGAAATGCTGACCGAGGTGGGCCACTGTAAGGGCATCGAGAACTACAGCCGCCACCTGGCCGGCAGCGCCGCCGGCGAGGCGCCCAGCACGCTGACCGACTACCTGCCCAAGGACGCGCTGATGTTCCTGGACGAGAGCCACGTGATGATCGGCCAGCTGGGCGGCATGTACAACGGCGACCGCGCCCGCAAAACCACGTTGGTGGAATACGGTTTTCGCCTGCCCAGCGCGCTGGACAACCGGCCGCTGAAGTTCGAGGAGTTCGAGACCAAGATGCGCCAGTGCATCTTCGTGTCGGCCACGCCGGCGGACTACGAAAAGCAGCACGCCGGCCAGGTGGTGGAACAGGTTGTGCGTCCCACCGGCCTGGTGGACCCGGTGGTGCAGGTGCGCCCGGCCACGCACCAGGTGGACGACGTGCTGAGCGAAATCCGCCTGCGGGTGGAGCAGGGCGAGCGGGTGCTCATCACCACTCTGACCAAGCGCATGGCCGAGCAGCTGACCGACTACCTGACCGAAAACGGCGTCAAGGTGCGCTACCTGCACAGCGACATCGACACGGTGGAGCGGGTCGAGATCATCCGCGACCTGCGCCTGGGCGCCTTCGACGTGCTGGTGGGCATCAACCTGCTGCGCGAGGGGCTGGACATTCCGGAGGTGAGCCTGGTGGCGATTCTGGACGCCGACAAAGAGGGCTTTTTGCGCTCCGAGCGTTCGCTGATCCAGACCATCGGCCGCGCGGCGCGCAACCTCAACGGCATGGCCATTCTGTACGCCGATCGCGTCACCGACTCGATGAAACGCGCCATCGGCGAAACCGAGCGCCGCCGCGCCAAACAGATGGCCTTCAATGAAGCGAATGGCATCACGCCCAAGGGCGTGGTCAAGCGCATCAAGGACCTGATCGACGGCGTCTACAGCGAAAAGGCCGGCGAAGAGGCCAAGAAGCTGGAGCAGGCCCAGCAGCACCTGGCCGAGATCGAGGACATGAGCGAGAAAGACCTGGCCAAGGCCATCAAGCGCCTGGAAAAGCAGATGCTGGAACACGCCAAGAACCTGGAGTTCGAGCAGGCCGCCCGCGTGCGCGACCAGTTGGCGCGCCTGAAGGACCGCGTCCTGGGTGCCCACGGCGCCGACCACGCCTGAAAGTGAAGCCTGCGCCTCCCCCGTTTCGGGGAAGCCGGAACCGATCCAGATCGCCGAAAATCGACCGCATGGCGGACATCACGCGCATTTATCTGATCGAGGACGATCGCACCATCCTGCATTTCGTGGAGGAAACGCTGCGCCAGCGCCCGCAATGGAAGCTGGTGGGCCATTCCGAAACTTTTGCCCATGCCCAGGTCATGGCCCCCCTCAGTCTGGCCGATGTGTTTCTGGTCGATCTGGGGCTGCCCGACGGCCGCGGCGAAGACATGCTGCGCGCCCTGTCGGTCAGCAAGCCGGACGCGGAGTTGCTGGTCTTCACTGTTTTCGGCGACGAGTCGCGTCTGATCGCCGCCTTGCAGATGGGGGCCACCGGTTACGTGCTCAAGGGTTGCAGCGGTCAGGAACTGATCGACGCCGTGGAGCAGATCCGCGAGGGCGGGGCGCCCATTTCGCCCTTGCTCGCGCGCATGCTGCTCAAGCAGTTTCGGGCCGGCGGGCAGGGCGCAGCCCTCGGTGGCGGGGCCGCCGGCAACGGCTGGCCCGAACTGTCGGACCGCGAAACCGACGTGCTCAAGCTGGTGGCCCAGGGCTATGTGAACAAGGAAATCGCCCAGCGCCTGGGCATTGGGCCGGCCACGGTCAGCACCCACATCAAGAACCTGTACAAGAAGCTGGCGGTGCACACCCGCGTGGCCGTGGTCAAGGTGGCGCAGGAGCGGGGGCTCATCTGATGCCGGTCTGGCTGCAGGCGCGCTGGCCACTGCCTCACTACGTCTGGGTGGGGGTGTTGCTGCTGGGGCTGCTGGGGGCTTTGCACTGGGTGTCGCGGCCGGCGGCGGTGGCGGGGGTGCACAACATCGCCCAGGCCATGGCCGAGGTGCCCCAGGCCCCGCAGGTCGGGGTCAAGCAGGTGACTTTGCCGCACATCCTGGACGACGAGGCGCCCCGCTGGCACGATCGGGTCGATTACCGCCTGACCTGGCCCGCGGACTTGAGCTACACCGACCGCGAGACGGCCCGCCTCGGCCTCTTGCTGCCCCGCGTGGGCACCCGCTTCCGGGTGCTGCTCAACGGCAGCGAGATCCACAACGTCGGCTGGTACGCGGCGCCCGAGCGCACGGTCAACACGGCCTGGTTCCCGCACCTGGTGGCATTGCCGGGAGCCCTGCTGACGCTGCGCCCCCAGGACAACGAGCTGCACATCCAGGTGCAGGCCCGGGTGCTGGAGCGCAGCGGCCTGTGGCCCTTGCAGCTGGGCAGCCACGACCGCCTGTTCGAGCGCCACGCGGTGCTGGAGCTGTGGCAGGTCACCGGCACCTGGATGATGACCATCACCGCCCTGCTGATGGCCCTGATGTCGCTGTTCCTCTGGGTGTCGCTGCGCGAGCGCCTGTTCGTCCTCATGGCCGCGGCGGCCGTGGCCCACATGGTGCGCCTGTGGCTCTCGGTGGTGCTGGAGCCGGCGCTGAGTTACGAGTGGTATTTCCTGCTGCACCGGGTGTCGTTCACCCTCTACGTCGGGTTTTTCTGTCTGATCATGGAGGACCTGCTCGGCCTGCGCCTGCGCCTGGTGCGGGCCCTGGCGCTGTTCCTGCTGGTGGTCGGGCCGAGCTGGATCCTGCTGGTCCTGTACACCCAGGAGTACGATTTCTACCGCATCTGGGCGGGCATCCTGGCCATCGTGTCTACCGCTTGCCTGGGGCTGATGGTGGTGTATTCCTTGTGGCGCCGGCAGTTCAAGCCGGACCAGTTGCTGGTGCTGCTGGTGGCCTTGTTCACCCTGTTGACCGGCGTGCGCGATTTTCTGGTGGTGCAGTTGAACTTCCCCGGCGATGCCGACCTCCGCTGGATGTCGGCGGGCGGGCTGGCGCTCATGTTCACCCTGGGCTGGGTGCTGCTGCAGCGCGCCACGGCGTCGGCACGCGAGGTCCACCGGCTCAACGGGTCGCTGGCCGAGACCGTGGCCCGGCGCGAGGCGGAGTTGCGCTCGGCCTTCGAGCAGTTGCGGCAGTCCGAGCAGCAGCGCGCCGTCGAAGGCGAGCGCCGCCGCCTGATGCGCGACATGCACGATGGCCTGGGCAGCCAGTTGGTGCAAACCCTGAACATGGTGCGCAGCAACCGCGACGGTCTGGACCAACGCTCCATCGAGCACATGGTGCACCACGCCCTGGAAGAGCTGCGCATGACGCTCGACTCGCTGGAGCCGATGGAAGGCGACCTGCCGACCATCTTGGGTACCTTGCGTTCCCGCGTCGCGCCGGCCTTGCAGGCGGCGGGCATCACGCTGCAGTGGCAAGTGCAGGAGGTGCCGGCCCTGAGCGGTCTGGACGCCCGCGGGGTGATGCACCTGTTTCGTTGCGTGCAGGAGATTTTTGCCAATGTGGTCAAACACGCCCACGCCCGCCGAGTCACAGTGCGCACCTGGGCGGACGCGACCGCGGTCTACCTGGCGGTGGAAGACGATGGCATTGGCCTGCCGCCCAACGACCAGCGCAGCGAGGGACGGGGCTTGGGCAACATTGCGGTGCGCGCCGAAAAAATCGGGGCCGAGGTGCGGTTTTACGCCACCTGGCCGGGAACCGGCGTGGAATTTGCCTTTCCCATACAGGGCAAGCCCCCGGCCTGGTCGCTGACCCAGCGCTGACCCCCGCACCGGGGCGGCGATGACCGAGCAAATCGGTCAACCTTTTGGTATACTCGAGAAAAACAGTCAGGAATCCAAGGCCTGACCCAACGACACAAAGGCTTGCGCCGGGTGGGTGGAAACAGCGCTGCCCCGCTTTGCGGGCCGGCAAACACACAATGCCATTCCAGTTAGGAGCTTGTCATGCGCCTCACGACCAAAGGACGGTTCGCCGTCACCGCCATGATCGATCTGGCGCTGCGCCAGGCCAGCGGTCCGGTCACGCTGGCCGCCATCAGCCAGCGCCAGCACATTTCCCTGTCTTACCTGGAGCAGCTGTTCGGTAAGCTGCGGCGCCACGATCTGGTGGAATCCACCCGCGGGCCGGGCGGCGGCTACACCCTGGGCCGCAAGGCGGCCGACATCACCGTGGCCGACATCATCGTCTCGGTGGACGAGCCCATCGATGCCACCCAATGCGGCGGCAAGGAAAACTGCCTGGGCGAGGGCTCGCGCTGCATGACCCACGAATTGTGGGCCCAGTTGAATGCGAAAATGGTGGATTTTCTGGACTCCATCACCCTGCAGAAACTGGTGGACGACCAGTTGGCCAAAGGGGTGGTGGTGGAAAACCTGCCCACCATCAAACGCGCCATTTCCTCGGCCCCGGTGGTCAAGCCCATCCGCGTGAACGCCCCCAATTCGGTGTTTGCCCTGGGGGCTGTGGCTTCCAAGTGAAGCCTGTTTGTTCGACTTGAAATACGCAAGACCATGAGCTCTACCCCGCATTTCCCGATCTACATGGACTACAGCGCCACCAACCCGTGCGATCCGCGCGTGGTGGACCAGATGGTGCCGTGGCTGTACGAGCATTTCGGCAATCCGGCGTCGCGCAGCCACGCCTGGGGCTGGGAGGCAGAACAGGCCGTGGAAAAGGCCCGCGAACAGGTGGCCTCGCTCATCGGCGCCGACCCGCGTGAAATCGTCTGGACCAGCGGCGCCACCGAGTCCAACAACCTGGCCTTGAAGGGCGCTGCGCACTTCTACCAGGGCAAGGGCAAGCACATCATCACCGTCAAGACCGAACACAAGGCGGTGCTGGACACCTGCCGCCACCTGGAGCGCGAGGGTTTTGAGGTCACCTACCTCGACGTGCAGCCCGACGGCCTGGTCGATTTGGCCGCCTTCAAGGCCGCCATCCGCCCCGACACCATCCTGGCCAGCGTGATGTTCGTGAACAACGAAATCGGCGTGGTGCAGGACGTGGCCGCCCTCGGCGCCCTCTGCCGCGAAAAAGGCGTTATCTTCCACGTGGATGCGGCGCAGGCCACCGGCCGCGTGGCCATCGACATGGCCCAGCTGCCCATCGACCTGATGAGCCTGACCAGCCACAAGACCTACGGCCCGAAAGGCATTGGCGCCCTGTTCGTGCGCCGCAAGCCGCGCATCCGCATCGAAGCGCAGATGCACGGCGGTGGCCACGAACGCGGCATGCGCTCGGGCACGCTGCCCACGCACCAGATCGTGGGCATGGGGGCGGCCTACGCCTTGGCCCAGGCCGAAATGGCGACCGAGCTGCCGCGCATCCAGGCGCTGCACGACCGCCTGCTGGTCGGCCTGTCGCAAATCGAGGAATCGTTCATCAACGGCCACGCCAGCCAGCGCGTCCCGCACAACCTGAACATGAGCTTCAACTACGTCGAGGGCGAGTCGTTGATCATGGGCATCAAGGGCTTGGCGGTGTCGTCCGGCTCGGCCTGCACCTCGGCCAGTCTGGAGCCCAGCTACGTGCTGCGCGCCCTGGGCCGCAGCGACGAGCTGGCCCACAGCAGCCTGCGCATGACGATCGGCCGCTGGACCACGGAACAGGAAATCGATTACGCGATCGAATCCATCAAGGACAACGTCGCCAAACTGCGCGAACTCTCCCCGCTGTGGGAGATGTACAAGGACGGTATCGATCTGTCCACCATCCAGTGGGCCGCCCACTGACAGGAGCACCATCATGGCATACAGTGACAAGGTCATTGACCACTACGAAAATCCCCGCAACGTCGGCAGCTTTGAAAAGGGCGACGACAGCGTCGGCACCGGCATGGTGGGCGCGCCCGCCTGCGGCGACGTGATGAAGCTGCAGATCAAGGTCAATCCGGCCACGGGCTTGATCGAAGACGCGCGCTTCAAGACCTACGGCTGCGGCTCCGCCATCGCCTCCAGTTCGCTCGTGACCGAATGGGTCAAGGGCAAGACGCTGGACGAGGCCGCCCAGATCAAGAACAGCGAGATTGCCGAAGAACTGGCGCTGCCGCCGGTCAAGATCCACTGCTCCATCCTGGCCGAAGACGCGATCAAGGCCGCGGTCGACGACTACAAGAAAAAGCACGCGCACTGAAAGGGCAGGGGGTCGAATGTCCGTCACCGTCACCGCAGCCGCCGCGCGGCATGTCACCAAATACCTGGCCCGTCGCGGCAAAGGGGTGGGTGTGCGCCTGGGCGTCAAGACCACCGGCTGCTCGGGCCTGGCCTACAAATTGGAGTACGCCGACGAGGTGGCGCCGGAGGACATCGTGTTCGAAGACCAGGGCATCAAGGTGTTGATCGACCCCAAGAGCCTGGCTTACCTGGACGGTACCCAGCTCGACTTCGTGCGCGAGGGCTTGAACGAAGGCTTCAAGTTCCACAACCCCAACGAACGCGACAAGTGCGGCTGCGGCGAGTCCTTCCGTGTCTGAGTCCAGCCTGCCCCTGGCCGGCGACACCCTGAGCCTGCTGGCCGACGACTTCACCCTCCTGGGCGTGCCGGTCGGCTTTGCGCAGGACCGCGCGGTGCTGGACGAGCGCTGGAAACAGCTGCAACGCCAGGTGCACCCGGACCGCTTCGCCACCGACACCGCGGCCGCCCAGCGCCTGGCCATGCAATGGTCGGTGCGCATCAACGAGGCCTACCAGCGCCTCAAGGACCCGCTCAAACGCGCCGCCTACTGGTGCGAACGACAAGGCACGCCGGTGAACGCCGAGAGCAACACCGCCATGCCCGCCGCTTTCCTGATGCAGCAGATGGAATGGCGCGAGGCCTTGGACGAAGCGGCCGACGAAGCCACCCTGGAGGCCTTGCTGGCCGATACCCGGCAGGCGCGCCAGGGTTTGCTGGACGGGTTGGAAGCCAGCATCGACCACCGCCGAGACGCGGCCCAGGCCGTGCAACAGGTCCGTGCGCTGATGTTCGTTGAGCGCTTTGCCGACGAGGTGCGCCAGCGCCTGGACCGATTCTGAGTTTTCCCCATGGCATTGCTGCAAATTTCCGAACCCGGGCAGTCGCCCGACCCCCACCAACGCCGCATCGCCGTCGGCATCGACCTGGGCACCACCCATTCGCTGGTGGCCGCGGTGCGCCACGGCGTGCCCGAATGCCTGCCCGACGAACAGGGCCGGGTGATCCTGCCCAGCGTGGTGCGCTATTTGCCCGAAGGCGCGGGGTCTGGCCGCCAGATCGGCTTCGACGCCCTGGCCGCCCAGGTGCAGGACCCGGGCAACACCGTCTGTTCGGTCAAGCGCCTGATGGGCCGAAAACTGGCCGACCTGCCCGGCGCCGCGCGGCTGCCCTATGCCGTGGTGGACGGCCCCGGCATGGCCGCGGTGCGTACCGTGGCCGGAGACAAATCGCCGGTGGAGGTGAGCGCAGAAATCCTGGCCACCCTGCGTTACCGCGCAGAAGACACCTTCAACGACGACCTGTACGGTGCGGTGATCACCGTGCCCGCCTATTTCGACGATGCCCAGCGCCAGGCCACCAAGGACGC
>NZ_NWMV01000051.1 GCF_002837145.1 Macromonas nakdongensis | reverse complement strand
CGCAGCGATCTGTTGAGCGTGGAAACCGGCGAATTCCTGCGCTCGGCCGAGGACGTGGGCGACATCGTCGTGGGCGTGCACCAGGGCCGCCCGATCTACCTGCGCGAAGTGGCCCAGGTGGAAGCCGGCGCCCAGTTGCCGCAGCGCTACCTGTGGCACACCCCCGGCCCGGCCGACGCCGCCGTGCCCGGTGCCGTGGTCGGCCAGCACTACCCGGCGGTGACGGTCACCGTGACCAAGAAACCCGGCGAGAACGCGGTGGACGTGGCCGCCGGCGCCCGCGCGCGGCTGGACGCGCTGCGCAACACCGTCATCCCCGAGGGGGTGCAGGTGGCCATCGCCCGGGACTACGGCCAGACCGCCGCCGACAAGGCCAACAAACTGATCCAGAAGCTGATCTTTGCCACCGGCAGCGTGATCGTGCTGGTCGGCCTGGCCCTGGGCCGGCGCGAGGCGGTGATCGTCGGCGCCGCCGTGGTGCTCACCCTCACCGCCACGCTGTTCGCCTCGTGGGCCTGGGGTTTCACCCTGAACCGGGTGTCGCTGTTCGCGCTGATCTTTTCCATCGGCATTCTGGTGGACGACGCCATCGTGGTGGTGGAGAACATCCACCGCCACCGGCAATTGACGCCGGACGCGCCGTTGTCGGTCGTCATCCCGCGCGCGGTGGACGAAGTGGGCGGCCCGACCATTTTGGCCACCTTCACCGTGATCGCGGCGCTGTTGCCCATGGCCTTCGTCACCGGACTCATGGGGCCCTACATGGGCCCGATCCCGATCAACGCCAGCATGGGCATGGCCATCTCGCTGGCCATTGCCTTCACCGTCACGCCCTGGCTGGCGCTGAAGCTGATGCACAAAGGCCCCCACGCTTCGCTGCCCCCCGAGGGGGCGCCTTCCGGCCTTGGGGCGGCCCGGCGCCCGGAAGCCGATGGCCACGCCGCGCACGGCCCGAGCCGGCTGACGGGTGCGCTGCAAAGCACCTTCACGCGGCTCCTCACCCCTTTCCTGCGCAGCGCCCGCCACCGCTGGCTGATGCTGGGCGGCATCCTGGCGGCGCTGTTTCTGTCGGTCGGTTTGACGGTGGTGCAGGCGGTGGTGCTGAAGATGCTGCCCTTCGACAACAAGAGCGAGTTCCAGGTGGTGCTGGACATGCCCGCCGGCAGCGCGCTGGAAAGCACCGCCGCCGCCCTGCAGGACATGGGCGCCTACCTGGCCCAGCAGCCCGAGGTGACGCACGTGCAGGGCCACGCCGGTACCGCCAGCCCCATCACCTTCAACGGCCTGGTGCGCCAGTACTACCTGCGCGCCGACGCCGAGCAGGGCGACCTGCAGGTGAACCTGGCCGGCGCGCACGAGCGCCACGAAAAAAGCCACGCCATCGCACAGCGCCACCGGCCCGCGCTGGAAGAGATCGCCCAGCGGCACGGCGGCCGCGTCAAGGTGGTGGAAGTGCCGCCGGGGCCGCCGGTGCTGGCGCCCATTGTGGCCGAGGTCTATGGCCCGGACGAAGCCGGTCGGGCCGAACTGGCGCGCCGCGTGGCCCAGGCCTTCGCCGCCACGCCCGACATCGTCGGCATCGACACCACGCTCAAGGAGGAAGCGCCGCGCGTCTTCCTGCGCATCCGGCGCGCGCGCGCCGAGTCGCTGGGTATTCCGGTGCAGGTGGTGGCGCAGACGGTGCACGCCGCGCTCTCGGGCAGCGACGCCGCCTACCTGCACGACGGCCACGCCAAGTTCGCGGTGCCGGTGCGCCTGCAACTGCCGCGCGAGGCCCAGGTCGGGCTGGACAGCGTGCTGGCCCTGCCGCTGAAGGCCGGCAACGGCCAGATGGTGCCACTGTCGGAACTGGTGACGGTGGAGCGCGGCGTGATCGACCAGCCGCACTTCACCAAAAACCTGCTGCCCGTGACCTACGTGTTGGGCGACATGGCCGGCCGCACCGACTCGCCGCTGTACGGCCTGTTCGGCATCCGGCCGCACCTGTCCCAGGCCGCCCTGCCCAACGCCGGCGAACTGGGCGAATACTGGATCCACCAGCCCAGCGACCCCTACCGGCAGTACGCCGTCAAGTGGGACGGCGAGTGGCAGATCACCTACGAGACCTTCCGCGACATGGGCGCGGCCTATGGCGTAGGCCTGATCCTGATCTACCTGCTGGTGGTGGCGCAGTTCAAGAGCTACCGCACGCCGCTGATCATCATGGCGCCCATCCCGCTGACCATCATCGGCGTGATGCCCGGCCACGCCCTGCTGGGCGCGCAGTTCACCGCCACCAGCATGATCGGCATGATCGCGCTGGCCGGCATCATCGTGCGCAACTCCATCCTGCTGGTGGACTTCATCGAACAGGAGACCGCCCGCGGCCTGCCCTTTGCCGACGCGGTGCTGCTGTCGGCCGGGGTGCGGGCGCAGCCCATCATCCTCACCGGGCTGGCCGCCATGATGGGTGCCTTCTTCATCCTGGACGACCCGATCTTCAACGGCCTGGCCGTGTCCTTGATCTTTGGCATCGCCGTCTCCACCTTGCTCACCTTGGTGGTGATCCCGGTGCTGTACTACGCCGCGTACCGCCACCGGCACCCGGTGCCAGCGGCCTGATGGCCCCACCGTTTTTTTTGAAGGAGTGACCCCATGAACGTCGAACGCTACATCCGTGTGATCGCCGGCCTTTTCGTGTTCGTTTCGGTGGCGCTGGGCGCACCGTCCAGCCCCGTGTTCGTCAACGAATGGTTCCTGGCCTTCACCGCCTTTGTCGGGGCCAACCTGTTCCAGTTCGGCTTCAGCAACTTCTGCCCCCTGGCCATCGTCCTGAAAAAGCTGGGCGTGTCCGAGGGCGCGCAGTCCTGCAAGTCCTGCTGAGGCGGGCGCGGCCATGACGCTGGCGTCGCCCACCCCGCTGAAGTTTCTGGCACCGGGCTGGTTCTCGCCGGTCATGGGCCTGTGCGGCCTGGCCCTGGCCTGGCGCAGCGCCACCCCGGCGCTGGGCGAGATGGCCACCGGCGGCACGCTGGTGCTGGCCGGGCTGGCGCTGCTGGTGTTCGTGGCCGTGGCAGCGGCCTCTTTACTGCGCTGGCAGCGCCACCCGCAAGCGCTGGCCGAAGACCTGCAGCACCCGGTGCGCCACGCTTTTGTGGCGACCGTTCCGGTGTCCTTGATGTTGCTGGCCACCTGCGCCCACGCGCTGGGCCTGGGCGGTGGGGCGGTGCAGGCCGTCTGGTGGACCGGCAGCCTGCTGCAGTGGTGGGCCACGCTGTGGGTGCTGGGCCGCTGGCTGGCGCCACAAACGGGTCCGCAGGCCGCCGCGGGGGGGCTGTGGCCCGGCCTGACTCCGGTGCTGTTCGTGCCGGTGGTGGGCAATGTGGTGGCGCCGCTGGCCGGTGTGGGCCTGGGCCACCCGGTCTGGGCCGTGGCCCAGTTCGGCGTGGGCGCCCTGTTCTGGCCCGTGGTGCTGACCCTGGTGCTGGCCCGGCGCCTGGCCCACGGCCCCCTGCCCGACCGCCTGCTGCCCACCTGGGCCATCGCGCTGGCGCCGCCATCGGTCATCGGCCTGGCCTTGCTGCAGTTGCAGGCACCGCTGCCCCTGGCCATGGCCTGCTGGGGCGTGGCGCTGTTCACGCTGTTGTGGGTGGGCGCCCAGGGTCAGCGCATGGTGGCCCAGCCTTTCGGGCTGTTGTTCTGGGCCTGGTCCTTCCCGCTGGCGGCCTTCAGCGCGCTCACGCTGCAACTGGCCGACCGGCAGGGCCTGCCCGCCCTGCAGACCGCCGGCTTGTTGGCGCTGGCCCTCACCTCGCTGGTGGTGGTGGGCCTGGTGCTGGGCACGGTGCGCGGTCTGCGCCAGGGCACGCTGCTGGCGCCGGAGCCGGTGGCGGCTATCGTGCCGGCGAACAGTCCGTGAAACCGTAACGCTCGCAGAAGGGGCTGCCCAGCAGCGGCAGCCACTGCGGGTAGGCGTGGAACTGGCGCGCCACCTCGGCCAGCACGCCGTCGCGGTAAGCGGCGTAGCGGAAGCCGCTGCCATCCAGCGTGTGGTAGGTCACCCCGGCCACCTCGAACTGGCCGACGCGCACCTGCTCGAACCAGGCGCGGTGCGGTGCCGGGTCCACCGGGTCGCGGAACAACACGCGCACGTTCTGGCCGTCCCAGGCGCGGAAGTCCACCAGCTGGTCGTCCTGGCGCGCGTGGTGCCGGCCCAGGCCGTACACCGGCACGTACGTGCCGCTGTAATACGACAAGATCGCCGCCGGGCTGTAGGCATGGGCCATCAGGTGGGTGTGGGGTGGCAGGTCGCGCTGCAGGCCGGCCAGCACTGCCGGCAGCTCGCGCAGGAACACGGCCTTCTCGTACAGCGGCGTGGCCTGCCACCAGGCCAGCGGCGCCCAGGCCACGGCGGCCACCGCCAGCAGGTGCGGCAGCGACAAGGCCAGCGTCCAGCGCCAGGCGCGGCGCAGGCGCGGCACGTCCAGCCGCAACGCGGCCCACAACACGAACAGCGGCACGAAACCCAGCACCCAGTGCAGGCCAATGCTGCGGCGCAAGCCGAGCAGCGCGAACATGGCCATGGGGAAGAGCCACAGCACCGCCACCACCCGGCCCATGGGCACCGGGCGGCCGCGCGCACGTGCCGCCTGCCACCACAGCCAGGGGGTGAACAGGTACACCGCCATGCCCAGGTACACCGCGAAGGTGCCGAGTTGCCAGCGGCTGCCCTCGTTGCGGTTGTAAAAGTTGAACATGATGTTCGTCCAGCCGTGGGTGGCGTTGAAGTACAGGTTCAGCCCGATCGACGGCAAGGCGAACAGGAACATCCAGGGCAGGGCCCACCAGCGGTCGCGGCGCCAGCCCAGCACGTACACCGCATAGGCCAGGCCAAGCAAGGCGGCAAAGTATTTGGACAAGAACGCCAGGCCCACGAACAGACCCGCGAGCGCATACCAGCCCGGCCGCCCGCCGGCGGCCTCGGCCCGCAGAAAGGCCCAGGCCGACAAGGCCATGAAGAACAGCAGCGGCGTGTCGGTGGTGACGAGCACGAACAACCACGACCAGGGCATGGCCAGGTAGACCGCGCCCGCCCACCAGGCCGCGGCCTCGCGCTCGGCCGGCAGGAAGCGCCGGGCCAGGTCCACCACGCCCAGGGCGATGGCGCTGGTCACCAGCAGCGTGGCGGCGCGCAAGGCCAGCGGGTGCTCGCTCACCTGGCGCAAGGCGGCCAGCCACCAACCGATCATGGGCGGGTGGTCGGAGTAACCCAGCGCCGGGTACACGCCCCACTGGTAGAAAAAGGCCTCGTCTCCGGTCATGGGGAAGCCGGCGGCCAGCACCCCCTTGAGCAGCAGCGTCAGCCAGAACATCCCGGCAAAAACCCGGCGGGCCGGCTGCAGACCCTCGTCCCACCCAAGCGCCCCAGCGCCGTTGACATGCTTCATCGTTCGTTTCCTCAGGCGTCGCTGGCCAGCAGCAGCACCCCCATCACAATCAGTCCGGCGCCCAGCAGGCGCGGCCACGACCACGGTTCGCCCAGCCAGAACACGCCCGCCACCAGGGTGATGACGAAGCCCAGGCTGACCAGCGGGTAGGCCAGCCCCACGTCGAGCCGCGACAGCACCCACAACCAAACCAGGGTGCTGACCCCGTACAGGCCCAGGCCGAACCAGACCCAGGGACTGGTCAGGGCCTGCAAGTAGGTGGCCCCCACCCCACCACCGGCTGGGGCCGACATGCCCACCTTCATGGCCAGCTGCGCCCCGGCCGACAGGCAGACGCAGAGCAGCGCGAGCAGCAGGGGCAACAGTTTTCCGCCCACGCTCACACCCCCCAGGACGCCAGCGCGCCCAGCAGCGTCAAACCGGCCAGCACCCACCAGCTGAAGCGGTCGTGCAGGGCGAACTGCAGCGGGTCTTCGCCGTGCAGCTCGCGCCGGCCGGTTTTGAGCCAGATGCGCATGATCCACCACAACAGCAGCGGCACCGCGCCCCACAGCCAGCCAGGCTGGGCGTAGAGCTCGCGGCCGTTCTGGCTGTCGATGTACAGCGCCAGCACCATCACCGTCAGGAAGCCGCTGGCCACGCCCATGGCGCGCAGACCGGGCAGGTCGTCCTGGTGGTAGCCGCGGCCACGGGCGCGCTCCACGGCGCTGTCCAGCAGCACTTCCTCCAGCTCGGCGCAGCGCTTGACCAGCGCCAGCCCCAGGAACAGGAACAGCGAAATCGCCAGCAGCCAGTTCGACAGCTCCACCCCGGCCGCCAGCGCGCCGGCCACCAGGCGCAGGGTATACAGACCGGACAGCAGCAGCACGTCGAGCAGCGCCACCCGCTTCCAGCGGAAGGAATAGGCCAGGGTGACGGCGGTGTAGAACAGCAGCGCCGCCAGGAAGGCCGGCGACACCGCCCAGGCCAGGGCGTAGGCCAGCGGGAACATCAGCCCCATCAGCCCCACGGCGGCGGCGATGCCGATGCGCCCCGCCGCCAGCGGCCGGTGCCGCTTGTGGGCGTGGCGGCGGTCGTTGGGCAAATCCAGCAGGTCGTTGATCAGGTAGGTGGCCGACGCACACAGGCCAAAGGCCAGGAAGGCCAGCGCCACCGGCCACCAGGCCGCAGCGTCCCAGCGGTGGGCGGCCAGCACCGGCACGAACAGCAGCCCGTTCTTGGCCCACTGGCTGAGGCGGATGGCCTTGAGCCACTGGCGCAAGGTGGTCGGCTCGGCGGCGAACACCTGGGCCTGGGGGTGCCGCCGGCGCAGGCGGGCCAACACCCCGGCGGGCGCGTTCACTGCCACTGCTTCGGCCGCCCCGTCCCACACGGGCAGGTCGTCGGCGCTGTTGCCGGCGTAGGCGTAGGCGCTGTGGCCGTGCGCCCGGGCGTGCTGTTCGATGGCGGCGCGCTTGTGCTGGCGGCTCAGGTTGAGGCGTTCGGCCCCGGTGTTGCTGGCCAGCACGTCGGCAAAGCCCCCCAGGTGCCCGGCCACGGCCTGGGCGATGCGGGCGTCGGCCGCGGTGGCCAGCACCAGCGGTCGCCCCTGCGCCTGTTGCGCGCGCAGCCAGTCCAGGAAAGCGGGGGTGTAAGGCAACTGCTCGGGCGCGGGGCAGGCGTGTTCGGCCACCTTGCGCTTGAACGCGGCCTTGCCGCCCAGCAGCCACCAGAGCATGCGCAACAGGTAGAGCGGGCTGGCGCGCAACAACAACAGCACCGATTCGTGCAGCGTGTCGGTGCGCACCAGGGTGCCGTCCAGGTCCACGTACAGCGGCACCGGGGGGGCAGGAGGCAGAGCGGTGCTCATCGGGGCAAATCCAGGCATGCTGGATTGTAGGCAGCCGTGCCCCGCCCTGCCGCTGCTGCGGTTACGATGAACCACCTGCGCGTGCAGCGCGGCCCGATTGACCGTTCGACCGTCCATGCCCCTCAGCCCCAGTCCCCTGCCCCCCCTGGTTTTTGTCGAGTTGCTGGCCGGTCCCGACCGTGGCCTGGCGGCCCTGCGCTGGCAGGGCCCGACCGAGGCCAGCGAGGCCACCGGGCTGCTGCCCTGGCTCGCCCAGCCGGCCCTGGCCGAACTGGGCACCGCCCTGCCCTGCCTGTGGGACCGCGCCCGGCTGCA
>NZ_NWMV01000050.1 GCF_002837145.1 Macromonas nakdongensis | reverse complement strand
GGGCACGACCACGGCCACCGCCGCCCCCAGCAGCACCTGGCCCACGCTGGTGCTGCGCACCAGCAGCAGCCACCCCAGCCACAGGCCCAGCGACAACCAGGGCGACGGCAGCCAGCGCTTCATGGCCGCCTCCCCGACGGCACCGGCCGCGCGCCCTGCACCGCGTCGATGTAATGCCCCGGCGCGTGCAGCGCGTCGGCCGTCTCGCGCATATAGCCCAGCACCGCCTCGGCCTGCCAGACGAGCGCCAGCAGGGCCAACAAGAGACCGGCAATGGGCAGGGTCTCCACCACCCGCAGGCGCGGGGCCGGGCGGTCCTGCGCCACCCAGAAGTGGCGGATGCCCGCACGCATCAGGGCCACCGCCGCCAGCAGACCCGACACGATGAGCAGCCCGAACAGGCCCCAGGCCGCCGGGCGCGCCAGTTCCAGCAAGGCGGTGAGCATGGCCAATTTGCCCACGAAGCCCGACAGCGGCGGCAGGCCGGCCAGCACCATCGCGCAGACGGTGAAGGCCAGGCCCAGAAAGGCCAGGGCCGCCGGAATCGCACGACCGATCAGCGCCTCCTCGTCGTCGTCGAGGTTGGTCCCCGGCAAGGGTTCGGCGTCCAGAAAGGCCGGCAGGGCGTCGTTGCCGTCGTCCAGTTCGGGCGGGTCCGACTCCACCTGGCGCGCGCGCTCCAGCAGCTCGACCAGCAGGAACAGCGCCCCGGCCGCCAGGGTGGAGCTGACCAGGTACCAGAGCGCGCCGGCACTGAGCGCGGGCACACCGAAGCCGAAGGCCGCGATCAGCGTGCCGGACGAGGCGATCACGCTGTACCCCGCCAGCCGCGCCACCTGCTGCGAGGCCAGCATCCCCACGGCCCCGAAGGCGAGCGTGACCAACCCCCCGGCGATCAGCACCCCGCCGCCAAAACCGGCCGACACGCCCGCGCCTTCGCCGAAGCACAGCGTCCACAGGCGCAGCACCGCGTACACCCCCACTTTGGTGAGCAGGGCGAACACCGCCGCGGCCGGCGCGCTGGCGGCGGCGTAGGCCGGCGGCAACCAGAAGTTCAGCGGCCACAGCGCCGCCTTGGCCAGAAACGCCACCGCCAGGATGGCGGCCCCGGCGTGCAACAGCCCCCGGTCGCTCGCCGGCACCAGCAGCAGCTTCTGCGCCATGTCCGCCATGTTCAGGGTGCCCGTCACCCCGTAGAGCACCGCCACCCCGATCAGGAACAGCAGCGAAGCGACCAGGTTGATCGCGATGTAGTGCAGGCCGGCGCGCACCCGGGCGGCCCCGCCGCCGTGCAGCAACAGACCGTAGCTGGCGGCCAGCAGCACCTCGAAAAACACGAACAGGTTGAACAGGTCCGCCGTCAGGAAGGCCCCGTACAGGCCCATCAGCTGCAGCTGGAACAGCACGTGGAAATACACCCCCGCGTGTTGCCAGCGCGCCAGCGCGTACAGCAGACCGGCCAGCCCCACGGCCCCGGTCAGCACCGCCATCAGCGCCGACAGCCGGTCGGCCACCAGCACGATGCCATAAGGCACCGGCCAGTTGCCCGGCAGGTAGACCCCATAAGCCGTGGCCCCCTCGGCCTGGACCCGCCACAACAGCGCCACCGCCAGGGCCAGCCCCAGGGCGGTGGAGGCGGTGTTGATCAGCGCCTTCCAGCCGCGCCGACCCTCGCCCAGCAGCAGCATGCCCGCCGCGGTGGCCAGCGGCAGCAGCACCGGGGCCACCGGCAGGTGGTCCAGCAGCGCCGTCACGCCCCGTCCTCCCGGCCATCCACGTGGTCACCGCCGGACAGCCCGCGCAGCGCCAGCAACACCACCAGGAACAGGGCCGTGGTGGCAAAGCCGATGACGATGGCCGTCAGCACCAACGACTGCGGCAAGGGGTCGGTGTAGTGCGCCAGATCGGCCGCCTGACCGGCGCGCACGATGGGCTCCTCGTCGAGGGACAGGCTGCCCACGCTGAAGATGAACAGGTTGACGGCGTAAGACAGCAGAGCCAGCCCGATCAGCACCTGGAAAGTCCGGGGGCGCAGCACCAGCCACACCCCGGCCCCCGCCATGACGCCCACGGCCAGCGACACGATCACTTCCATTCCACGCCCTCCCCCGGCTCTTCGGCCACGCTGGCCTGGCGCCGCCGCGCCCGCAGTGACTGGTGGGCCAGGGCGGTGAGCAACAACACCGTGGACCCCAGCACCACCGCGAACACGCCCAGGTCGAACAGCGCCGCCGTGGGCAGGTGCACCTCGCCCACCAGCGGCCAGACCACGTGCGCGGTGTGCGTCGTCAGGAAGGGGTGGCCCAGCAGCAACGAGCCCAGGCCGGTGGCCAAAGCCACCAGCAGGCCGACCGCGATCCAGTGCGGCGGGCGCAGGTGCATGCGCTCCTCCACCCAGCGCGTGCCGCTGACCATGTACTGCGCGATGAAGGCGATCGCCACCACCAGACCGGCGACAAAGCCCCCACCCGGCTCGTTGTGGCCGCGCATGAACAGGTGGAAGGCAAACACCCCCGCCAGGGGCAGCAACAGGCGCACCAGCACCGCCGGCACGTCCAGGTAGCGCTGGGTCGCACCGCCGGCCTCGTCGGAGCGCGTCAGCAGATCGCTGTCGGCCCCCAGGGGCTCGGCCCGCTGCTGCGCGGGCTGGTCCATCACCTCCAGCGGTGGGCGGAAGCGGCGCAGCAAGGCGTACACGGTGATGCCCACGATGCCCAGCACCGTGATCTCGCCCAGGGTGTCGAAGGCGCGGAAATCCACCAGCATGACGTTGACCACGTTGCTGCCGCCGCCCAGGGGCAGCGCGTTTTCGATGAAGTACGGCGAAATCGACAAGGGCGCGTTGCGCGTCAGCAAGGCGTACGACAGGGCCGACAGGCCCGCCCCCACCGCCACCGCGATCAGCCCGTCGCGGCGCCGCCGCCAGCGCGCCACCCAGCCCGGGCCGGGCTCGTCGTCGCGCTCCAGGCGCTTGGGCATCCAGCGCAAGCCCAGCAGGAACAGCACCAGGGTCACCACCTCCACCGCCAGTTGGGTCAGCGCCAGGTCGGGCGCCGAGAACCAGGCGAAAGTGATGCACAGCGCCAGCCCCACCACGCCCAGCATCACCAGCGCCGCCAGCCGGTGGAACTTGGCCTGCCAGGCGGCCCCGATGGCGCAGACCCCGGCGATCGCCCACAACACCCCGAACTCCGGCGTGGCCGGCACCCGCACCCGGTCGCCCCAGCTCAGGGGCACGATCAGGGCCGAGCCCAGGCCGGCCAGGCCGGCGATGGCGATCAGGGCGCGGATCTGGGGCTGCAAGCGGCGCGTGCCGCCGCGGCGCGACAGCCACCGGGCCGCGGCCGTGCCCCGGGCCAGCCCGGCCTCGAACAGGCGCTTGCCGTCGGCCCAACCCAAGCCAGGGGCGCCGCGCTGGCGGCGCAGTTTGAGGCGGCGCCCAAAACGCAGGTAGACCAGCACCCCGCCCGCGGTGGCGATCAGGCTCATCGCCAGCGGCGCGTTGAAGCCGTGCCAGACGGTCAGGTGGTAGTCGGGCAAGGGCCCGCCCACCACCGGCTGGGCCGCCATGGCCAGCAGCGGGCCGATGGACCAGGCCGGCCACACCCCCACCACGATGCAGGCCAGCACCAGCAGTTCCACCGGCACCCGCATCCAGTGCGTGGGCTCGTGCGGCTGGCGCGGGCAGTCGGGCGCCGCACCGAAGAACACGTCGTGCCCCAGGCGCAGCGAATACACCACCGCGAACACCCCGGCCAGGGTGGCCAGGGCCGGCAGACCGTGCTCGATCCAGGGGCTGGCCTGGACGAACACGGTTTCGGCGAAAAACATCTCCTTCGACAAAAACCCGTTGAGCAGCGGCACCCCGGCCATGGCCCCGCAGGCCACGATGGCCAGCGTGCCGGTGACGGGCATGGCTCGGAACAGGCCGTCCAGGCGGCGCATGTCGCGGGTGCCGGTTTCGTGGTCGATGATGCCCACCGACATGAACAGCGAGGCCTTGAAGGTGGCGTGGTTCATGGTGTGGAACACCGCCGCCACCGCCGCCAGCGGGCTGTTGAGGCCCAGCAGCAAAGTGATCAGCCCCAGGTGGCTGATGGTGGAGTAGGCCAGCAACCCCTTGAGGTCGTTCTGGAACATGGCCACGTAAGCGCCCAGCAGCAGGGTGGTGAGCCCGGCCCCGCCCACCAGCCAGAACCAGGCGTCGGTGCCGGCCAGCACCGGCCACAGCCGCGCCAGCAGAAACACCCCGGCCTTGACCATGGTGGCCGAATGCAGGTAGGCCGACACCGGGGTGGGCGCGGCCATGGCGTGCGGCAGCCAGAAATGGAAGGGGAACTGCGCGCTCTTGCTCAAGGCCCCCAGCAGCACCAGCCCCAGGACCAGCGGGTAGAGCGCGTGCGCCCGCACCCGGTCCCCCGCGGCCAGCACGGCGTCCAGCTCCAGACTGCCCACGATGTGGCCCAGCACCAGCACCCCCGCCAGCAGCGCCAGCCCGCCGGTGGCCGTCACGGTGAAGGCCATGCGCGCGCCGCGCCGCGCGTCCTTGCGGTGCGTCCAGTAGCCGATCAGCAAAAAGGAGAACACGCTGGTCAGCTCCCAGAACACCACCAGCTGTACCAACTGCCCCGACACCACCACCCCCAGCATCGCGCCCATGAAGCCCAGCAACAGGGAGTAAAAGCGGGCCGCGGGGTCCTCCGGCGACAGGTAATAACGGGCGTACACGGTGACCAGCAGGCCCATGGCACTGACCAGCAGCGCAAACATCCAGGCAAACCCGTCGAGCCGCACCACCAGGTCCAGGCCCAGGCTGGGCAGCCAGGACCAGCGCGCCACCAGCACCTGGCCGGCCGCCACCTCGGGGTACACCCAGGCCAGGGCCAGCACCACGGCCAACGCCACCGCCCCGGCCCACAGCGACTCCAGGTTGCGCGCCCGCGTGGGCAACAACGCGGCGACCACGCTGCCCACAAACGGTAGCAAAAATATCAGGAACCAGGACATGACACCGAGTGTAGAGGAGGCTGCCGGCATGGCCGGCCCCATCGGCGGCGCCAGCACCGCCCTATGGCAGAACCGGTCCCGTCGGCAATGGTTCCCCAGTCCCGGCCTGGCACCACCCGCCATGGGAACTTTCCTTTTAGCACTCAACTCCCAGGAGTGCTAACATCAAGACATGGCCCACAAGGCCGACTCTGGAGGGAAGATCGCATGAACGCCACCGCACACCCCTACACCCTGGCCCCGGCCGCGCGGGGATGGTCCCACTCGGCCGTGGTGCTGCCCCCGCTGGGCAACTTGGACGCGTACATTTCCGCCGTCAACCGCCTGCCCCTGCTGACGGCCGACGAGGAGCGCGACTTCGCCCAGCGCCTGCAGCAGCACAACGACCTGGAAGCCGCCGGCAAGCTGGTGATGTCGCACCTGCGGCTGGTGGTGTCGGTGTCGCGCCAGTACCTCGGCTATGGCCTGCCCCAGGGCGACCTGATCCAGGAAGGCAACGTCGGCCTGATGAAAGCCGTCAAGCGCTTCGATCCGGACCAGGGCGTGCGCCTGGTGAGCTACGCCATGCACTGGATCAAGGCCGAGATCCACGAATACATCCTGAAGAACTGGCGCATGGTGAAGGTCGCCACCACCAAGGCCCAGCGCAAGCTGTTCTTCAACCTGCGCAGCATGAAGCAGGGCTTCAAGGCCGACGCGCTGGACGCCGACACCCACCGCGACACCCTGAGCGACCACGAGGTGGACGTGGTGGCGCGCGAGCTGAACGTCAAGCGCGAAGAGGTGCTGGAGATGGAAACCCGCCTGTCGGGTGGCGACGTGGTGCTGGATCCCAGCCCCGGTGACGACGGCGAGGACGCCTACGGCCCGATCGCCTACCTGGCCGACGCCCGGCACGAGCCGACCGCGGTGATCGAATCGACCCAGCGCGACCGGCTGGCCAGCGACGGCATCGCCCAGGCGCTGGAGCAGTTGGACGACCGTTCGCGCCGCATCGTGGCCGAGCGCTGGCTCAAGGTCAACGACGACGGCAGCGGCGGCATGACCCTGCACGAGCTGGCGGCGGAGTACGGCGTCAGCGCCGAGCGCATCCGCCAGATCGAGGTGGCGGCCATGAAGAAGATGCGCAAATCGCTCGAAGCCTACGCCTGAACCGGCGCACACCCAGCAAAAAGCCCGCGGTCTGCGGGCTTTTTGCTGCGCGGCGCCGGGAGCACTCAGCCCCCTGCCCAACGGCGTCGGCTCAGGCCTCGCGGCGCAGCGCCGGGAACAGGATCACGTCGCGGATGCTGGGGCTGTCGGTCAGCAGCATGATCAGCCGGTCGATGCCGATGCCGCACCCACCGGCCGGCGGCATGCCGTACTCCAGCGCGCGCACGTAATCGGCGTCGTAGAACATGGCCTCGTCGTCGCCGGCGTCCTTGCTCGCCACCTGGGCGTGGAAGCGCGCGGCCTGGTCTTCGGCGTCGTTCAGTTCGCTGAAGCCGTTGCCCACCTCGCGCCCGGTGATGTAGAGCTCGAAGCGCTCGGTCACGGTCGGATCGTTGTCGTTGGCGCGCGCCAGCGGCGAAATCTCGGTCGGGTGGTTGCAGATGAAGGTCGGGTTCCAGAGCTTGTCTTCCACCGTCTCTTCAAAGTACATCACCTGCAGGCCGGCCAGGCTGCGGCTGTCCAGGCGGTCTTTCACCGGGTCCATGCCCAGCTTCTTCAATTGCTGCACCAGCCAGTCGCGGCTGTCCACGTTCTCGCCGGCCTCGGTGTGCTTGAGGATGGCTTCGCGGATGGTCAGGCGCTCGAACGGGGCTTCCAGGTCCACGTCGCGGCCCTGGTAGGTGAGCTGGGCGCCGCCGCAAACGCGCTGCGCCGCGTGGCGGATCAGCTGCTCGGTGAAGGCCATCAGGTCCAAGTAGTTCCAGTAACCCGCGTAGAACTCCATCATGGTGAACTCGGGGTTGTGGCGCACCGAAATACCTTCGTTGCGGAAGTTGCGGTTGATCTCGAACACCCGCTCAAAGCCGCCGACGATCAGGCGCTTGAGGAACAGCTCGGGCGCGATGCGCAGGAACATGTCCTGCTCCAGCGCGTTGTGGTGCGTGACAAACGGCTTGGCGTTGGCGCCACCGGGAATGGCGTGCAGCATGGGGGTTTCCACTTCCAGAAACTCGTGCTGCACCATGAATTCGCGGATGCTGGTGACCGCCAGGCTGCGCGCCACGAAGCGCTTGCGCGCCTGCTCGTCGGTCATCAGGTCCACGTAGCGCTGGCGGTACTTGATTTCCTGGTCGTGGATGCCGTGGAACTTGTCCGGCAGCGGGCGCAGGCTCTTGGTGACCAGGCGCACCTGGTCGGCGTGGAGGGTCAGCTCGCCCATCTTGGTCTTGAACAGCACGCCCTCGGCCGCGACGATGTCGCCCAGGTCCCAGTGCTTGAAGGCCTCCAGCACCTCGGCGCCCACGCTTTCCAGGTTCAGGTAGATCTGGATGCGGCCGCCGCTGGGGCCAAAAGAGCTGTCCTGCAGCGTGGCAAAACTGGCCTTGCCCATCACGCGCTTGAGCATCATGCGGCCGGCCACGCTGGCGCGCGCCTTCAGCGGCTCCAGCATTTCCTTGCTCATGCCGTCGTACTCGGCGAACAGGTCGGCCGCCTTGTGCAGCGGCTTGACGTCGTTCGGGAACGCCGGGCCGGCACCGGCCTGCTGCGCTTCGCGCAGGGCCTTGAGCTTCTCGCGGCGCTCGGCGATGAGGTGGTTGTCGTCGGTGGCCGGGGCGGCGTGGGTTTCTTGCGTCATGGGGGCAACAAAAAAGAGGGCTGCGGCCAAGCCGCAAACCCTCTATTCTAGTTTCGGGCCAGGCCCGTGACGCAAGGTGCCGATCGCAGCGTCAGGCGGCGGCGCCTTCGCCCAGGTAGGCGGCCTGCACCTTGGGGTCGTCCAACATGGCCTTGCCTTCGCCGGTCATGGTGATCTCGCCCGAATCCATCACGTAGCCGCGGTCGGCGATCTGCAGCGCCCGGCGCGCGTTCTGCTCCACCAGCACCACGGTCACGCCCTGGGCGTACACGTCTTTCACCACCTCGAAGATCTTGTCCACCATGATCGGCGACAGGCCCATGGACGGCTCGTCCAGCAGCAACACCTTGGGCTGGCTCATCAGCGCGCGGCACATGGCCAGCATCTGCTGCTCGCCGCCCGACATGGTGCCGGCCAGCTGGTCCTTGCGCTCTTTCAGGCGCGGGAAGATGCTGAACATGCGCTCGATGTCGGCCTCGATGCCGGCCTTGTCGGAGCGGATGTACGCCCCCATCAGCAGGTTTTCGGTGATGGTCATGCGGGTGAACACACCGCGGCCTTCCGGCACCATGGCCAGACCGTCCTTGAGCAGGTCCCAGGACCCCTTGCCCTTGATGGATTTGCCCAGGTACTCGATCTCGCCCGCTTCGGCCGCCAGCATGCCGGTGATGGCCTTCATGGTGGTGGTCTTGCCCGCGCCGTTGGAGCCGATCAGGGTGACCAGCTCGCCCTCGCGCACCTCCAGGTCGATGCCCTTGACCGCCTTGATGCCGCCGTAGGACACCTTCAGGCCCGTAACTTTCAACAGGGTTTGTGCCATTTCAGTGTCCTCCGGTGCCCAGGTAGGCTTCGATGACTTTTTCGTTCTTCATAACCTCGGCGGGCGTGCCTTCGGCCAGTTGCTTGCCGTAGTCCAGCACCGTCAGGCGGTCGCACAGGCCCATCACCAGCTTCACGTCGTGCTCAATGATGAGGATGGTGCGGTTGTCGTTGCGGATGCGGTCGATCAGCTCGCGCAGCAGCACCTTTTCGGTGGCGTTCATGCCGGCGGCCGGTTCGTCCAGGGCAATCAGCTTGGGATCGGTGGCCAGGGCGCGGGCAATTTCCAGGCGGCGCTGGTCGCCGTAGCTCAGGGTGCGCGACTTGTAATCGGCGTATTTGGCAATGCCCACGTACTCCAGCAGCTCCATGGCGCGGTCGGCGATCTCGCGCTCCTCGCGCTTGAACGCCGGCGTGCGCAGCACCGCCCCGACCAGCCCCGAAGATGTGCGCACGTGGCGCCCCACCATCACGTTTTCCAGCGCCGTCATCTCGGCGAACAGGCGGATGTTCTGGAAGGTGCGGGCGATGCCGGCCTTGGCCACCTCGTGCACCGCCGTCGGCTTGTAGGGCTTGCCGCCCAGCTCGAAACTGCCGCCATCGGGCGTGTACAGCCCGGTCAGCACGTTGAAGAAAGTCGTCTTGCCGGCGCCGTTGGGGCCGATCAGGCCGTACACCTGGCCGCGCTGGATCTGGATGCCGACGTCGCTCAGGGCCTGCAGGCCGCCGAAACGCTTGGAGACGCCGGCCACTTTCAGAATGGTTTCACTCATGGTCGTCACCTCACTTGCTCAGGGATTTGCCGTGTTCCGGGGAAGGCCACAGGCCACGCGGACGCAAGAGCATGACGACGATCATGGCCAGCGCGATCAGCAGCTGACGCAGGACTTCCGGTGCCAGGCGACCGTCGGTCAGGGCCGTCAGCGGCCCGGCCACGTGGCGCAGCACCTCGGGCAGGCCCGACAGCAGCAGCGCCCCCAGGATGACGCCCGGGATGTGGCCGATGCCACCGAGCACCACCATCGCCACCACCATGGTCGACTCCATCAGCGAGAACGACTCGGGCGAGACAAAGCCCTGGAAGGATGCGAACATCACCCCCGACATGCCGCCGAAGGTCGCGCCCATGCCGAAGGCCAGCAGTTTGAGGTTGCGGGTGTTCAGGCCCATGGCCTTGGCGGCGATTTCGTCTTCGCGGATCGCCATCCAGGCGCGACCGATGCGCGAACGCTCCAAGCGGTAGCAGATGACGACCGACAGCACCACCATCGTCAGGAACAGGTAGTAGTACAGCGTGACCGACTGGAAGGTGAAATCACCGATCTTGAGACGCCCGCCCAGGTCCAGGCCGAACACCTTGATCGAATCGATCTGGCTCAGGCCCTTGGGGCCGTTGGTGATGTTGATCGGCCGGTCCATGTTGAGCATGAAAATCCGGATGATTTCACCGAAACCCAGCGTCACGATGGCCAGGTAATCGCCGCGCAACTTGAGCGTCGGCGCCCCCAGGACCATGCCCACCACGCCGGCCACCAGCCCGGCCACCGCCATCAGCACCCAGATGTTGTAGTGCACCCCGTTGGGGAAGTTCAGCCGGATGTACTCGAACGCCTCGGCCAGGTGGGGCGAACCCAGCAGCCCCATGATGTAGGCGCCCACGGCAAAAAAGGCGATGTAGCCCAGGTCCAGCAGGCCGGCGTAACCGACCACGATGTTCAGGCCCAGGGCCAGCATCACGTACAGCAGCGACATGTCGACGATGCGCACCCAGGCGTTGCCGTAACCCTGCAACACCACCGGCAACACCAGCAAGGCCACGGCCGCCAGCAAAAAGGCAATCAGCTTGCCCGACTTCGAATTCACCATGTTGTTCTCCGCAAAACGTCAGGCGCGGTCGGCCACCCGCTCGCCCATCAGGCCAGACGGACGCAGCGTCAACACGAAAGCCAGCACGATGAAGGCAAAGATGTCGGAATACTGGCTGCCCAGGAAACCGCCCGTGAGCGCACCCAGGTACCCGGCACCGAGCGACTCGATCAGCCCCAGCGAAATGCCACCGA
Source organism: Macromonas nakdongensis (assembly GCF_002837145.1). Taxonomy (GTDB): domain Bacteria; phylum Pseudomonadota; class Gammaproteobacteria; order Burkholderiales; family Burkholderiaceae_C; genus Macromonas_B; species Macromonas_B nakdongensis. The sequence goes on along the minus strand of NZ_NWMV01000050.1, from coordinate 28,053 downwards.
CCACGGCCCCGGCCAGGTTGCCGATGCCGCCGAACACCGCCGCCACGAAGGCCTTGAGGCCGGGCATGAAGCCCATGGAGTGCTGCACCGTGCCGTAGTTGGACGCCCACATCACCCCGGCAATGGCCGCCAGCATGGCGCCGATGATGAAGGTCGCGGAAATCACCACATCGGGGCGGATGCCCATCAGCCCCGCCACCTTGGGGTTTTCGGCCGTGGCGCGCATGGCGCGACCCAGGCTGGTCTTGTTGACGATGTACATCAGCAGCGACAGCACCACCGCGGTCGTGCCCAGGATCGCCACCTGGGTGGTGGAAATCACCGCACCGCCCAGGTAGAAGGGCTCGGGCGACAGCATGGTGGGGTAGGACTTGGGGTTGGGCTTCCAGACGATCATGGCCAACGTCTGCAGCAGGATGCTCATGCCGATGGCGGTGATCAGCGGCGCCAGCCGGGGCGAGCTGCGCAGCGGCCGGTAGGCCAGCTTCTCGATCGTGTAGTTGAGCGTGGCACACACCACCATGGCGATGAGCGCCGCCACCACGAGCAGCATCCACCCCGGGATGCCGGGCATCGCGTCGCGCGCCTGGGTGATGATGGTCCAGCTGGTCAGCGCGCCCACCATGAGCACGTCGCCATGGGCAAAGTTGATCAGCCCGATGATGCCGTACACCATGGTGTAGCCCAAGGCCACCAAGGCGTACATGCTGCCCAGGACCAGACCGTTGATGATCTGCTGTAGCAAGATGTCCATGAAAAAAAGCTCCGTTGTGAGGGTCTCACCGGCCCATTCGCGGGGTGCGCTCAGGCCAGCAAAAAACCCGCCGTTCGAACCAGGGGTGGCGGCCGGTGGCGGGTTGGTGCGCGGATTGTAGCCACGCGCGCCGGGTGTCCGCCAGGGTGTTTGCCCGGGGAGAACACGGGTTTACCCTGCAATTTTTGGACCATTTCTGGCGGTTTGTCGCCGCATCGACAAGTCAGCTCATTTATTAGCCGCTCTAATGTTGCGCTCTTGCAGTTCCCGCAACTTATCACCGATGCGGATTTCCAGGCCCCGTGGCACCGGGCGGTAGAACGGCGGAGGCGTCAGACCGTCGGGGAAGTAGTGCTCGCCGGCGGCGAAGGCATCGGGCTCGTCGTGGGCGTAGCGGTAGGCTTTGCCGTAGTCCAGGTCCTTCATCAGCTTCGTCGGCGCGTTGCGCAGGTGCAGGGGCACGGGGCGGGTGCCGTCTTTTTTGACGAAGGCACGCATCTCGTTGTAGGCCCGGTACACCGCGTTGCTCTTGGGGGCCACGGCCAGGTAGACCACCGCCTCGGCCAGGGCCAGTTCGCCTTCGGGGCTGCCCAGGCGTTCGTACACCTCGGCCGCGTCCAGGGCCAGGCGCAGGGCACGCGGGTCGGCCAGGCCGATGTCTTCGTTGGCCATGCGCACCAGGCGGCGCGCCAGGTAGCGCGGGTCGGCGCCGCCGTCGAGCATGCGCACCAGCCAGTAGAGGGCGGCGTCCGGGTCGGAGCCGCGCACGCTTTTGTGCAGGGCGCTGATGGTGTCGTAAAACTGCTCACCGCCCTTGTCGTAACGGCGCATGCGTTCGCCCAGCACCTTGAGCAGCCAGGCGTCGGAGATCTCGGTCAGCCCCTGGGCTTGTGCGGTGACGGCCAGGGTCTCCAGGGTGTTGAGCAGGCGGCGCGCGTCGCCGTCGGCGTAGGCCAGCAGGCGCTGGCGGGCGGCATCTTCCAGCGGCGGCACCGCACCCAGGGCCTGGGCGCGGGCGATCAGCTCGGCCAGGTCGTCCTCGCTCAAGGGCTGCAGCACGTACACCGCGGCGCGCGAGAGCAGCGCGGAGTTGACCTCGAAACTCGGGTTCTCGGTGGTGGCCCCGACGAAGGTGAACAGCCCGCTTTCCACATGGGGCAAAAAGGCGTCCTGCTGGCTTTTGTTGAAGCGGTGCACCTCGTCCACGAACACGATGGTGGACTGCGGCTGCAAACCGGTGCGGGCGTGTTCGGCCTTCTCCACCGCCTCGCGGATGTCTTTCACGCCCCCCAGCACCGCACTGATGGCGATGAACTGGGCGTCGAAGGACTGCGCCATGAGCCGGGCGATGGTGGTCTTGCCCACCCCCGGCGGCCCCCAGAAGATGCAGCTGTGTGGCCGCCCCGATTCGAACGCGCTGCGCAGCGGCATGCCTGCGGCCAGCAGGTGACGCTGGCCGATGACATCGGCCAGGGAACGGGGACGCAGCCGTTCGGCCAGGGGCAAGTGGGGGGCAGTCACGTTCGACGGGAGGAAAGCACGACAGAAGCTGCGATTGTGGCGCAGACCCCGCCTCCCGAAAGCGCCGGGACCGGCTGGACGGGGCCCCGCATCGGACCGATACTGTGAACCCGGATGGCTGAAGACAGGAGGCCGCAGCATGGACCCGCGCACACTGCCCCAACTCCAGGGAGCCCCCTTCCTCACCGACGGCGGGCTGGAAACCACCCTGGTGTTCCGCGACGGCCTCGACTTTCCCCTGTTCGCGGCCTTCACCCTGCTGCGCTCCGCCACCGGGCGCGAGGCCCTGGCCCGCTACTTCGCCGATTACCTGGCGCTGGCCGAGCGGCACGGCACCGGCATCGTCCTGGAAAGCCCGACCTGGCGCGCCAACCCCGACTGGGGCGAGCGGCTGGGCTACACCCTGGACGGTTTGGCCGAGGCCAACCGGGCCGCGGTCGCTCTGCTGACCGAAGTGACCGCGCCGTTCGTGGCGGCAGGCGGCACCCGGGTGGTCAGCGGCTGCATCGGGCCACGCGGCGACGGCTACCGGGCGGACCGGCTGCCGTCGGTGGACGAAGCCCGGGCCTACCACGACTGGCAAGTCGGGATCTTGGCCGGCACCGCCGCCGACATGGTCTGCGCCATGACCATGACCACGGCCGAAGAAGGCACCGGCGTGGCCCTGGCCGCCCAGGCACACGGGCTGCCGGTGGCCATCTCCTTCACCACCGAAACCGACGGCCGCCTGCCCAGCGGCCAGCCCCTGGGCGAGGCCATCGCCCAGGTCGACGCCCTGACGGACGGCTACCCGGCCTACTTCATGGTGAACTGCGCCCACCCCGAACATGTCCAGCAGGCCCTCACCCCCGGCGCGCCCTGGCTGCACCGGCTGCGTGGCCTGCGCGCCAACGCCACACGCCTGAGCCACGCCGAGCTGGACGCTGCCGATCGTCTGGACGACGGCGATCCGGAGCAGCTGGCCGGGCTGTATGTCGGGTTGTGCGCCCGACTGGGGTCGCTGAACGTGCTCGGGGGCTGTTGCGGCACCGACGTGCGCCACGTCCATGCCATCGCCACGGCGTGCACGCCGCTGTTCAGGCACCTGGTCCGCTGAAGGCGGGGCCGCTCACTGCCGCACCACGTCCACCCCGGCCGGCGGGGTGAAGCGGAAGCGGTCCGCGGCCAGCGGTTTGGTGTCCATGGCGCCGAAAGCCATGACGGAACGCTGGCCGAAGCTGTCCAGGATGTCGAGCACGGCCAGCTGCCCCTGGCGGAACCCGAGCCGGACGGCCTGCAACTGCCCATCGCGCCCCTTGGGCGTGGCCTGGACCCAGGACAAACCATCGGCGTCGGGGGCATTGCGCAGGTCGAACACCTGGTGCATGCCGCGCAGGTCGGGGCCGGCCGCGATCAGCGCCGCCGGCGTGTTGCCCAGCACCGCTTTTTGCCCGCGGGCGGTCACTTGGTTCAGGTCGGCGTCGTACAACCAAAGAGTCTGCCCATCGGCCACGATGGTCTGCTCAAAAGGGTGGGTGTACTCGAAGCGGAAGCGGTCGGGGCGCTGGAAGGCGAACACCCCGCGGCTGGTGCGGGTGCGCGGGGCGGCGTCGCCTTCCTTGCGCGGCGCGGTCACGGTCTGGGTGAAGGTGGTCTTGCCCTGCTGGGTCTGGCGCAAAAAGGTGTCCAGCTCGGTCAGGCCATCGGCGCGGGCCCCCAGGCAAGCCAGCAGCCCGGCGAACCAGAAAACGGTGTGCAGCAATCGACGCAAGATCATGGGCATTGGTGGGCGGTGGGGAGCGCCGGGTTCCGGCCGGCGCGGGTCAAGGTGCAAGCGGCTGTAACGCGCCGCGGGGCACAGGGCCCGGAACGCGTCATTCACCGCCCCGGGCGGCCACCAGGATGTCGCGCTGGCCGCTGGCGGTGAGCGCGCTCACCAGACCGGCATTTTCCATGTCTTCCAACAGGCGCGCGGCGCGGTTGTAGCCGATTTTCAGCTTGCGCTGCACGTAGCTGATGCTGGCCTTGCGGTCCTGCAGCACAATGGCCACGGCTTGGTCGTAGAGCGGGTCTTTTTCGCCGCCGGCATCGCCATCGCCGAACACATCCCCCCCCCCGCCCTCGCCGTCGCCGGTGCCTTCGAGCACGCCGTCGAGGTAATCGGGCTCGCCAAACTGCTCCTTCAGGTAGCTGACGACGCGGTGCACCTCGTCGTCGCTCACAAAAGCGCCGTGCACCCGCGTCGGGTAGCCGGTGCCGCTGGGCATGTAGAGCATGTCGCCCATGCCCAGCAGGGCTTCGGCACCCATCTGGTCCAGAATGGTGCGGCTGTCGATCTTGCTGCTGACCTGGAAGCTGATGCGGGTGGGAATGTTGGCCTTGATCAGGCCGGTGATCACGTCCACGCTCGGGCGCTGGGTGGCCAGGATCAGGTGGATGCCGGCGGCGCGCGCCTTCTGCGCCAGGCGGGCGATCAGTTCCTCGATCTTCTTGCCCACCACCATCATCAGGTCGGCCAGTTCGTCGATCACCACCACGATGTAGGGCAGCCGCTCCAGCGGCTCGGGCTGCTCCGGCGTCAGGCTGAAGGGGTTGCCGATGGACTCGCCACGCGCGGCCGCCTCGTCGATCTTGGCGTTGTAGCCGGCCAGGTTGCGCACGCCCACCTTGCTCATCAGGCGGTAGCGTTTCTCCATCTCGCCCACGCACCAGTTCAGGCCGTTGGCGGCCTGCTTCATGTCGGTCACCACCGGGCAGAGCAGGTGCGGAATGCCCTCGTAGACGCTCAATTCCAGCATCTTGGGGTCGATCAGCAGCAGCCGCACATCGCGCGCATCGGCCTTGTAGAGCAGGCTCAGAATCATCGCGTTGATGCCCACCGACTTGCCCGAACCCGTGGTGCCCGCCACCAGGCAGTGCGGCATCTTGGCCAGGTCGGCGACGATGGGGTGGCCAGCGATGTCCTTGCCCAGCCCCATGGTCAGCAGGCTCTTGGCGTCGTGGTAGACCTGCGACCCCAGGATTTCGCTGAGCTTGATGGTCTGGCGCTTGGCGTTGGGCAGCTCCAGCGCCATCAGGTTCTTGCCGGGGATGGTCTCGATCACGCGGATGCTGACCAGCGACAGCGAACGCGCCAGGTCTTTGGCCAGGTTCACCACCTGCGAGCCCTTGACGCCGGTGGCCGGCTCGATCTCGTAACGGGTGATGACCGGTCCGGGTTGGGCGGCCACCACCTGGACCTCCACGCCGAAGTCGCGCAGCTTTTTCTCGATCAGGCGGCTGGTCATTTCCAGCGTCTCGGGCGACACGGTTGACGGCTGCTTGCCAGCCGCGTCCAGCAGGTCCACCTGGGGCAGTTTGCTGTCGGGCATCTCGACGAACAGGGGCTTCTGGCGCTCCTTCACCACCCGGGTGCTGGGCGGCACCTCGGCCAGGGTGGGCTCGATCTGGACCGCCTTGGCGGTCACGGTGGGCACGGAACGGAACGGCCCGTCGGGGGTTTCGTCCGCGTCATAGTCGGCCCTGGGCACAGCCGCCAGGGTGGGCTCGTGCAGCGGGTGCTCGGTGGCGTACACCGCCTCCTGCTGCTCGCGCTCGCGCGCGGCCTGCTGGCCGATGCGCAGGTCTTCGTCGGCCTCGCGGCGCTCGCGGCGGCTCTGGAACCAGTCGTCCAGGGTGCGGCCGCACTGCTCTGCCAGCGCGCCCCAGGCGAAGCGGAACACCCAGGCCAGGGACAGCACCAGCAAGGTCACGGCCAGCAAGGCCGAACCGGTGAACCCCAGCCAGCGCGCGGCCACCGGCCCCAGCAGGCTGCCGAGCACGCCACCGGCCTGTCCCGGCAACAACGCATCCCAGCGGTGCAGACGGCCCCACTCCAGTACCGTGCTGGCGCACAAGAGCAGCACCAAGCCCAGCCAGAACGCGACCCGGTGCGGCGCCGAGGTGTGCCACCAGGGCGGGCCGTCCGGGCCCACGGCCACCGGGGTGGCACCGCGCAGCCAGCGCGCCAGGGCCGCCAGCCAGGCGCGCACGGCGGCCAGCACCGCCCACCAGACCGACATGCCGCAGAGGTAGTAAGACAGGTCAGACAGCACCGCCCCCAGGCGTCCGCCCCAGTTGCCGGTGCTGGCGCCCGAACCCGACGTGGACCAGGCCGGGTCGGCCAGGGAATGGCTCAGCAGCGCGATCAACCAGAACAGCAGCGCCACCGCCCCGAGGACGAGCGAGATCTCCTGGGCAAAACGCCGCAGCCCACTGGGCGCGGTGTGGGCGGCATCGGCGTTGAGGGTGTTCAGGGAGTAGGTCATAAACGCAAACGCAAGCTTAACCGACCCCGAACAGGGTCTGGCGTCGCTTCCTACAATACGCGCTGAACCCACCGAACGACTCCACCCTTCCGCAGCCCCGCCCATGAAACACGCCAAAGTCCTGATCCTCGGCTCCGGCCCCGCCGGCTACACCGCCGCCGTCTACGCCGCCCGCGCCAACCTGAACCCGCTGCTCATCACCGGCATGGCACAGGGCGGCCAGCTCATGACCACCACCGAAGTGGACAACTGGCCCGCCGACGTGCACGGTGTGCAGGGCCCGGACCTGATGCAGCGCTTTCTGGAGCACGCCGAGCGCTTCAAAACAGAAATCGTGTTCGACCACATCAGCGCGGTCGATCTGTCCCAGCGCCCCTTCACCCTGACCGGCGACAGCGGCCAGTACACCTGCGACACGCTCATCATCGCCACCGGTGCCTCGGCCCGCTACCTGGGCCTGCCGTCTGAAGAAGCCTTCATGGGCAAGGGCGTGAGCGCCTGCGCCACCTGCGACGGCTTCTTCTACCGCGACCAAGAGGTGTGCGTGGTCGGCGGCGGCAACACCGCCGTGGAAGAGGCCCTGTACCTGAGCAACATCGCCAGCAAGGTGACCCTGGTGCACCGCCGCGACACCTTCCGCGCCGAAGCCATCATGGTGGACAAGCTGATGGAGAAGGTGCGCGAAGGCAAGATCGAACTCAAGGTGTTCCATGTGCTCGACGAAGTGCTGGGCGACCAGACGGGCGTGACCGGCATCCGCGTGAAGCACGTGCAGACCGGCGCCACCGAAGACATCAAGCTGCAGGGCTGCTTCATCGCCATAGGCCACAGCCCGAACACCGAGATCTTCAAAGGCCAGCTGGAGATGCACGATGGCTACCTGAAGACCCACGGCGGCCAGCAGGGCTTTGCCACCCAAACCAGCGTGCCCGGCGTGTTCGCGGCGGGCGACGTGCAGGACCACATCTACCGCCAGGCCATCACCAGCGCCGGCACCGGCTGCATGGCCGCGCTGGACGCGCAACGCTTCCTGGAGCAACACCCCAGCGCCTGATCCCGACGGCGGCAGGCTCAGGTCAGCACGTGGTCGGCGCGGGGGCGCAAGGGTGCCGGCAGCTCGGCCACGTCGCACATCTCCAGCAGGGTGCGCTCGACGGTGATGCACAGCGCGTCCAACGCCAGGTCGTTGGGCTCGGTGCCGAAGGGCTCCTCCAGTTCGCTGGCGATGGCGTCCAAGGCCATGAAGGCGTAGGAGATGAAGACCGCGATCAGCGGCGTGAGCACGCCCACCGCGTCCAGCAGGCTGAAGGGCAGCAGCGCGCAGTAGACATAGACCGTGCGGTGCAGCAACACGCTGTAGGCGTAGGGAATGGGGGTGCTGGCCAAGCGCTCGCAACCGCCGTGGCAGGCGGTCAGCTCGTTGAGGTTGCTGTCCATGGCCCGCACGCCTTCGTCGGACAGGCGGCCGGCGGCGTGCTGTGCCTGCACCCACCGCCCCATGTCGCGCAGCAGCAGCACGCAGGCGTATTCGGCCCGGCCCAGGCGCTGGGCCAGCGCGGACGGCAGCAGGCGGTCCAGGTCGGCCTGGCCCGAAGTGCCGCGCAACTGGTGCCGCAACTGGCAGGCCAAGGCGATCAACAGGGCCGCGAACTCGCGCACGGCGGGATCGCCCGGCTCGCGCCGGGTCAGCGTCTGGGCCTGGCGCAACAGCGAGCGCGAAGCCACCAGCACGGCACCCCAGAATTTGCGCGCCTCCCAGAAACGGTCGTAGCTGGCGCTGTTGCGAAAACCCAGGAAAATGGCCAGCGCGATGCCGATCAGGCTGAACGGCGCCGTGGACATGTGCAGGCCCCAGGCCGCCAACTGCGGCATGGCCAGCACGGCCACCACCGCCACCACGCCGATGAGCAGCAGGCGTGAGAGGATTTTGTGCAGGACCGAGCCGTGCCACACGAAAACAAGACGGAACCAGTGCTGCTTGGGGCGAACGATCATGCGCTTGGACGGACAAACCCGGAATGCCGCCATGTTAGCGCGCCGACCGTGGCATGCAGGGCACAGCCGGTTTGGCACAAGCGGGCACACCGATGTACAATCACGGGTTTGGCGCGTCTGGCTCAGTCCTGGCACGCCAAAATTCAACCGCCCGCGAGCCGGAGCCGCCCACACCGCCTGAGAAGGTCGTGAGGCAGGCGGCACAACACAGGACACGGGCGAGGTGCGGCGAACAGCCGTTAATTTTTCTACTGGAGTGTCCATCATGGCACGCGTGTGTGAAGTCACGGGCAAGAAGCCCATGGTCGGGAACAACGTTTCCCACGCCAACAACAAAACCAAGCGCCGGTTCCTGCCGAACCTGCAATCCCGCCGTTTCTGGGTCGAGAGCGAGAACCGCTGGGTGCGTCTGCGCGTCTCCGGCGCTGCCCTGCGCCTGATCGACAAAAACGGTATCGATGCTGTGCTCGCCGACCTGCGCGCACGTGGCCAAGCCTGATCGTTAAAGGAGCTGCACCATGGCAACCAAAGGCGGACGCGAAAAAATCAAGCTGGAATCCACTGCCGGCACCGGTCACTTCTACACCACCGACAAGAACAAGAAGACCACCCCGGAAAAGCTGCTGATCAAGAAATTTGATCCGAAAGCCCGCAAGCACGTGGACTACAAGGAAGTCAAGCTGAAGTGATTCGGCCCTGGCTTTGACAAAAAACCGCTGGCATCCCCAGCGGTTTTTTTGTGCCCACCGTCGGGCGGGCGCCGCACCGCACTCACTGGCTGCGGGTCGATGCCACCTCCCGCATCCAGGCCGCGATGTCGGCCTTGGCCGCCGAAGGCGCGTTCAAATGGGACGCAGCCGGCTCCAGCACCCGAGTCCGGGCATTGCGCGGCAGTTGCGCCACCACCTCGGGCTTGACGCGCAGCAGCCCCGGGTAATCGCCCGTGGGGGCCACCAGCAACACCGGCAAATCGGCGGGCAATTGCTTCATGGCGGCGGTCTGGTTCATCAAGCCGGCCGCATCGAACCACGACAGGTACACGCGGGGTGTGGTTTGGATCGGAAATGTGCCGCGGCTGCTTTCGTAATCGGCGAAGGGCATGGGCACGTCGCCTTGGCCCTGTGCCACCGCCTGTTGCGCGCGCGCCAACGGCTCGGCCAATTTCTCGCGATAGATGCTGCTGGCGACGTTCCCGCCCGGGGCGATGGCGATCACCCCGCTCACCGGCAAGCGACTGCCCATGGCGAAGGCGAACACACCCCCCTGGCTGTGGCCCACCACAAACACCGCCTGGGCACCTTGTTGCTTCAGTGTGTCAAGGGCGGCGAGCACCTCCTGCTGGGCCGCGGCCGCATCCACGTCGTACGCACGATGGCCGGACCATGGCATTTCCAGGTTGGCCACCCGAAAACCTTCTCTCGACAGGTGGCTGGCCAAATCGGCCACATGCTTGGTGGGCAGCCCGCCTTTGCCGTGCATGACCACCACCCCGATGGCACTGGGCGCAAGCGTCTGCGCCCACAAGGCACTGGAGACCCCCAGACCCACAAGCGCCAGCGCGCCCAAGGACCAGCTTCGACGAGTCACGCTTCGCACCATCATCTCCTTGCTTCTGCCCACCAGAATACCAGCTCAGCCAAAGCCCGCGCGAGCTTGGGCCGCGGGCTGTCGGCCGAACCGGTCCGGGCACCAGGTCAGACGATCCGCCCGGAACGGCACCGGGTCACCGGAACAGGCGGCCAGGTGACGGCTCAGACCGCTGGCGCCAGCAGGCGCTCAATGGCCCGCGGGTAAATCAGGTGCTCCTGCGTCAGCACGCGCGCGGCCAAGGTGTCGGGCGTGTCGCCCGGCAACACCGGCACCACGGCCTGGTCCAAGAATTCGCCGTGGTCCAGCTCGGCCGTGACGCGGTGCACCGTGGCACCGGCGAATTTGCAGCCGGCCTCGATCGCGCGGCGGTGGGTGTGCAGGCCCGCAAAGGCCGGCAGCAGCGACGGGTGGATGTTGACCAGGCGCCCGGTGTAGTGGTCCACAAAGTCGGGCGTGAGGATGCGCATGAAGCCGGCCAGCACCACCAACGCCGGTGGCGTCTGCGGGTCCAGCGCGTCGATCGCGCGCACCAGTTCGGCGTCGAAGGCCTCGCGCGTGGGGTAGGCCGCGTGTTCGACCACGGCCGTGGCCAACCCCTGCTCGCGCGCCCAGGCCAGGCCGGCAGAGGCGGCCTTGTTGCTCACCACCCCCAGCACCTGCGCCCCGTGGCGTTGCGACCAGCGTTGGGCCTGCGCCGCGCGCACAATGGCCTGCATGTTCGAGCCCTGGCCCGAGATCAGGATGACAATGTTTTTTTTCTGCATCTGCGACATAAGCAAGGAAGTGTAATGACCCCGCCCCCCTGGAAAACCGCGTTGACGGCGAACGAAGCGCGCGTGCTGGCCACCCTGATGGAAAAAGCCCGCACCGTGCCCGACAGCTACCCGCTCACGCTCAACGGCCTGCAGTCGGGCTGCAACCAGAAATCGGCGCGCGACCCGGTGATGGAACTGGGCGAGCACGAGATTGCCGAAGCGCTGGACGGCCTGCGCGCGCGCAGCCTGGTGATCGAATCCAGCGGCGGGCGGGTGACGCGCTACGAGCACAATTTCAACCGGGTGGTGGGCGTGCCCGACCAGGCCGCCGCCCTGCTCGGCCTGTTGATGCTGCGCGGCCCGCAGACCGCCGGCGAATTGCGGCTGAACACCGAGCGCTGGCACAAATTCCTCGACATCGGTTCGGTCGAAGCCTTTCTGGAAGAACTGCAGGACCGCACCGAAGACAAGGGCGGCCCGCTGGTGCTGAAGCTGCCGCGCCTGCCCGGCGCCCGCGAATCGCGCTGGGCCCACCTGCTCTGCGGGCCGGTGGACCCCGGCACCGCCACCGCAGCCCTGCCTGCCCGACAAGAAACGCCGGCCCTGCTGGACCGGATCGAGGCGCTGGAAGCCCAGGTGCAGCGCCTGCAGGCGCGCCTGGACCGGCTGGCGCCGGAGACCGAAGCCGACGTGGCCGAGCCGTGACCGCCCGCCGCTGTCGCGGTGCGGACACATAAAAAGCACGATCGTGCAAAAAAATAGCATTTGTTTAACAGGAGACAACCCCCATGGACTTGGCTTTCACGCCGGAAGAACTGGCGTTCCGTGACGACATCCGCAGCTGGGTGCGGGCCAACCTGCCCCAGGAAATCGCCCAGAAGGTGCACAGCGGGCAGCGCCTGACGCGCGATGACATGCAACGCTGGGCCAAAATTTTGGGCAGCAAAGGCTGGCTGGGCTACGGCTGGCCGAAGCAGTTCGGCGGCCCGGGCTGGACCGCGGTGCAGAAACACCTGTTCGAAGAAGAATGCGCGCTGGCCGGGGCCCCGCGCATCGTGCCCTTCGGCCCGGTGATGGTGGCGCCCGTCATCATGGCGTTTGGCAACGCCGAACAGCACCAGCGCTTCCTGCCCGGCATCGCCAGCGGCGAGGTGTGGTGGAGCCAGGGTTACAGCGAGCCGGGTTCGGGCTCCGACCTGGCCAGCGTGAAAACCCGCGCCGAGCGCCAGGGCAACACTTACATCGTCAACGGCCAGAAGACCTGGACCACCCTGGGCCAGCACGGCGACTGGATCTTCTGCCTGGTGCGCACCAGCACCGAAGGCAAGCCGCAGACCGGCATCAGCTTCCTGCTGATCGACATGAAATCGCCCGGCGTCACGGTGCGCCCGATCAAGCTGCTGGACGGCGAGTGCGAAGTCAACGAGGTCTGGTTCGACAACGTCGAAGTACCGGCAGAGAACCTGATCGGCGAAGAGAACAAGGGCTGGACCTACGCCAAGCACCTGCTCAGCCACGAGCGCACCAACATCGCCGATGTGAACCGCGCCAAGCGCGAACTCGAACGCCTGAAACGCATTGCCCAGGCCGAAGGCGTGTGGGACGACCTGCGCTTGCGCGACCAGATCGCGCTGCTGGAGGTGGACATCGTGGCACTGGAAATGCTGGTGCTGCGCGTGTTGAGCGCCGAGAAGTCGGGCAAGAACTCGCTCGACATCGCCGGCCTGCTGAAAATCAAGGGCAGCGAGATCCAACAACGCTACACCGAACTGATGATGCTGGCCGCCGGCCCCTTCAGCCTGCCCTTCATCTTCGAGGCCATGGACGCCGGCTGGCAGGGCGACTTCCCCGGCGGGAGCGTGGACAACGCCCCGCTGGCGGCCAATTACTTCAACATGCGCAAGACCACCATCTACGGCGGCAGCAACGAAGTGCAGCGCAACATCGTGGCCCAGACGCTGCTGGGCTGAACGGAAGGAGACAGAACATGGATTTCGATTTTTCCGACGACCAGACGCAACTGCGCGACGCGGTGCGCCGCTGGGTAGACAAGGGCTATGGCTTCGAGCGCCGCCGCGCGGCCGTGGCGGCCGGCGGTTTTGACCGCGCCGCCTACACCGAACTGGCCGAACTGGGCCTGGCCGGCCTGTACGTGGGCGACGACCACGGCGGCCTGGCCATGGGCCCGGTCGAGGGCATGGTGGTGATGGAGGAGCTGGGCCGCGGCATCGTGCTGGAGCCACTGGGCCAGACGCTGATCGCCACCGGCGTGCTGGGCGGCTACGCACCGGCCGCGCTGCAGGCCGACTGGCTGCCGCGCCTCGCCGCCGGCGAGGCTTTGGTGGTGCTGGCGCACCAGGAACGCGGTCTGCGTTACCAACTGGGTGCCGCCCACACCCGGGCCACGGCCCAAGGCGATGGCTGGACCGTGAGCGGCGCCAAAAGCGTGGTGCCTGCCGGCGACCAGGCCGACGCCTTCCTGGTGCCGGCGCAAACGCCCCAGGGGCTGGCGCTATTCCTGGTGGAGCGCCAGGCCGACGGTGTGCGCACCGACGGCTACCTCACTCAGGACGGCAGCCGCGCCGCCGAGGTGCGCTTCGACAACGCCCCGGCCCAGCTCGTCAGCGCCGACGGCCAGACCGCCCTGGAACACGCGGTGGACATCGGCATCGCCGGCGTCTGCGCCGAAGCCGTGGGCGTGATGGACCAGACCGTGGCCCTCACCGCCGACTACCTGAACACCCGCAAGCAGTTCGGCGTGGCCATTGGCAGCTTCCAGGCGCTGCGCCACCGCCTGGCCGACATGAAGATGCAGCTGGAACTGGCACGCAGCATGAGCTACTACGCCAGCCTCAAGCTCAACACCCCCACCGCCGAGCGCCGCCAGGCACTGGCGCGCGCCAAGGTGCAGTTGGGCCAGAGCATGCGCTTCGTGGGCCAGCAGGCGGTGCAACTGCACGGTGGCATCGGCGTGACCGACGAGTACATCGTCAGCCACTACTTCAAGAAGCTGACCCAGCTGGAGATGACCTTCGGCGACACCCTGCACCACCTGGGTGAGGTGTCGGCCCGGATGCAGGACACGGCCGGCGTGTTTGCCTGAACGCACGGCGCCCACCGCGCCAGCCACCCCGAACCACCCCGCTGCGGCGGGGTGGTTTTTGGGGGCGGGAGGGGTGTGGGCCCTCGGGCCTCAGCCCAGCGCCGCCAGCCAGCCCCGGCGCCACGCCCACCACAAGGCCCCGAACAGCGCGGCCAACAGCAGCCACCAGGGCCAGGGGCTGGCGCGTTCGGCATAAGGGTCGGTGAGCGAGCGCTCGGCGCCAGCCGGCAACTGCGCCACGCCCGTGAGCGAGGCCCCGAACGGGATGTTGATGCGCGCCCGGATGTTGACCGCCCAGCCGTTGGCGTCGAGCAGCGGCCCGACGTTGCGCTTGCGCAGCTTGAGCCAGGCCAGCAGCATGGACGGCCCGGACACCAGCAGCACGATGCCCAGCAGCACCAGCGGCATCTGCCAGGCCGGCAGCGCCAAGAAGCCGGTGACCACCGCCGCCAGCGCGGTGCCCAGGGCCCCCAGGGCCAGCCCGATGGCCGCAAAAATCCCGGCGAATTTGGCGATGTCGAAGGCCTGCGGTTTGGCGTCGGCGGCCGGGGGCGGTGCCTCGGCCTTGGCGCCGGCATCGGCCACCCTGGCCGCGGCTTTGGCGTCCACGTCCTTGTCGCGAGCGGCGGCGAACTTGTGGATTTGCTCGCCGACCATGCGCGCCACCCGCTTGTAGGGCGACCAGAAGGCCTGGCGCACGCTGATGGGCGCCTCCACCACCTTGACCACGCTGGCGTTCCAGTCGCGGCCCTCGCGGTCGTAGAAGACGCCGTTGCGGCCGGGCACCATCATGTCGTCGGCGTCGCCACCGGTCATGGCCGCGACGATGGTGATGGGCGCTTCGCCCTGGCGCACGCACTGGCAATAGACCAGGTAGGTGCCGGACAGCGGCGCCAGCGCCGCGTGCCGCCCCATGTCGGCCACGCGCAGGCACAGGTCGCAGCTGCGCTGGTCGATGTAGAGCGTGCCCGCCTGGAAGATGGCGGGCCGTTCGTGGCCGTAGAAGTCGCTGAGGTTGACGAAGTTGCGCAGCAGGGTGACCAGGTCGCGGCGCAGGCGCACCAGGCGTTCCAGCGCCTCAATGCCGGCGGCGCTGGCGTCGGCGGCCTGGTCCTGTTCGATCAGGGCCTGCAGGGCCGCCGGGGCGGGCCCCACGAGCAGGGCACGCAGTTCGGCGGCGGACAGGTCGGCCACCGGGGTGGCCGGGCGCGCAGCCCACCAGGCGCGGTAGGCGCCGAAACGCGCGGCCAGAGATTCCCAGTCGGCCAGGGTGAGCCGGGCGCGCTCGCCCAGCATGGGTTGCACCACCAGGCGGCGCAGCGCCTCGATCCGGCCTTGCCAGGCGGGGTTGAGGCCGTCCACCAGGGGCAGGTCGCCGCCCGGCACCACCAGGGCCAGGGGCAGACCGGCGACCTCGTCGGCAGCGTCGTGCAGCGTCAGCGCGGCCAGGTCGGCGTAGCGGGCATCGGCCGGGTTGAGCGCGGCGGTGGCGCGGGCGTCGTAGGCGGCCAGGCGGCAGCGGGTGAAGTGGTCTTGTACCTTGGCCTGCACCGCGTCGAAGGCGGCCAGGGCCTCGGCGGTCTGTGCGCCCCAGGCCAGGAGGTCGGCGGCGCCCGCGTCGGCCTGGGCGTGCCAGTCCAGCACCGCCTGGGCCGCGACCAGGAAGGCGTCCAGCGTCTCGCGCGACACGCCGGGCTGGCCGCTGCGGTCGGCCACCGCGCCCTGGGTGGCCAGCACCTGGGCGATCAGGGCCGCGGTGTCGGCGTCGGGCGCCAGTTCGACCGGCACCACGCCGTCGCCATTGGGGTGGGTGGGGGCGAAGAGCAGGGCCAGGTCGGCGAAATCGGCCACGGTCAGGGCCTCGGCCTCGGGCCGGCCCAGGCGCGCCAGCACCTGGCCGGCGGCGGCGCGCAGGCGGGCGCCCTCCTCGTCCTGGGCCTGGATCGCCACCAGCGGCAGGGCGTCGCCGGGCTGGAACAGCACCCCGGGGTCGCGCAGCACGGTGCAGGCCCAGCGCACGGCCTCGCGCAGTTCGGGCACGCGGATGCGGCCGTCGCCGTCGGCATCGATCAGTTGCAGGGTGCGGCTGTCGAACTCCAGCCCGGTGGTCGGGCAGGCCAGCACGGCCCACAGTTTCTGGTCAAGTTCACCCAGGTGGCGCAGGTCGTCGGCCGTGTCCAGGCGAACCTGGTCGAAACCGCCGGAGCGGAAAAAACGCCAGCGGTGCGGGGAAGAAACGGGGGCCATGGTGCGCTCCGGCAAGGTGAGGAAAAGCCCGGCCTCAGGCCGACATGCAGACCAGTTCGAAATGCTCCACCACGGGCGGCTGCACGAAGAACGGGCCGACGATGGCGCGCCATTGGGTGAACAGCTCGCTCTGACGGAAGCGCACGGTGTGGTCCTCCAGCGTGGCCCAGTAGATGGTCAGGACGTAGCGGCCCGGCGACTCGATGCTGCGGTTGACCTTGTAGCCCTGGAAACCCGGGGACTGGGCGATCACGGTGTCGGCGCCGCGCTGGATGGCGGCTTCAAAGGCGGCGGCCTGGGCTGGGTCGATGCGGATGTCGGCGTGTTCGAGGATCATGGTGGGCAATCTGCGCAAAACGGAAGGAAGGCCCATGATAGCCCGCCGCGCCCCGGGCCTGCTCAGGCGTGCAGGCGCGAACTCTTGGGCAGGTGCAGGCGCAGGAACTCCATCTGGTCGGCCAGGATGCGGCGGTTGCGCAGGATGAAGTCTTCCCACAGGCTGGGCACGTAAGGCGCGTAGAGCAGCCCCATGTGCGCCTGCTCGGGCGTGCGGTTGCCCTTGCGGTGGTTGCAGGCACGGCAGGCGGTGACCACGTTCATCCAGTGGTCGCGGCCTTTTTGCGCCAAGGGCACGATGTGCTCGCGCGTCAGCAGGTCTTCGGCGAATTCGTCGCCGCAGTAGGCGCACAGGTGGCGGTCGCGGGCGAACAGCTTGGCGTTGCTCAGCGAGGGTTTGAGCTCGAAGGGGTTGAGCTGCGGCACGCCCTTGGTGCCGATGATGGAGTTGACCGTGATGACCGACTGCAGTCCGGTGACGGCGTTGTGCCCGCCGTGGAACACCGCGACGCGCTGGCCCATTTCCCAGCGCACCTCGTCGGCGGCGTAGTGCAACACCGCCTGCTCCAGGCTGATCCACGACTGCGGCACGCCCTGTGCCGACAATTTCAACACCTTCACAGACCGACCTCCACGCACAACGCCCGACCGGGCGCGAACCACCGGAATTCGTCCGGCCCAGGCCGTGGCTGCACGGCAGACGGGCGGATGCCTCAACTTGTGTCAATATAGCGCGCTTTTCTGTCCGCTTCACGACAGAACCATCCGTTTCCCCACGCACCCCATGAAAATTCTCCGTGGCCTGGACCACCTGTTGCACCGGCCACGCCACGGTGGCGCCGGCTGTGCCCTGACCATCGGCAACTTCGACGGCGTGCACCGCGGCCACCAGGCCATGCTGGCCCTGCTCATCAACGAAGCCCGCCACCGGGGGGTGCCCAGCTGCGCGCTGACCTTCGAGCCGCACCCGCGCGATTTCTTCGCCGCCCAGTTCCACAAACCCGAACTGGCCCCGGCCCGCATCGCCACCCTGCGCGACAAGCTGCACGAGCTGCGTGCCTGCGGCGTGGACCAGTGCGTGGTGCTGCCCTTCAACGAGCGCCTGGCCCGCCTGCCGGCCCAGGCCTTCATCGACGAGGTGCTGGTGCGCACCCTGGGCGCGCGCTACGTGCTGGTGGGCGACGACTTCCGCTTCGGCGCCCAGCGCCTGGGCGACTACGCCATGCTCGACGCCGCCGGCGCGGCCCAGGGCTTCGATGTGGCCCGCATGATGAGCTACGAAGTGCACGGCCTGCGCGTGTCGAGTTCGGCCGTGCGCGAGGCCCTGGCCGAAGGCCGCATGGACGACGTGGCCGCCCTGCTGGGCCGCCCCTACAGCATCAGCGGCCACGTGGTGCACGGGCGCAAGCTGGGCCGCGAACTGGGCGCCAGCCGCGACGGGGCGGGCGACGGCTTCCGCACCCTGAACCTGCGCTTTTCGCACTGGAAACCGGCGGCCAGCGGCATCTTCGCGGTGCAGGTGCACGGGCTGGACCCGGCCCCCGACGCGCCACCGCTGACCGGTGTGGCCAACC
This sequence comes from Macromonas nakdongensis, assembly GCF_002837145.1. Lineage (GTDB taxonomy): Bacteria > Pseudomonadota > Gammaproteobacteria > Burkholderiales > Burkholderiaceae_C > Macromonas_B > Macromonas_B nakdongensis. Next base: position 9,892 of record NZ_NWMV01000050.1, on the reverse strand, counting down.
TGGGCGTGCGCCCCTCGCTCGACCCGGACGACGTCAACGGCGGGCGGGTGCTGCTGGAAACCCATTGCCTGGACTGGCCCGAGCGCGTGCGACGCGCCCTGGCCCAGGCCCCGACGCCGGGGGAGGCCTACGGTAAAATCGTGCGGGTGGAGCTGCTGCACAAACTGCACGACGAGTTGAAATACGACAGTCTGGACGCCCTGACCCAGGGCATTGCCAAAGACTGCGACGACGCGCGCGCCTGGTTTGCGGCCCGCACCGCAGGCGGTGAACACCACCTGCACGGCAGCCACGCCGCCCTGCGCCGCCAGACCACGCGCGACCGAATTTGACGCCCGCCCCGCAAGCGGCCCACGCCGGCTTGCGCCCGCCGCCCACCCCTGGACCGGCTCGGGGTGGGGGCCCACCAAATCCCCTTCCTGCACCCGCGGGCCGAGCCTGTCGAGAACCCCCTTCCGGAACCCCCATGTCCGACGCCAAACCTGCCGACCACAGCACCACGCTGAACCTGCCCGACACCCCCTTCCCCATGCGCGGCAACCTGCCCCAGCGCGAGCCGGGCTGGGTGCAGCAGTGGGAAGAACAAGGCATTTACCAGCGCCTGCGCGAGGCCCGAAAAGGGGCTCCGAAGTTCATCCTGCACGACGGCCCGCCCTACGCCAACGGCCAGATCCACATCGGCCACGCCGTCAACAAGGTGCTCAAAGACATGATCGTCAAGGCACGCCAGTTGGCGGGGTTTGACGCGCAGTACATCCCCGGCTGGGACTGCCACGGCCTGCCGATCGAGAACGCGATCGAGAAGCTGCACGGCCGCAACCTGAGCCGCGACCAAATGCAGGCCAAGGCGCGCGCCTTTGCCACCGAACAGATCGCGCAGCAAATGGCCGACTTCAAGCGCCTGGGCGTGCTGGGCCAGTGGGAGAACCCGTACAAAACCATGGACTTCGCCACCGAAGCCAACGAAATCCGCGCCTTCAAGCGCGTGATGGAGCGCGGCTTCGTCTACCGAGGCCTCAAGCCCGTGTACTGGTGTTTCGATTGCGGCAGTTCGCTGGCCGAATTCGAGATCGAATACCAGGACAAGAAGAGCCAGACGCTGGACGTGGGTTTCCTGTGCGCCGAACCAGCGAAGTTGCTGCACGCCTTCTTCGGCCACAGCGGCCTGCCGCACACCGACACCACCGGCCTGCAAGACCAGCCCATGTTCGCGGTGATCTGGACCACCACCGCCTGGACCATCCCCGCCAACCAGGCCCTGAACGCCCACCCCGAGCTGAGCTACGCCCTGGTGCAGACCGAACGCGGCCTGCTGGTACTGGCCGAGTCGCTGGTGGAGAAATGCCTGGAGCGTTTCGGCCTGAGCGGCACCGTGCTGGCCACCACCGAAGGCAAGCATTTGGGCGGCCTGCAATTCCACCACCCGCTGGCCCAGGTGGACGCCGGCTACGACCGCCTGTCGCCCATCTACCTGGCCGACTACGTCAGCGCGGACGACGGCACCGGCATCGTCCACTCCGCGCCCGCCTACGGCGTGGACGACTTCAACAGCTGCATGGCCAACGGCCTGGCCTACGACGACATCCTCAACCCGGTGCAGGGCAACGGCCAGTACGAAGAAGCGCTGCCCCTGTTCGGCGGCCAGAACATCTGGAAGGCCTGCCCGGTCATCATCGACACGCTGCGCGAGCACGGCCGCCTGTTCGCCACCGCCACCATCACCCACAGCTACCCGCACTGCTGGCGCCACAAGACGCCGGTGATCTACCGCGCCGCCGCGCAGTGGTTCGTGCGCATGGACGAGGGCGACGGCATTTTCACCAAAGACAAGGCCCCCAAAACCCTGCGCCAGTTGGCGCTGGACGCCATCGAGCACACCCGCTTCTACCCCGAAAACGGCCGAACCCGCCTGCGCGACATGATCGCCAACCGGCCCGACTGGTGCATCAGCCGCCAGCGTTCGTGGGGCGTGCCCCTGCCCTTCCTGCTGCACGTGGACAGCGGCGAGCCGCACCCGCGCACGCCCGAGATCGTGGACCTGGCCGCCGAGGTGGTGCAGGCCGGCGGCATCGAAGCCTGGAGCCAACTGAACGTGGCCGACATCCTGGCGCGCATCGGCGACGCCGCCGACCCGGCCAGCTACAGCAAGAGCACCGACATCCTGGAGGTGTGGTTCGACTCCGGCACCACACACACCACGGTGCTCAAAGGCAGCCACGCCGGCAGCGGCCACGACAGCGGCCCCGAGGCCGACCTGTACCTGGAAGGCCACGACCAGCACCGCGGCTGGTTCCACAGCTCGCTGCTCACCGCCTGCGCCATGTACGACCGCGCGCCCTACCAGGGCCTGCTGACCCACGGCTTCACCGTGGACGGCCAGGGCCGCAAGATGAGCAAATCGGTCGGCAACGTGGTGGCACCGCAAACCATCAGCACCAAGATGGGGGCCGAAATCATCCGCCTGTGGGTGGCCGCGACCGACTACTCCGGCGACCTCGGCATCGACGACAAGATCCTGGCCCGCGTGGTGGACGCCTACCGCCGCATCCGCAACACGCTGCGCTTTTTGCTGGCCAACATCAGCGATTTCGACCCCGCCACCGACGCGGTGCCGGCCGAACAGATGCTGGAGGTGGACCGCTACGCCCTGAGCCGCGCCGCCCAGTTCCAGGCCGAGGTGCTGGCCCACTACCACGCCTACGAGTTCCACCCCGTGGTGGCCAAGCTGCAGGTGTATTGCTCGGAAGACTTGGGCGCGTTCTACCTGGACGTGCTGAAGGACCGCCTCTACACCACGGCACCGCAATCGCTGGCGCGCCGCAGCGCCCAGACCGCGCTGCACCAGATCACCCACGCCATGCTGCGCTGGATGGCGCCGTTCCTGAGCTTCACCGCCGAGGAAGCCTGGGCACTGGCGGGCACCCCGGTCAATGGTTCGCCGTCGATCTTCACCGAAACCTACCTGAACCTGGGCACGCCCAACGAGGCGCTGCTGGCCAAGTGGGCCCGGGTGCTGGAACTGCGCGCGCTGGTCAACAAGGCCATCGAGGACGTGCGCACCGCCGGCCAGGTGGGCTCGTCGCTGCAAGCCAACCTCACCCTGACCGTGGGCGCGGAAGACCTGGCCCTGCTGCACAGCCTGGGCGACGACCTGAAGTTCGTGCTGATCGTCTCGCAAGTCGCCCTGCAAGCGGGCGCCGACGTGGCGGTGCAGGTAACGCCGGCCAGCGCGGCCAAGTGCGGCCGCTGCTGGCACTACCGCGACGACGTGGGCCACGACCCGGCCCACCCGGAGCTGTGCGGTCGCTGCACCAGCAACCTGCACGGCGCGGGCGAAACCCGCACCGTGGCGTAAGAAAGCGCGCCGATGGCCAAGCCCTCGTCCAAAGGCATGCTGGTCTGGCTGGGGCTGGCCTTTGCCCTGCTCCTGCTGGACCAGTTCACCAAGGTGCTGATCCTGGGCAACTACCGCCCGGGCGAAGGCACGTACGTCACGTCCTTCTTCAACATCGTGCGGGTGCACAACAGCGGCGCGGCGTTTTCCTTTCTGGCCAACGCCGGCGGCTGGCAACGCTGGTTCTTCACCGTGGTGGGCCTGGGCACGGCCGCCTTCATCCTGTGGATGCTGCGCTCGCACCACGGGCAGAAGCTGTTCGCCTTCGCGCTGGCCTGCCTGCTGGGCGGGGCCCTGGGCAACGTGATCGACCGCCTGTTGCACGGCTATGTGGTGGACATGCTGGACTTCCACTGGCGCTTCCTGGCACCGCTGTTCCCGGGCGGGCACTTCCCGGCGTTCAACGTCGCGGACATGGGCATCACGGCCGGGGCCATGGGCCTCATACTGGACGAAATTCTGCGGGTGCGGCGCGCGCGCTGATCCCTCCACCCCCTTTGCGGAGCCAGACCCGATGACACACCGACACCGTTGGGCCCACCGCGCCAGGGCCGCCCTGCTGGCCATGGGCATGGGCGCCGGGCTGGCGCTGCCGGCAGCGGCGCAGACCGTGCGCTGCCACGTGAGCTACGGCGGCGTGACCAAGGTGTTCGCCGCGCCCCCCGTGAGCAACCCCTACGACGCCCCGGTGCAGGCCGAAGGCTCCTTCTTCCTGTTCCGGGCGGTCAACCAGGTGGAGCCGCTGGACCTGGCCTCGGTCAAGGTCTACGTGTACGCGGCGCTCGACAGCGGCCCGCGCCTGATCCACCAGGGCAGCTGGCTGGCCTCGCAAACGCCGCAGTCGGGCGCGCGCACGCCGCACGGCTTCACCGGCCTGCACGCGGTGTACGAGCCGGTGCGCGATGGCGAACTGCACTACTGGTGCGAGCGTGTCGATGCCCCGGCGCGCTGAACCCACCCGCTGGCGCCGCGCGGCCGCACGGGTCTTGGCAGCCACCGGGCTGGTGCTGTGCACCACCGGGGCCCATGCAGAAGCCCAGCCGACCGTGCCCACCCTGCAGCTGGCCTTCGTCGGCGACATCATGCTCGACGACGGCCCCGGCCAGACCATCGCCCAGGGCCGCGACCCGCTGGCCGGCGTGGCGCCAGCGCTGCGGCGCAGCGATTTCGCCATCGGCAACCTGGAATGCCCCATCGCCACCACGGGCCAGCCCCTGCCGAACAAGGTCTACAGCTTCCGCGCCCACCCGCGCGTGACCGAGGTGCTGCGCGGGCGCTTTCAGGCCCTGTCGGTGGCCAACAACCACGCCGGCGATCACGGCCCCGAGGCCTTTCTGGAAACCCTGGCACACGTGCGCCGCGCCGGCATCCAGCCCTTCGGCGGCGGCGCCAACCTGCGCGAGGCCCACGCGCCGGTGTGGCTGGAAAAGCACGGCATCCGCGTGGCGGTGCTGGCCTACAACGAATTCAAGCCGCGGCAATTCGAAGCCGGCCCGGAGTGGCCCGGCATCGCCTGGAGCGAAGACGAGCAGGTGGTGCGCGACATCCGCGCCGCGCGCGCGGCCGGGGCGGACTGGGTCATCCCCTTCATGCACTGGGGCTGGGAGAACGAAACCGAGCCCTCGGCACGGCAGCGGCAACTGGCACGCACCTTGATCGACGCCGGTGCCGACCTGGTGGTGGGCGGCCACCCGCACCTGGTACAGGGCGCCGAGAGCTACCAGGGCAAGCCCATCGTCTACAGCCTGGGCAATTTCGTGTTCGATGGCTTCGACCAGCCCATCAACCGCCAGGGCTGGCTGCTGCGGCTCACCCTATCGAAAGACCGCCTGCTGGCCTGGGACACGCTGCTGACCGAAACCGACGACGCCGGCTCGCCCCACCTGCGCCCGGGTGTGCGCACACCCTGCGGCCAGCCCGGCCCCTTGGGGCCGGCCAGCGTGGTGGGGCACTGCAGCCCGCCCTGAAGCCCCCGCACGCGTGGCCCCGGGCGCCCGCCCTCAGGGCAGCAGCACGGTGGAGCCGGTGGTCTTGCGCGCTTCCAGGTCGCGGTGCGCCTGCTGCACCTGGTCCAGCGGGTAGCGCTGCTCCACGTGGATCTTCACCTGGCCGCTGACGACCACGTCGAACAGGTCGTCGGCCATGGCCTGGGTGCGCGCACGGCTGTTGATGTGGCTGAACAGGGTCTGGCGCGTGACGTAGAGCGAGCCCTTGGCCGCCAGGATGGCCGGCGCGAACGGCGGCACCGGGCCCGAAGCGTTGCCGAAAGTCACCATCAGGCCGAAGGGGGCCAGGCAGTCGAGCGAGCCCTCCCAGGTGTCTTTGCCGATGGAGTCGTACACCACCTTCACACCCCGGCCTGCGGTGATCTCGCGCACGCGGGCGGCAAAGTCCTCGGTGTTGTAGTTGATGGCGTGCGCCGCGCCGTTGGCCAGCGCCAGCGCGCACTTGGCGTCGGAGCCGGCGGTGCCGATGAGTTGCAGGCCCAGCGCACGCGCCCATTGGCAGGCGATCAGGCCCACGCCCCCGGCCGCGGCGTGGAAGAGCACGAAGTCGCCCGGCTCCAGGCCCTCGACCGGTTTGCATTTTTTCAGCAGGTACTGGGCGGTCAGGCCTTTGAGCATCATGGCCGCGCCTGCTTCAAAGGAGATGGCATCGGGCAGGCGGCAGACGTTCATCGCCGGCATCACGCGGACGTCGCAGTAACTGCCCGGCGGGTTGGCGGCGTAGGCGGCGCGGTCGCCCACGCGCAGGTGGTCCACGCCCTCGCCCACGGCCTCGATCACGCCCGCGCCCTCCATGCCCAGTTGCAGGGGCATGGGCAGGTTGTAGAGGCCGCTGCGCTGGTAGACGTCGATGAAGTTCAGACCGATGGCGTGGTGGCGGATGCGCACCTCGCCCGGGCCGGGCTCGCCCACCGCCACGGGCACCAGCTGCATCTGTTCGGGGCCGCCGGTGTGTTCGATGCACACCGCGCGGCTGCTCAAAGGGGTCATGGGGCCGTCTCCTGTCTGTGTGGAACCAAAACCCCATGGTGCCACGAAGACGGGGCGCTTGTTACAGTCGGGCGATGTTGCCCCCACAGCGCCTGAGCCTGTCCACCATCGCCCTGCTGACCACCGCGCCCCTGATGTGGGCCGGCAACGCTGTCGTCGGCCGCCTGGCGGCGGGCTGGATTCCCCCCGTCACCTTCAACTTCCTGCGCTGGGTGCTGGCCGCCCTGGTGCTGCTGCCGCTGGCGGCCTCGGCCTTGCGCCCAGGCAGCGCGCTGTGGCGCCACTGGCGCCGCTACGCCTGGATGGGGCTGTTCGCCATCTGCGGCTACAACACCCTGCAGTACCTGGCGCTGAAAACCTCGTCGCCGCTGAACGCCACGCTGGTGGCGTCGAGCATGCCGATCTGGATGCTGCTGGTGGGCCGGCTGGGCTATGGGGCGGCGGTCAAGCCCCAATCCCTGGCCGGGGCCTTGTTGTCGCTGTCCGGGGTGCTGGTGGTGCTGGGCCAGGGGGATTGGGCCCGGCTGCAGGCCCTGGAGCTGGTGCCGGGCGACGCCTGGATGCTGCTGGCGGCGTTCGTGTGGTCCTGCTACAGCTGGCTGCTGACGCGCGCGCCGGCCGACGACGAGTTGCGCCCGCAATGGGCGCATTTCCTGCTGGCGCAGATCGCCATGGGGCTGGTGTGGAGCGCGCTGACGCTGGCGGGCGAATGGTGGTGGCTGGGCGCCCACCCGCGCGCCGACGGTCTGCCCCACGTCCAGTGGAGCGCGGCCCTGTGGGCGGTGCTGCTGTTCGTGGCCCTGGGCCCGGCCTTGCTGGCCTACCGCTGCTGGGGCGCGGGGGTGCAGCGCGCCGGTCCCACCATCGCCGCTTTTTTCAGCAACCTGACCCCGCTGTTCGCCGCCCTGCTGTCGGCCGCCTTTCTGGGCGAGCCGCCGCGGCTGTACCACGGCCTGGCCTTCGCGCTGATCGTGGGCGGGATCTGGGTGTCGTCCCTGGGCGCCTCCCATCCGGCGCGGCGCTGAGCGCGCCTGGGCCAGCGGCGTCGCCCCCCATCCCGGCGGCAAGGCGGTGCACTGCGCCCGTCAGGGCCGGCGCGTCACCCACAACACGCCGCTGACGACCAGCACCGTGCCGGCCACCACCCAGGCGTTGAACGGCTCCCCCAAAATCCACACGCCCATGGCGATGGTGGACATCGGGCCCACCATGCCGGTTTGCGCCGTCAGGCCCGAGCCGATGCGCTCGATCGCCATCATCACCATCAGCACCGGCGCGGCGGTGCAGGCGACCGCGTTGAGCAGCGACAGCCAGAGCACCTCGGGCGCCACCGCGGCGGCGGACAGGGGCCGCAGCAGCACGAACTGCAACAGGCAAAAACCGCAGGCCACGCTGGTGGCCAGGCCGCCCAGGCGCAGGGCCCCCAGGCGCTGCACCATTTCGCCGCTGAACACCAGGTAGACGGCGTAGCTGACGGCGCTGGCCAGCACCAGCAGCCCCCCGATGACGGTGTTCCAGCCGTCGAAACGCAGCTCGTGCGCGAACACCAGCAGCACCCCGGCGTAGCTCAACGCCATGGCCCCGGCCTGGCGCGCGCTGATGGGGCGGCCGAACAGCACCCAGCCCAGCACCAGCACCAGCGTCGGGTTGAGGTAGAGGATCAACCGCTCGAGCGAGGCGCTGATGTACTGCAGCCCCCAGAAGTCCAGAAAACTCGCCAGGTAATAACCGGACACGCCCAGGCCCAGGATGCCCAGCCAGTCGCGCCGCGTCAGCGGCACCACCGGCGTGGCGCTGCGGTGGCTGGCCCACCAGGCCATGGCCAGGAACATGGGCAGTGCGAACAGCATGCGGTACATCAGCAGCGTGACCGCATCGACCCCATGCCGGTAGGCCAACTTGACGATGATGGCCTTGCCGCTGAACGCGATCGAGCCCGCCAGCGCCAGCAGCAGGCCCGAACTCAGGTGGGCGGGGCGCGGGGCGCTCATGCGGGCAGACCGGCGTGCTTGAACACCTTGAGCCACTTGGTGGCGGGCAGGCCCCAGCGCTCCTGCACCACCTCGGCGCGGGCCAGCAGCTCCATGCGACTGGGGTGGCTGGGCATTTTCTGCGCCAGCACAATGGTGTTGCCTTCGCGCGTCGGCTTGAAGGCCCAGACCGCCTCGGCGCCGAAGGCCTGGCGGATTTTGTCCAGCGAATGTTCGTAGCTGGCGTCGCGGCCGAACAGGTTCACGGTCATGGCGCCCTCGTCGGTCAACATGGCGCGGCAGTCGGCATAGAACTCGGCGCTGTCGAGCACCGGGGCGGCGGCTTCGTGGTCGTACAGGTCCACCTGCAAGGCATCGACCGTGCCGTGGAAGGGCGCGTGGGCCACCACCTCGGCCGCGTCGCCCAGAATGACGCTCAACCTGGCGCTGTCCGGCGGCAGTTTGAACCAGGTGCGGCAGGCGGCCACCACCTGGGGATTGATCTCGATGGCGGTGGTGTCCATCTTCAACTTCTTGAAGTGGAACTTGGTCAGCGCGGCCGAGCCCAGGCCGAGCTGCATGGCGCGGCGCTTGGGCACGCTGTCGGGTTCGACGAACAGCAGCCAGGCCAGCATGCGCTGCACGTATTCCAGCTCGATGTCGAAGGGCCGGTCGATCAGCATGGAGCCCTGGATCCACTCGGTGCCCAGGTGCAGGAAGCGCACCTCGCCGTCTTCGGAGATGGTGACGGCGGGCAGGTCATCGGGGTCGGTGCGGGTGCGGCGCGGACGGGGGGCTGAAGCGGCGTCGGCGGGGCGGGCAGAGGGGCGTGTGCCAAGGCGGGCCATCAGTGCCCCTCCGCCTCGGCCAGGCCGTGGGCGGCCAGCACCCCGCGCCAGGCGGCGAGCTTGCGCTCGAAGCTCCAGCTGGCGTTGGCCGGGCTGGTGGAGGGCAGGCGGTACACCGGCAGCCCCAGGGCCTGGGTGTGGCGCGCGTGGCGGAAGCTTTCGCCGCCGTTGTGGGCCAGTGCCTCCAGGGCCGGGCAGCGTTCGCGCAGGCGGTGCAGGTCGTTGAGCCGGGCGTTCTGGATGGCGCTGTCCAGGCTGCCCTGGCGTTCGCAACTGGCGTACACGTCCCACACACCCAGGCCTTGGGCGTGCAGCACATCGATTCGTTCGGGGTAAGGCATGTCGGTCAAGGGCAGCCGCCACAGGGCGGCCAGAATTTTCCAGAAATGGTTCTGCGGGTGGGCATAGTAACGCTGTGCCTGCAGCGAGGCGACGCTGGGAAAACTGCCCAGCACCAGCAGGCGTGTGCGGGCGTCGAGCACCGGGGGCAGGCCTTGCAGGGGATCGCTGGCCACGGGCAACGTGGGTGGGACAGACGGGGGGGTCATGCGGTGGCGCCAGGAACGGCCGGTGCGGCGTTCGGGACCAGGGCCTGCAGGCGCGGCAGCACGCGCAGGGCGTTGGCGCTGCTGGCCCGGGCCAGCTCCGCCGGGTCCAGACCGCGCAGCCCCGCCACCACCGCAC
>NZ_NWMV01000005.1 GCF_002837145.1 Macromonas nakdongensis | reverse complement strand
GGCGGCGGGGGGGGGGTCGGTGCTGCTGGCGACCGGTGCGGGCGCCGGGGCAGCGGGGGTTGGCACAGGGGTAGGTACAGGGGTCGGCACCGGACTGGGGGGCTGCGTCGGTCGGGCCAGCGCTGGCGCCGGCCGTTGGGCCACACGGGGCGTGGCCGGGGTGGCTGCGGGCGCGGCGGGGACGGCGGGTGTCGGGGCGGCGCTGATCCATTTCACCAGAATCTCGGCCGGCACCAGCGCCTCGGCGGGGCGTTGGGCCAGGCCTTGCTGCAGCAGCCAGAGGGCGGCGGCGTGGGCAGTGAGCACGGTGGTCAGAACCACCCAGTGGCGGACGGGCATGGCTGCAAAGGGCGAGGGGGCGGTCAGGGCGATCATGGTTTCAGCACCCACCAGCCGGCGGTCACCACCAGCACCCAGGCACCAAGGAGGACGAGCAACATGGGCATCATAACGAATTCTCTTTATTCTAAACAAGAACGATTCGTATTTTATGAGCGACTCAAATATTCAGGTCCGATGTCGCCAGTGCGGGCCACGCCGCACAGTGCCATGGTGGCCCACAACTCGTCCAGCAGCAAGCGCAGCACGTGGGCCACGCCATGGGCCCCGGCATGGGCCAGGCCCCAGAGCACGGGGCGGCCCAGCAGCACCGCGTCGGCGCCCAGGGCCAGGGCTTTGAACACGTCGGTGCCACGACGGATGCCCCCGTCCACCAGCACCGGGCAGCGGCCCTGAACGGCGGCCACCACCGCCGGCAGCAGTTGTACGGTGGGAGGCATGGTGTCCAGCACGCGGCCTCCGTGGTTGGAAACGATCAGCCCATCGATGCCCAGGTCGAGGGCCAGGGCCGCATCGTCGGGGTGGGTGATCCCTTTGAGCAGCAGGGGCAGGGGCGAATGCTGGCGCAGCCAGTGCACGTCGTCCCAGGTCGGGGCCTGGGCGAGCAGTTGATCGGTGGAGCCGGGGGGCGGGCTGGGTGGCCAGTGGGGTTGCGGGCCCTGGGGCAGCGAGGCGACGTTGGCACGCCGCTCGCGGTCGCGCACGCCCTGGAGGGGGGCGTCCACCGTGAGCACCAGGGCTTCGTAGCCGGCGGCCTGGGCGCGGTGTGCCAGTTCCAGCGTCCAGGCGCGGTCGCCCAGGTGGTAGAGCTGGAACCAGAGCGGGCCGCGCGTGGGCCCGGGGTCCATGGCGCGGGCCACGTCTTCCAGCGGTGTGTGGCTCTGCATGCTCAACACCAGCCCGACCCCCAGCGCCGAGGCGGCCAGGGCGGTGGCATGTTCGGCGTCCGGGTGCGCCAGGCCGTGGCGGGCCATGGGGGCCACCAGCAGCGGCGAGGGGCACGTGCGGTGAAGCATCTGGGTTTCCATGCCCAGCCCGCCGATTGGGCGCAGCACCCGGGGGTGCAGTGCCAGGCCTTGCCAGGCTTCGGCGTTGTGGCACAGGGTGCGCTCGTCGCCGGCGCCCCCGGACCAGTAGGCCCACACGGCCGGAGGCACGCAAGCACTGGCCAGGGCCTCGTGGTCGGCCAGGTTGACCGGGGGGTGGGCCGTGTCGGGCATCAGGTGGACGCCCATTGGCGCAGCAGGTTGTGGTACACGCCGGTCAGCGCCGTGGTTTCGGCGGTTTCGCCGTGGCGTTCGCGCAGTTTCAGCAGGTTCATGTCCAGGTCGAACAGCAGGCGGCGCTGCTCGTCGCTGCGCACCATGCTCTCGATCCAGAAAAAGGACGCGAGGCGGACACCGCGGGTGACGGGCGTGACCTCGTGCAGGCTGGTGCCGGGGTAGAGCACCGCGTCGCCGGCGGCCAGTTTGACGCGTTGCACACCGTAGGTGTCGTGGACGACCAGTTCGCCACCGTCGTACTCCTCGGGGTCCGAGAGGAACAGGGTGCAGGACAGGTCGGTGCGCACCCATTCCTGGGTGCGTTGGGAATGCAGGATGGCGCCGTCGATGTGGGCGCCGTAGGTGGGGTGCTCGGGCCGGTAGCGGTTGAACAGGGGGTTGTAGACGCGGCGCGGCAGCGCCGCCGAGAAAAACAAGGGGCTGCGTTGCACCGCCGCCAGCACCTGGGCTTGAAGCCGATGCGCCATGGGGTGGTCTTGCTTCAACTGTTCGTTGCGCTTGACTTCCATCGCCTGCACGCCTGCGCTGGTGCGGCCGTCGATCCACCAGGCTTCGTCGGCCAGGTGTTCGCGCAGGGTGCGAACGTCTTCTTGGCTCAGGATCTGGGGCAGTTGCAGCAGCATGGGGTGGCTCAGAACAGGTGCTTCAGACTCACCTGGATGGCGCGGGCGGCACCAGGCGCATAGAAACCGCGGTAGAGCGAGTCGGCGTAGAGTTCGTCGGTCAGGTTGGTGACGTTGAATTTCACGCTGGTCTTCTCGTTCACGGTGTATTCGACCATGGCGTCCACGGTGGTGAACGCCTTGGCCACCAGGGTGCGGTTGCCTTCGGGGCTTTGCTCGCCGCGGTAGTTCAGGCCCAGGCCCAGGCGCCACATCGGCGCCACGCGGTAGGTGGTCCACAGGCTGGCGCTGTGTTTGGGGGTCAGGGCAGGGCGGTCGCCCTCGCGTTGGGCGTTGCCGGTGGTGGTGCCGTTGTCGATCTTGGCGGTGGGAATCCAGGTGTGGTTGTAGAAGATTTCCCACTTGGGCGTCAGGCGGCCGGCGAAGTTGAACTCCATGCCGGTGGCGTGGCGCTTGCCCGACAGCAGGTAGGAGTCTGCCGTCGGCTCGTCGGTGTTGCGTTCGTTGTATTTTTCCGAATGGAACAGGGCCACGCCCAGCGAGGCCTTCTTGTCAAACAGCTCGAACTTGCCGCCGATCTCGAAATTGCGGCTCTTTTCTGGGGGGGTGTTGGCGATGCGCTGGTTGGTGGAAATGGCGCCGGTGGTGGCGTTGGGCACGAAGGCGCCCAGGGCAAACTGGTAAGTGTCCCCGGAGGTGTTGTACGACGTGCCCACCGAGGCGTAGTAAGACTGGTTTTCGTCGGGCTGGTACAGCACGCCGAAACGCGGGCTGAGCAGGGTGTCGCTGATTTCGAAATGGGCTTCCGGATTGCTGCCGTTGGCTGGCGCGTCGTACGAGCCCTTGAAGTGGTCCAGGCGCAAACCGGCGACCAGTTTGAGTGCCTCGTTCAGGCTCACGGTGTCCTGGGCGTACACGCCCAGGTTTTGTGCCTTGAACGTGTTGAGGGTCAGCGCAGCCCGCCCATTGGGGTTGACGGCGCCGTCGTTGGGCGTACCCACGGTGGTGCTCAGGCCGCTGGCCGCTTCTGCGTAGCTCTGGTTGCGTTGAGCGTCCTCCATGCTCAGGTCCACACCCGTGATCAGGCTGTGTTTGAAACCGGCTGCTTCAAATTGGGTGCTGAAGTCGCTTTGAACCTGGGTCAGGTCGCTGAAGCCAATGCGTCCCTTCGGGGTGCGTGTGATGGGGGTGCTGTCGTTGTACGGGTTGGACAGGCTGGTGGCGGCCCCGTTGGTCTGGCCAAACCGCACCACGCTGGCCACCAGGTCCCGTTCGTAGCTGCCATGGCGCACGGTGGTTTTCAGTGCCGTGTCGTGGTCAAAGCGGTGGGTGTGGCTGAACGTGGCGTAGGTGCTTTGGGTTTTCAGATAGTCGCTGGCCAAGCCATAGTAGTTTTGGGCGGGCAGGGTCGGCACGATTTCACCGTTGCTGGTGAACCAGGGGTGGTTGTACAACGGCGTTCCATCGGTTTCCAGGTGATACAGGCCCACCGAGAATTCGTCCTTCAGCCCGATGCCCCAGCGGTAGGCCGTGGCGAGGCCTTTTTTGTTGACCGTGGCGCCGTGGTTGTCGGCGTCGTGGACCATGGCGTTGACGCGCAGGGCGGCATCGTCGCCGGTTTGGAGGTTGAAATCACCGGTCACGCGCTTTTCCTGGCCAGAACCGAGGGTGAGTTCCGCCTCGTGCTGGTCCATGAGGAAGGGTTGCTTGCTCACCTGGTTCACCACCCCACCGGTCGAACCTTTGCCGAACAGCATGGAGGCCGAGCCTTTGAGCACCTCCACCCGGTCGAGGTTGAAGGTGTCCCGCTCGATCAACGGGGCGTCGCGCATGCCGTCCACGTAAATGTCGCCGGCCTGGCCCAGCGAAAAGCCGCGCAGCCGCACATCTTCTTCACCGGTTTCTCCCGCCTGAAAAGTGACGCCCGAGGTGGTTTTCAGCACTTCGCGGAAATCGTCCAGGTTGCGGTCGTCCAGCAGCTTTTCGGTCATCACCGTGACGGTTTGGGGGATGTCCCGCAGCGCCTGCTTGCCTTTGCCGATGGTGGATTCGGTGGCGCGCAGGGTGTTCTTGGCCTTGATTTCTTCGGGGTCGGCCTGCTCTTTCACCGTCACGGTGGACAGGGTGGCTTCGGCCGTGGGGGCGCTCTGTGCCAGGGCCGAGAGCGAGCTGGCCAGCAGCATGGCGCCCAGCGGCAGCAGGGCGGCCTTGGCCGGCAAGGGGGCAGAGGTGGCGTAGGGGTCGGCCTGCTGGGGGGCGTCCGGGCGGTGTGCTTGCGTGGTCATGGTCAGCGGATGAAAGGTTGTTGGCTGGCTGACCACGGCAGGGTGCGTGCTGGCTGGCTGGTGCAAAGAATTGTATAGCAAATGCAAACAATTCGCGTTTGCATAAAGAGCCGGGACGAAAAAAAACCGGCTGGGCCGGTGGGGTGGGGGATCAGGCCGCGTTGTGTGCGCCGGTGGTGCTGTGCACCAGGTGCGCCAGCCGCCCGCTCAGGCGGCATTCGCTCCAGATCTGGCGGGCCGCGCCCTCGCATTTGCCGCATTGGGTGGCCACGCCGTGTTCCAGTTGGATGTCGTCAAACCCAGCCCCCTGCTGGGCGCTGCGGGCAATGGTCTTGTCACTCACGCGGTGGCACACGCACACGATCACGGCAAATCTCCTGAAAGCATGCGCGCATGATAATGATTTGCATTTGACTGGTCAAGCGGGGCGCAAAAAAGGGGCGCCGCAGCGCCCTGGGTGCCGTGGGGTCGGCCGCTCACCCGATCTCGCCCATGATGCTCTGCTGGTAGTTCTGCAGGCCCACTTTGTCGATCAGTTCCAGCTGGGTTTCCAGGAAGTCGATGTGCTCCTCGGTGTCGTCCAGAATCTTCAGCAGCAGGTCGCGCGAGACGTAATCGCGCGCGGCTTCGCAGTGGGCCACGCCTTCCTTGATGGTGGCCTGGGCCCCGCGTTCCAGCGCCAGGTCGCTGCCGAGCATTTCGGGCACGTCCTCGCCGATGCTGATCTTGCCCAGGTCCTGCAGGTTGGGCAGGCCGTCGAGCATGAAGATGCGGTCCATCAGCCAGTCGGCGTGCTTCATCTCGCCGATGGATTCCTCGTATTCCTTCTTGGCCAGCTTGTCCAGGCCCCAGTGCTTGAGCATGCGGTAATGCACGAAGTACTGGTTGATGGCGGTGAGTTCGTTCTTGAGCTGCGCTTGCAGGTGGAAGATGACTTGTGCGTCGCCTTTCATGGGGGCTCCTGTCTGGTGTCGGCGGTGGTGCACAGTGTAGTCCTTTGGGGCCTCGCCCACGGGGGCCGTGTGTCGGTTCGGTGTCGGGCCGGCACACCAAAAACTATGGGGTGGATTGAAACTATTAATAGATAATATCGATTGCCCTGGGCTATGATTCTTGGGTCTTCACGGATCGACCGATCCCCAACCTCAACCCACAAGGAAGCGACATGTCCCTGATCAACACCGCCGTCCAGCCGTTCAAAGCCCAGGCTTTCCACAATGGCAAGTTCATTGATGTGACCGAGCAAAGCCTGAAAGGCAAATGGTCTGTGCTGATTTTCATGCCGGCCGCCTTCACCTTCAACTGCCCGACCGAAGTGGAAGACGCCGCCGACAACTACGCCGAATTCCAGAAAGTCGGCGCCGAGGTGTACATCGTCACCACCGACACCCACTTCAGCCACAAGGTGTGGCACGAAACCTCCCCCGCCGTGGGCAAGGCCAAGTTCCCGCTGGTGGGCGACCCGACCCACGCCCTGACCAACGCTTTCGGCGTGCACATCCCCGAGGAAGGCCTGGCCCTGCGCGGCACCTTCGTGATCAACCCGGACGGCGTGATCAAGACCATGGAAGTGCACAGCAACGAAATCGCCCGTGACGTGAAAGAAACCCTGCGCAAGCTCAAAGCCGCTCAGTACACCGCCGCCAACCCCGGCCAGGTGTGCCCGGCCAAGTGGAACGAAGGCGCCAAGACCATCGCTCCGTCGCTGGACCTGGTCGGCAAGATCTGATCCTGCGCCGTTCTTGCAACGGCCCGCCAGGAAATTAAAGGGTGCTGCCTGTGGCGGCGCCCTTTTTTTTCGACCACCGACCGGCTGGATCGATTTTGGCTATTGATAGCTTTTGAAATTCAAATTGGCGAATCAATAGTTGTTACCTAAAATAACCGGTGTGGACCAAGCCTCGGACCGCTTGGCCGAATTCCAACCCCCACAAGGACGCCCCATGCTCGACGACACCCTCAAAGCCCAATTGCAAGCCTACCTGGAGCGCGTGACCCAGCCCTTCGAGCTGGTGGCCTCGCTGGACGATTCGGCCAGCGCCCAGGAAATGAAGGCGCTGCTGGAGACCATTGGCGGCCTGTCCGACAAGATCACGGTGCGCACCGACGGCCAGGACGCGCGCAAGCCCTCGTTCAGCCTGCAGCGCCTGGGCACCGACATGAGCCTGCGCTTTGCCGCCATTCCGCTGGGCCACGAGTTCACCTCGCTGGTGTTGGCGCTGCTGTGGACCGGTGGCCACCCGCCCAAGGTCGAGCCCGAGGTGATCGAGCAGATCCAGGCCCTGGACGGCGACTACCACTTCGAGGTCTACATGTCCCTGAGCTGCCACAACTGCCCGGACGTGGTGCAGGCGCTGAGCCTGATGGCCGTGCTCAACCCCCGGGTCAAGACGGTGGTGATCGACGGCGCGCTGTACCAGCAGGAGGTGACCGAGCGCGAAGTGATGGCCGTGCCCAT
Organism: Macromonas nakdongensis; assembly: GCF_002837145.1. Lineage (GTDB taxonomy): Bacteria > Pseudomonadota > Gammaproteobacteria > Burkholderiales > Burkholderiaceae_C > Macromonas_B > Macromonas_B nakdongensis. The sequence continues at coordinate 33,311 of NZ_NWMV01000005.1, read as the reverse complement.
GGTGTACCTGAACGGCCAGGTGTTCGGCTCGGGCCGCATGCTGATCGAGGAAATCGTGGCCAAGCTGGACACGACATCGGCCGAGAAAGAGGCCGCCAAACTGAGCGCCAAAGACGCGTTCGACGTGCTGATGGTCGGCGGTGGCCCCGCCGGTGCCGCGGCCGCCGTCTACGCCGCGCGCAAGGGCATCCGCACCGGCGTGGTGGCCGAGCGTTTCGGCGGCCAGGTGAACGACACCATGGCCATCGAGAACTACATTTCCGTGCTGGAAACCGACGGCCCGAAGTTTGCCGCCGCGCTCGAAGCCCAGGTGCGCCACTACGAGGTGGACATCATGAACCTGCAGCAGGCCGCGAAGATCGTGCCGGCCGCGCAGGCCGGCGGTCTGGTGGAGGTGCACCTGGCCAACGGCGGTGTGCTCAAGTCGCGCACCGTGGTGTTGTCCACCGGCGCGCGCTGGCGCAACGTCAACGTGCCGGGCGAGCAGGAATACAAGAACAAGGGCGTGGCCTACTGCCCGCACTGCGACGGTCCGCTGTTCAAGGGCAAGCGCACGGCGGTCATCGGCGGGGGCAACTCGGGTGTGGAAGCGGCGATCGACCTGGCCGGCATCGTCGAGCACGTGACCCTGATCGAGTTCGCCGACCAGCTCAAGGCCGACGCGGTGCTGGTGAGCAAGCTCAAGAGCCTGCCCAACGTCACCGTCCACGTCAACGCGCAGACCACCGAAATCACCGGCGACGGCAGCAAGGTCAATGGCATCCGCTACAAGGACCGCGTCAGCGGCGTCGAGCACCACGTGGCGCTGGAAGGCATCTTCGTGCAGATCGGCCTGGTGCCCAACACCGAGTGGCTCCAGGGCACGGTGGAGTTGAGCCGTTTTGGCGAAATCGTGGTGGACGCCAAGGGCCACACCAACGTGCCGGGCGTGTTCGCCGCGGGCGACTGCACCACGGTGCCGTACAAGCAGATCGTGATCGCCGCGGGCGAGGGTGCCAAGGCCGCCTTGAGCGCCTTCGACTACCTGATCCGCACGCCGGCCGCGGTGACCGAGGCGCTGACCGCCTGACGCCCATGGCCCGGGTCCTCGGGCCGGGCTCTGGCGCCTGAGCCGAAAAAAATGCCGGGCAGTGCCCGGCATTTTTGCGTCCGATGGTGCCTGCTTATTTCAGGTCGTCGGCAATGACCTGCACGATGCGCTGGGCCGTGGCCGAGCGGTCGGCTTGGCCGTTGGCGTCCAGCACCGACACCGTGCTTTGCGCCGCGGTGCTGCGCACGGCGATGCGGTAGCGCGTCGGGGTGGCTTCCTTTTTGGGCGAGCTGCTGAACAGGCGACCGAAGAAGCCGGGTTCTTTGGTGGTCTGGGTTTCGTCCGGCGCCACGTAGCGCACGAAGTACAGGCCTTGCGAGCGGTCGCGGTCTTCCACGGTGAAACCGGTGCGGTCCAGCGCCAGGCCGACGCGGCGCCAGGCGCGGTCGAAACCTTCCTCGATCTGCACCACCGGCTGGTTGTTCAGGGTGGTGACGCGGGACGACGGCGGCACGGCGCCCGCGGCCAGCAGGGCCTTGGACTGCTCCTGGGTCACGCCGAGCTTGACCATCATGCGGCGCAGGAATTCGGCCTCCAGTTCCACGTCGGCCGGACGCGGCTGCCACACGGTGGAGTCCTTGCGCTCGTTGCTGTAGACCTCGACCATGCCGCGGTGGCTGATGAAGATTTCGGTGCCGCCCGCGCTGTTGCGCTCCAGGCGGGTGCGGAACTTGTCGCGTTCGCCGGTGGAGTACAGGCTGTCAAACACCTTCCCCAGGGTGGAGCGGATGATGTCTTGCGGCAGCTTGGCGCGGTTCTCGGCCCAATCGGTTTCCATCAGGCCCAGGTTTTCCTGGTCCAGCGCCAGCAGGAAGCCGTTTTCCTGCCAGAAGTCGCGCACGGGGCCCCAGAGTTGGTCGGCCGGGCGGTCGACCACCAGCCAGCGCTGGTTGCCGGCACGCTCGATGCGCACGTCGCCCACGGTGGCGGCCGCGGTCGGCACGCGCTGGGTCGGCTGGGCCACCTGGTAGCCGCTAGCGGTCACCACATTGCCCGGCACGGTGTAGCGCGATTCGCGCGTCAGCTGGCTCAGGTCGGGCGGCACTTCCAGGGTGCTGACCTGTTTGGCGCTCTTGTAGTCGATCTTGTCTTCTTGCAGCACGGAGCAGGCGCTGGCCAGGCTGGCGGCCACGGCCACGGTGGTCCAGCGGAACAGGCGTTGGCGGCTGTCGGTAGAGGCGAAGGTGTTCATGTAGGACCGGTCGGGTGAGGGGGTGGGGGCGTTCGGCGGCTCAGAGCAGGCCGGCGGCTTTCAGGGCCTGTTCCACCACGGCTTCGTTGCCGGTGGTCAGGGGGGTCATGGGCAGGCGCAGGGTCGGGCCGCACAGGCCCATGCGGGTCATGGCCCATTTCACCGGGATCGGGTTGGCCTCGACGAACAGGTGCTTGTGCACCGGCATCAGGCGCATCTGGATGGCCATGGCGGCTTTCACATCGCCAGCGATGGCGGCCACGCACAGTTCGTGCATCAGCCGGGGGGCGACGTTGGCGGTCACGCTGATGTTGCCTTGCCCACCGCACAGCATCAGGGCCACGGCGGTCGGATCGTCACCGGAATAGACGGCGAAGTCTTCGGGCGTTTCGCGGATCAGCCACTGCGCGCGCTCGATGTTGCCCGTGGCTTCCTTGATGCCGACGATGCCGGGCACCTGGGCCAGGCGCAACACGGTGTCGTGGGCCATGTCGGCCACGCTGCGTCCAGGCACGTTGTACAGCACCACGGGCAGGTCGCCGGTGGCTTCGGCAATCGCCTTGAAGTGCTGGTACTGGCCTTCCTGCGTGGGCTTGTTGTAGTAGGGCACGACCTGCAGCTGGCAGTCGGCGCCCACTTTTTTGGCGAAGCGCGCCAGTTCGATGGCCTCGGCGGTGGAATTGGCGCCGCAGCCGGCCATGATGGGCTTGCGACCGGCGGCCTGTTCCACGGCGACGCGGATGATTTCGCAGTGCTCTTCCACGTTCACTGTGGGCGATTCGCCGGTGGTGCCGACGACGCCGATGCAGTCGGTGCCTTCGGCGATGTGCCAGTCGATCAGCTTGCGCAAGGTGGGGTAGTCCACGCTGCCATCTTCGTGCATGGGAGTGACCAGGGCCACGATGCTGCCGGTGATCGGATTCATAGGTGCGGAATGGATTAGGTTGGGGGCAATGAAACCAATCCGCATTCTACCCAGCGGCGCGCAGGGTGTAGCGGTGGGGGGCGTCCGGCGGGGGCAGGGTTTCGCGCACCGCCACGATGCGTTGGACGAAGCGCTCAGGGGCGGTCAGGAAACCGTCCTCGTAGGCCACGGTGCGCAGGCCGGCGCACAGACGCAGCAGTTCGCCGGGCTGCAGCAGAAAGTCCGGCCGCGAGGGCTTGCCGACCGTGGCGTTGCCGTCGGCAAAGGTTTCGTAAATCAGCACACCCCCGGGCGCCAGGCTGGCCAGGATCTGCGGCCACAGCGGGCGCCAGAGGTAGTTGGTGACGATCACCGCGTCGAAGGCCTGGCCGCTCAGGGGCCAGGGGCCGTTCTCCACGTCGGCCGCCACGGTGCGCACCCTGGGGGCCAGGTCGGCCAGCGTGGCCAGGGCGTTGGCGTCGCGGTCCACGGCGGTGACGTGGCAGCCCTGGCGCACCAGCCAGCGGCTGTGGCGGCCGTGGCCGCAGGCCAGGTCCAGGGCGCGCGGACCACCAGGGCGCTGGTCGGGGATCAGGTGGGTCCAGCGGCAGACCCAGTCGGACGGGGAGAGCGAGGTGTGGGGCGGGGTCATTCAGAAGCAGGCCCAGAGCTGGTTGGCCATGTCGAGCATGAAGTCGGGGTGGGTGTAAAAGCTGAAAGTGGCCAGCAGCAGCGCGATGGCCACCCCCCAGGCGGCGCGGCGCGGCCAGGCCCCGCCTGACCGCGGGTGCGCGTGGCTGGCCGGGGCGGGGCTCACGCGGCGGCTCCCACGACCCGTTGCGGGCCGCGCTGGATCGGGGCTTCGCGCACCGGCCAGTTCACCACGGCGGCGAACACGCCGAGCGCGATGGAGAGGTACCAGACGATGTCGTAGCTGCCGGTGCGGTCGTACAGCAGGCCTCCCAGCCACACGCCCAGGAAGCTGCCGACCTGGTGACTGAAGAAGACAAAGCCACCCAGCATGGACAGGTGGGCCACCCCGAAAATCTGCGCCACGATGGCGTTGGTCGGCGGGATGGTGGACAGCCACAGCAGTCCCATGGCCGCGGCAAAGGCGTACACGCTCCAGGGCGTGAGCGGGGCCAGCAGGAACAGGGTGATGGCGACCGAGCGCATCAGGTAGATGAAGGCCAGGATCTTGCGCTTGGCCAGGCGCTGGCCCAGCACGCCGGCGGCGTAGGTGCCGAACACGTTGAACAGACCGATGAGGGCCAGCGCGTAGCTGGCCACCTGGGGTGACAGGCCGTGGTCCTTGAGGTAGCTGGGCATGTGCACGCCGATGAACACCACCTGGAAGCCGCAGACGAAATAGCCCGCCATGAGCAACTGGAAGCTGCGGTAGCCGAAGGCCTCGCGCACCGCCTGCAGAATGGTCTGTTCCCGCGCCGGGCCCTGGCCGTTGCTGGCCTGCTGGGGTTCGCGCAGGCCGGTGGCCAGGGGCAGCACCAGCAGCACCGCCACACCCAGGACCAGCAGCGCCTGCTGCCAGCCGAACTGGGCGATCAGGAAGCCTTCGGTCGGCACCATCAGGAACTGGCCGAAGGAGCCGGCCGCCGCCGCCATGCCCATGGCCCAGGAGCGGCGTTCGGCCGGGATCTGCCGCCCCAGGATGCCGTAGATGACCGCGTAGGTGGTCCCGGCCTGGGCCGCGCCGATCAACACCCCGGTGGTCAGGGTGAACAGCAGTGTGGTGCTGGACCAGGCCATGCCCGCCAGGCCCAGGGCGTAGAGCACGGCCCCGCCCATGAGCACCCGCCAGCCGCCGAAGCGGTCGGCCAGCATGCCCGCAAAAATGCCGAACAGGCCCCACGACAGGTTTTGCACCGCCATGGCGAAGGCGAAGGTCTCGCGCGTCCATCCCTGGTCCTGGGTGATGGGTTGCAGCCACAGGCCAAAACCGTGCCGGATGCCCATGGACAGGGTGACGATGGCCGCGCCGCAGGCCAGCACCTGGAATGCCGACAGTTTTTTCGGCGCAGGGGTGGCCGCGTGGGGGGAGGGGATAGACATGCCGAGACTGTAGCGAATTTGGTACCGGCCCGTCTGTCGCGTCGGGCACGCTCTCTACAATCCCCGGCCATGGCAGACACCAACGCTTCCCCCGCCGCCGGCACCGCGTACGCCGAAGGCTCCATCCGTGTGCTCAAAGGGCTGGAGCCCGTCAAGCAGCGCCCGGGCATGTACACCCGTACCGACAACCCGCTGCACATCGTGCAGGAGGTGCTGGACAACGCCGCCGACGAGGCCCTGGCCGGCTTCGGCAAAAAGATCAAGGTGACGCTGCACGACGATGCTTCGGTGAGCGTGGAGGACGACGGCCGTGGCATTCCGCACGGCCTGCACCCCGAAGAAAACGCGCCGGTGCTGGAACTGGTGTTCACCCGCCTGCACGCGGGCGGCAAGTTCGACAAGGGCAAGGGCGGGGCCTACAGTTTTTCGGGCGGCCTGCACGGCGTGGGCGTGAGCGTGACCAACGCCCTGGCCACCCGCCTGGAGGTGAGCAGCCACCGCGACGGCCACCTGGCTCGCCTGGCGTTTGCCGCCGGCGACGTGGTCGAGCCCCTGAGCCGCCGCACGCTGGAAGCCGGCGAGCGCAAGCAGGGCACCAGCGTGCGCGTCTGGCCCGACGCGAAATACTTTGAATCGGCCGCCTTGCCCGTGAACGAGCTGGTGCACCTGCTGCGCAGCAAAGCGGTGCTGATGCCGGGCGTGAGCGTGACCCTGGTGAACGAAAAAACCAAGGACACGCAAACCTGGCAATACAAGGGTGGCCTGCGCGACTACCTGCAGCAGACGCTGGCCGGCGAGCCGGTGATCCCGTTGTTCGAGGGCGAAGGCTACGCCGACGCCGGCCACGACAGCTTCGCCGAAGGCGAGGGCGCGGCCTGGGCCGTGGCCTTCACCGAAGACGGCGCGCCGGTGCGCGAAAGCTACGTCAATCTGATTCCCACCTCCGCCGGCGGCACCCACGACAGCGGCCTGCGCGACGGCCTGTTCCAGGCGGTGAAAAGCTTCATCGAACTGCACGCCCTGCTGCCCAAAGGCGTGAAGCTGATGCCCGAAGACGTGTTCGCCCGGGCCAGCTACGTGTTGAGCGCCAAGGTGCTGGACCCGCAGTTCCAGGGCCAGATCAAGGAGCGGCTGAACTCGCGCGACGCGGTGCGGCTGGTGAGCGGTTTCGTGCGCCCGGCGCTCGAACTCTGGCTGAACCAGCACGTGGAGCAGGGCAAGAAGTTGGCCGAACTCGCCATCAAGGCCGCGCAAAGCCGCCAGCGCGCCGGCCAGAAGGTGGAAAAACGCAAGGGCAGTGGTGTGGCGGTGCTGCCGGGCAAGCTGACCGACTGCGAAAGCCGCGACATCGCCCACAACGAGCTGTTCCTGGTGGAAGGCGACAGCGCCGGCGGCAGCGCCAAAATGGGCCGCGACAAGGAATGCCAGGCCATCCTGCCGCTGCGCGGCAAGGTCCTCAACACCTGGGAGGTGGAGCGCGACCGCCTGTTTGCCAACACCGAAATCCACGACATCTCGGTCGCCGTGGGCGTGGACCCGCACGGCCCCGACGACACCCCCGATTTGAGCGGGCTGCGCTACGGCAAGGTGTGCATTTTGAGCGACGCGGACGTGGACGGCTCACACATCCAGGTGCTGCTGTTGACGCTGTTCTTCCGCCACTTTCCCAAGCTGATCGAGGCCGGGCACGTGTACGTGGCGCGCCCGCCGCTGTTCCGCGTGGACGTGCCGGCGCGCGGCAAAAAGCCCGCCACCAAGGCCTACGCGCTGGACGAGGGCGAGCTGACCGCCATTTTGGACAAGTGTGCCAAGGACGGCGTACCGCGCGAGAAGTGCCAGATCAGCCGCTTCAAGGGCCTGGGCGAAATGAACGCCGAGCAGTTGTGGGACACCACCCTCAACCCCGACACCCGCCGCCTGCTGCCGGTGCAGTTGGGCGACCTGGACTTTGCCGCCACCGAAGCGCGCATCACCCAACTGATGGGCAAGGGCGAAGCCGCCGCCCGCCGCGAGCTGATGGAGTTGCACGGCGACGAGGTGGACATCGACGTGTGAGCGTCAGGCATCTCCCGATGCCGCGCCACCCAGCCTTCTGCTAGACTTTTCGAAAACAGTTCTGGGTCAGGCGCTTAGGGCCAACGCGCGGTCCGCTGTCTGAGTCCCAACATTGGCGTGCAGCGACAGCAACGGGGAGGTCGCGATGGAGAGGCACATGGGAGTTGATGCGTGGGGGGCGTGCCTCGGTGCGCCTGCTGTGGGGAGCCGCGCTTGAGCCCGCGCGGTGGAGCCGACGGCCCATGAGTCCAGCCGCCACGCCCCGCTGGAGCGGGTTGCTGCGTCTGGCCTGCGTCGGCCTGTGGGCGCTCGGCGTTGTCGCGGCACGGGCCGCTCCGGACAGCGCCGCCATCCAGGTGATCGCCCACCCGGCGCTCCAGATCGAAACCATCACCCGCAACGATTTGCGCGCCATCTTTTCCATGCGCGCCCGCCAGTTTCGAGATGGCCAGATGGCCACGGTCTTCGTCCTGCCGGACCAGAGCGAACCGCACCGGCAGTTCAGCAAGCAGACCCTGCAACTGCTGCCTTACGTGTTGCGCGACATCTGGGACCAGCAGGTGTTCACCGGCACCGGGCGCGCGCCTGTCGTGGTGCAGACCCGGGAAGAAATGCTCAAGCGCGTGGCGCAAACCACCGGTGGCATCGGCTACATCGTGGGAAACGACTATGTCACCAATGAAAAAGTCAAGACGCTCGATGTTCGCTGAACCCTGGCGCACGCGGCCGGCGTGGTGGGCGTTGCTGCTCGGCCTGCTGGCCGCGCCGTCCTGGGCCGGCCACGACGATGCGGGCGAGACCGCGGTGGAATTCCACGGTTTTGCCTCGGTCGGCTACATCGCCAGCCGCGGCAACAATTTCTATGGCAACACCCAGCACGGTGGGGCCGCCGACTATCTGGAAACCGGTGTCAACGCCTTTGCCCACCTGAACCACCACGTTTCCGTGGCCGGGCAGATCCAGGCGCGCAAGGCCGGGGCCACGGACGACGGCCAGGCCCGCGTCGATTACGCCTTCATCGACCTGCACAGCCCGCGCAACGGCGAGCGGGACCAGGGCCTGCGCATCGGCCGCGTGCGCAACGCCTTCGGCCTGTACAACGAAACCCGCGACGTGGTGTTCACGCGCCCCTCCATCCTGCTGCCGCAGTCGGTCTATTTCGAGGGCAACGGCATCCGCGAATTGCTGTTCTCGTCGGACGCGGTGCAGCTCTACGGCAGCCTGGCCGACGACGAGCAGCTGACCACGTTCAAGCTCAGCCAGGCGCGCAGTGGCCGGGCCTCCGACCTGACCCTGCGCAACCTGGCCGGGGGCGCCATCCCCGCCGGGACCGACCTGCGGGTGCTGAGCCCCCTGTTCGCGCAAATCCTGCACGAACGCCACAACGGCCAGCAGCGCTACGCCTTCAGCTACGCCGAACTGGGCATGGCCGGCCGGCTCGGTGGTGGGCCAGCCGCGCTGCAGATCCGCGCGACCGTCTGGTCGGCCCAGTACAACGCGGAAAACTGGTCCTTGACCACGGAGTACCAGCGCACCAACGGCCACACCGAGGTCGCGGGCATGAGCAGCCGGTCCGGCACGGACGGTGCGTACGTCCAGTACCAGTACCGCTTCACGCCGGAGTGGACCGGCCTGCTGCGCCACGACGTGAGCTACGGCGACCGCCAGAACCGCAGCGCCACGGCGACGCGCGACACCACCTTCGGCGTGGTGTGGCGGCCGCAGGCCGATGTGCAGCTCAATGCCGAATACCACCGTATCCGTGGCGTCGGCGGCATTCCCCTGCTGGACAACCCGAACGGCCGCAGCGCACGCACCGACCTGCTGGCCCTCACGGTCGGTCTGCGGTTCTGAAAGCCGGACCCATGCCGCGCCTGCTCTCGGGCCGCTACATCAGCCTGCGCTGGAAGTTCGCCATCCTCCTGACGGCGGTCCTGATCGGCGTCAACGCCCTGGTTCAGGGCGTTTATTTCCACAACCTGGACCAGGCGCAGCAGGTGCAAAGCCAGAAGCGGCTGCGCGAGCTGCACACCGCCTTCCTGACCCTGGAGCAGCGCTCCAGCCTGCAACTGGAGCGGGTGGCCAGCCAGTTCGCCGGCGACGCCTCGCGCCTGATCGCCCACCCCGGGTCGCCGCCTGCGCTGGCCGGCAACGCCTACACCGGCATCGACTCGCTGCAGTACCTCTCGCCCACGGGGGCGTTGCTCTACGCCTGGGAGCAGGATGGGGCGCAGGCCTTGCCCACGCCGCAGCTCAACGCCCGCGCCCTGGAACAGGTGCGGCTGGACGAGCGCCCATCCACCTACTTGGACTGCCGCCGGGTCTGCCGGCAGCAGGCCTATGTGCCGACTTTGTTACCCGATGGCAGCGAGGTGGTGGTCAACATCGGCCGTTCCATCGGCGACTCGATCGTCGATTTCCAGCGCCTGGTCGAGGCCGATGTGGCCTTGCTGGCGCGCCAGCCGGTCGACGCGGCGGCTGCGTACCGGCGTGTCTGGGACCAGGACGTGCTGATGGCCTCCAACGCGGACCGGGTGATCGGCCAGCTCGAAGCCATCGCCGCGGTGGTGGGCCACGACGCGGTGCGGGCCGGCCTGGCCGACTGGTTCGGTGGCCGCCACATCGCCCTGCAGGCCTTCGAACTGCGGCAGGACAAGACGGTACAGCCGGTGTCGGTGCTGCTGGTGACGGACGAAACCCCGGCCAAACAGGCGATGCGCCAGGCGGCCCTGGCCAACCTGCTGCTGAGCAGCGTGGGCATGGTGCTGGTGGGTCTGTTCCTGAGCTTGGCCCTGGGCCGCTCGATGCGGCGGCTGCAGGCGCTGGCGCAGGAGCTGCCCAAGCTGGCCGAAGGGCGCTTTGCCGAGGTGCGCGAGCACCTGGCGCAGCACCAGAGGCGCCCGCTGGCGCAGGACGAGATCGGGGTGCTGCTGCAGACCTCGAACGAACTGTGCCAGCAGCTCGAATCCCTGCAGGCCGAGAGCCAGGCGGCGCAAGGGCGCATCCACGCGCTCAACGCCAGCCTGGAGGCCAAGGTCCGACAGCGCACCGAACAGCTGTTGCACGCCACCGAACTGGCCGAGCAGGCCAACCAGGCCAAGACCTCTTTCCTGGCGAACATGAGCCACGAAATCCGCACGCCCATGAACGCCATCCTGGGCATGAGTTACCTGCTGGAGCAGCAGGACCTGTCGCCGGTGGCCAAAGACATGGTGCGCAAGGTCCACGGCTCGGGCCGGGCCTTGCTGGGCCTGATCAACGACATCCTCGACCTGTCCAAGATCGAGGCCAACAAGCTCGACATCGAGCACACCCCCTTCCGCCTGAGCGACGTGCTGGAAAACGTCGCCCACATCATGTCGGCGGCGGTCGGGGACAAGCGGATCGACGCCCTGGTGGCGCCGGTACCGGCCGGCGCCGACGGCCTGGTGGGCGACCCCCTGCGGCTGGGGCAGGTGCTGATCAACCTGGTGAGCAACGCCATCAAGTTCACCCAGCGGGGCGAGGTGGCGGTGTCAACGCAACGCTGCAACCCCGACGGGCCGCGCCTGCGGCTGCGCTTCAGCGTGCGCGACACGGGCATCGGCATCCCGCCGGACAAGCTGGCGTCGATCTTCCAGGCCTTCACCCAGGCCGATGCCTCGACCACGCGCAGCTTCGGTGGCACCGGCCTGGGCCTGACCATCTGCCAGCGCCTGGTGGAGCTGATGGGCGGCCAGCTGCAGGTGCGCAGCGAATTGGGCCAGGGCAGCGAGTTCTGGTTCGAGCTCGAGTTCGAGCGCGGTGAGCCGGCGGCCCACGCCTACCAGGACCTGGGCGACCTGCGCGTGCTGGTGGTGGACGACCAGGCCTCGGCCCGTTCGGTGCTGGCGGCCACCGTGCACAGCCTGGGTTGGCACGCCGACACCGTGGCTTCCGGCGACGAGGCGCTGCAGCGCTGTACCGATGCCGAAGCCTCTGGACCTTACGACCTGATCCTGATGGACTGGCGCATGCCCGGCCTGGACGGTCTGGCCACGGCCAAGGCCATCCAGGCGGCCAGCCACGACCCGGACCAGACGCCGACCATCATCATGGTGACCGCGCACGACCGCGCGGTGCTGCTGGCCGAGGCCGACAGCCGCGCCGCCGATTCGGTGCTGACCAAGCCGGTCACCGCCTCGGCCCTGTTCAACGCCGTGCACGACCTGCGCCAGGCCGACGGTGTGGCCCTGCCGGTGAGTGCGGCCGGCCAGAGCCAGCGGCTGGCCGGCGTGCGCGTGCTGGTGGTGGACGACAGCGACACCAACCTGGAGGTGGCGCAGCGCGTGCTGACGCGCGAGCAGGCGCAGGTGACCCTGGCCGCCGACGGCCAGGTGGCGCTGACCCTGCTGCAGCAGCGACCGGCCGATTTCGACATCGTGTTGATGGACGTGCAGATGCCGGTGCTCGACGGCATCGCCGCGACCCGCGCCATCCGGGCCACGCCCAGCCTGGCTCATGTGCCGGTGGTGGCCCTCACCGCCGGTGCCTTCAGCAGTGAAAAGGCCGCGGCCACGGCCGCCGGCATGAACGAATTCGTGACCAAGCCCTTCGACGTGGACGCGCTGATCGGCGTGATCCAGCGGCTCACCTCGGGCGCGCCGGCCCGCGCGGAAGGGGGCATGCCGGCGGCACTGGCCCCGGCCGATGCCGTGGCCATGCCGGTGCTCGACAGCCAGGCCGGCATCCGCCTGTGGGGCGACGAAGCCGCCTACCGGCACTTCCTGCACAAATTCGCCCAGGACCACGCCGAGGGCTTGCAAGCCTGGGACGCCTGGGACCGCGACACCCGCATCGGTTGGGTGCACAAGCTCAAAGGCACGGCCGGTAACCTGCAGCTCAAGCGGCTGGCGGCCCAGGCCGCCGAGGTCGAGCGCGAGCTGCACGGCGTGGAGCAGTCGCCCGGTCGGGAGGAGCCGGTCGGCGGTCTTCGCGCGGCCATGGCGACGACGTTGACGGCGATCGCCTCCTACCTGGAGCTGGAAGCCGGCCCGGGCTGGGTCCAGACCGAGATCGTCGCGCCGGCCGTCCTGTCGGGTGGGCCGGCCGAGGCCACGGACCTGCTGGTCCGGGCCATCGGCGCCATCCGCCTGTGCAGCCCGGCCGACGTGGAGCCGATGCTGGCCGAACTCGAACATGCTTTCACGCCCGAGCGGCTGGCCCGTTTGCGCGCCGCACTGGCATCGTTCGATTTTGAACAGGCCGAAACGGCGGCACGCCAGATCGGCGCAGAATTCGGACTGGCACTGCCGCCCGAGCAGGCCCAGGGAGCCCCGACATGAGCCGATCGAAACACCGCATCCTGGTGGTGGACGACGAACCCGCCAACCTGCAGTTGCTGCGCTACGTCCTCGAAGACAAATACCGCCTGACCTTCGCCACCGACGGCGCCAAGGCGCTCCAGCTGGCGCGCCTGCAGCACCCGGACCTGATCCTGATGGACATCATGATGCCGGTGATGAACGGCTACGACACCGTGCGCGCCCTCAAGGCCGATCCGGCCACCCGGCACATTCCGGTGATTTTCGTGACCGCCATGTCGGAAGTGGCCGACGAGGCCATGGGCTTCGAGATCGGTGCGGTGGACTACCTGACCAAACCCGTCAGCCCACCCATCGTGTTGGCCCGGGTGCGCACCCACCTGGCCCTGGTCGGGGTCGAGGAGCTCAACGCCACGCGGCTGCAGATCATCCAGCGCCTGGGGCGAGCCGCCGAATACCGCGACAACGAAACCGGCCTGCACGTCATCCGCATGAGCCATTACGCCCAGGTGCTCGGGCGGGCCACCGGCATGGACGAGGAGGACGCCGAGCAACTCCTCAACGCCGCGCCCATGCACGACGTCGGCAAGATCGGCATCCCCGACCACATCCTGCTCAAGCCCGGCAAGCTGGACGAGCAGGAGTGGGCGGTGATGCGTCGCCACCCCTACATCGGCTACAAGATCATTGGCGAGCAGGACTCGCCCCTGCTCAGCCTGGCGGCCGAAATCGCCTACACCCACCACGAAAAATGGGACGGCTCGGGCTACCCGCGCCGCCTCCAGGGCGAGGACATTCCCCTGGCTGGGCGCATCGTGGCGCTGGCGGACGTGTTCGACGCCCTGACCACGGCCCGGCCCTACAAGCCGGCCTGGCCGGTGGAGCAGGCGGTGGCCTACATCCGCTCGGCCTCGGGGCAGCATTTCGACCCCGACCTGGTGCCGCTGTTCCTGGACCGGCTGCCGGAGTTGCTGGACATCCGCGAGCGCTGGCTGGAAGAGCCGGCCGCAGCCCGATGAGGGGCCCCTCGACTGGGCGCCAAACTGCGCTCAGGCGCCGTCTGGAATGTCGGGCTCCACCAACCATTTCAACAACTCCAGCGACTCTTGCCAACCGAGGTAACAGGCTTCGGTGGGAATGGCCGCGGGAATGCCGGACTGCACCACCTCGAGCTGCGTGCCGCACGACACCGGCGTGAAGGTGATGGTGGTCGTCATCTCGCCCGGCAGGTGGGTGTCGTCAAAGGCGTCGGTGTGGGTGATGCGCCGGTGGGTCAGCAGTTCCAGGTAGGTGCCGCCGAACGCGTGTACATGCCCCGTGGACCAGTTGGCGAACGACATGCGGTAACGCCCGCCCACACGGGCGTCGAGCGCGTGCACCTGGCAGGTGAAACCGTGCGGCGGCAGCCACTTGCACAAGGCGGCGGGGTCCAGAAAGGCGCGGTACACCCGCTCGGGCGGTGCGCGCAGGACGCGGTGCAGGGTGACGGTGGACATGGTGAGGCCTTGGTTGGGGGGCTTATTTGGGCCGGTGCAGGGCGCAGAGTTTGTTGCCGTCGGGGTCGCGCACATAGGCCAGGTGCAGCGCGCCTGCCGCGGTTTGGCGCAGGCCGGGCGGCGCTTCGATGGAACAGCCGCCATGGGCCACCGCCACGTCGTGGAAGCGCTGGACCTGCTCGGGCGAATCGCAACGGAAGCCGATGGTGCCGCCGTTGGCGCAGCTGGCGGCTTCGCCGTTGATGGGCTGCGACACGCAGAAGGTGCTGCCGTCGTGCCGGTAAAACAGCCGTTCGTGGCCGGTGCTGGCCGCGTTGCGCATGGCTTGGCCTGCGCCCAGCACGCCCAGCACGGCGTCGTAGAAGCGTTGCGAGCGGTCGATGTCGTTGGTGCCGACCATGATGTGGCTGAACATGGGGTGTCTCCTCTTGGGTTGAAAATGTCGCCTGCATTGTGACCCAGAGCGGCGCATCCCTGAGGCTCATGGACAATAAGGCATGAGCTCCGATTTGCTGAACCCGCCCGACCACCCGTCCGCCGCGCCGGCGGGCGACCCCGACAGCCTGGCCGCCTACGCCCAGCGCGCCTACCTGGAGTACGCCCTCAGCGTGGTCAAAGGCCGCGCCTTGCCCGATGTGTGCGACGGCCAGAAGCCGGTGCAGCGGCGCATTCTGTACGCCATGCAGCGCATGGGCCTGGGTTACAGCGGCCCCAACAGCAACACCCCGGCCAAGCCGGTGAAAAGCGCCCGTGTGGTGGGCGACGTGCTGGGCCGCTACCACCCCCACGGCGACAGCGCCGCCTACGAGGCCCTGGTGCGCATGGCGCAGGACTTTGCGTTGCGCTACCCGCTGATCGACGGCCAGGGCAACTTCGGCAGCCGCGACGGCGACGGTGCCGCCGCCATGCGCTACACCGAGGCGCGGCTGACCAAAATTTCCACCCTGCTGCTGGACGAGATCGACCAGGGCACGGTGGACTTTGTGCCCAACTACGACGGCAGCACCGAAGAACCGCGCCAGTTGCCGGCGCGCCTGCCTTTTGCGCTGCTCAACGGCGCCAGCGGCATCGCGGTGGGCATGGCCACCGAAATGCCCAGCCACAACCTGCGCGAGGTGGCCGACGCCTGCGTGGCGCTGGTCAAAAACCCGGCCCTCGGCGACGCCGAGCTGTTCGAGCGGATTCCCGGCCCGGACTACCCCGGCGGCGGCCAGATCATCAGCCCCGCCAGCGAGGTGCAGGCCGCCTACCGCAGCGGCCGCGGCAGCCTGAAGGTGCGCGCGCGCTGGAAGATCGAGGACCTGGCGCGCGGCCAGTGGCAGTTGGTGGTGACCGAGCTGCCCCCTGGCGTCAGCAGCCAAAAGGTGCTGGAAGAGATCGAGGAGCTGACCAACCCCAAGGTCAAAACCGGCAAAAAGGCGTTGACGCAGGAGCAGACCCAGCTCAAAGCCAGCCTGCTGGCGGTGCTCGACGGCGTGCGCGACGAGTCCAGCAAAGACGCGCCGGTGCGCCTGGTGTTCGAGCCGAAAAGCAGCCGCATCGAACAGCAGGAGTTGATCACCGCGCTGCTGGCGCACACCAGCCTGGAAACCTCGGCGCCCATCAACCTGACGATGGTGGGCCTGGACGGCAAGCCGGTGCAAAAGACCCTGCGCCAGATGCTGACCGAATGGATCGAATTCCGCCAGGGCACCATCACCCGCCGTTCGCAACACCGCCTGAACAAGGTGCTGGACCGCATCCACATCCTGGAAGGGCGGCAGCTGGTGCTGCTCAACATCGACGAGGTGATCGCCATCATACGCGCCAGCGACGAGCCCAAGGCCGCGCTGATGGCGCGCTTCGCCCTGAGCGAGCGCCAGGCCGAGGACATCCTCGAAATCCGCCTGCGCCAGTTGGCGCGGCTGGAGGCGATCAAGATCGAGCAGGAATTGAAGGAGCTGCGCGAGGAGCAGGGCAAGCTGGAAGACATCCTGGCCAATCCCGCCAGTCTGCGCCGGCTGATGGTCAAGGAAATCGAGGCCGACGCCAAGGCCTTTGGCGACGAGCGCCGCACGCTGATCCAGGCCGAGAAGAAGGCCGTGGCCGAGATCAAGGTGGTGGACGAGCCGGTGACGGTGGTGGTGTCGGCCAAGGGCTGGGTGCGCGCCCGCACCGGCCACGGCCACGACGCGGCCGGGTTTGCCTTCAAGGCCGGCGACGGCCTGTACGGCACCTTCGAGTGCCGTACGGTGGACACACTCATCGTGTTTGGCAACAACGGCCGAGTCTACAGCGTGCCGGTGGCCAGCCTGCCCGGGGCGCGCGGCGACGGCCAGCCCATCACCACCCTGATCGACCTGGAGGCGGGCACGCAGCCGGTGCATTTCTTTGCCGGGCCGGCGGGCGCCACCCTGCTGCTGAGCGGCTCGGGCGGTTATGGCTTTTTGGCCACGGTGGACGACTTGGTGAGCCGCCAGAAGGCCGGCAAAGCGTTTGTGACGCTGAACGCCGGCGAAACCCTGTGCGCCCCGGCGCTGGCCAGCGGCGGCCTGGTGCTGCGCCTGGCCGCTCCCGACGGTGCTGTGGTGGCCCCGCCCGCTGCGCCCGAGGGGGGCGAGGCGCAGGCCGCGCTGGCCCCGGCCACGCACGTGTGCTGCGTGTCCACGGGCGGGCGCATCCTGACCTTCGAGTTGAGCGAGCTGAAGCTGCAGCCCAAGGGCGGCCGTGGCCTGATGTTGATGGGCCTGGACGATCCCGATACCCTGGCCGGTGCGGTGGCCTACACCCGCAGCGTGCGCATCGACGGGGTGGGGCGCGGTGGCAAACTGCGCGAAGAAACGCTGGAAATTCGCAGCCTGAACAACGCCCGCGCCGCCCGGGGGCGTAAGGGCAAGGACGCCAGTTTCGGTTTCAAGCCGGGCCGGGTCTGGCGCTGGGTGTGAGCGTGTGCAACAGGCCCCGTGCGGGGCCGAACGAAGGGGATGACGATGTTCCAACGGAGCGTGTGCGCATGTGCGGTGTGGGCCCTGTGTGCCCTGGGCAACGGCGCGGCGGCGCAAGGGGCGCCCGGGGTGCCGATGGTGGACACCCACAGCCACTTCCAGGCCGGCAAAGACCGCAATTTTGTCGCGGGCCTGAAAGCCGCGTTGCGCGAAATGGACCGGGTCGGTATCGCCCGCATGTTGCTGATGCCACCGCCTTTGCCCCAGGAGCAGGGGCCGATGTACCACGACATCGAGGACCTGCAGTTCGCGCTGAAAGACGCCCCGGGCCGGGTCGCCTTGCTGGGGGGCAGCTCTCTGAACGTGATGATCCACAGCGTCGCGCCGCAAGACGTGACCGAGGCGGTGAAAGCCCGTTTTGCGGCCAGGGTCAAGGCCATCCTCGACCAAGGTGCGGTGGGCTTGGGCGAAATCGCCATCCACCACGTGTCTATTCCCGCCATGGGGTCGCAGCACGCCTACGAGTTCATACAGGCCGACCACCCGCTGCTGTTGCTGATGGCCGATCTGGCGGCAGAGCGCGGCGTGCCCATCGACCTGCACATGGACCTGGTGCCCGAGGACATGCCCCTGCCCGCGGCGTTGCGGCCCAATCCGCTCAACCCAGACACCTTGCCCGCCAACGCCGAGGCTTTCAAGCGATTGCTGCAGCACAACCCGAAAACGCGTTTCGTGTGGTCTCACGTGGGGTTCGAGCCCCTGTTGACGCGCCAGCCTCAGCGCGTGCGCGAGTGGCTGAAGGCGTTTCCCAACCTGTACATGAGTTTCCGCCTGAACCGCGGCCACGCCAGCCCGGCCGCTGCCCTGGGGCCGGATGGCCAGATCAAACCGGCGTGGATGGCGCTGGTGACGGAGTTTGCCGACCGTTTCCTGCTGGGCAGCGACTCGTTCTACGACCGCGACGGCGTGGCACGGGGTGGGTTGGAGCCGGGCTCCAACCAGGGGCTGCGCGCCTTGCGCAGCTTCATCGACGCCTTGCCGCCACCGGTGGCCCAGGCCGTCGCCCACGGCAACGCGATCCGGTTGTACCAACTGCCCCCGCTGACGGCCCCTTGATGGGCGTGCTGGGCCCCAGGCTGGGGCCCAGCGTGCGCGTGTCACCAGTTCGATTCGCGCTCTGGCGTGGCGCGGATGCGGTGCAGCGACAGGTCGGCGCCTTCATACTCTTCTTCCTGGCTCAGGCGCAGGCCGACGGTGGCTTTGAGCAAGCCGTACACCGCAAAGCCGCAGGCCAGGGCCCATGCCACGCCCAGGCCCGTGCCCAGCAACTGGGCACCGAAACTGACGCCACCCAGGCCGCCCAGTGCCTGCTGGCCGAAAATGCCGGCCGCGATGCCGCCCCAGGCGCCGCACAGGCCGTGCAGCGGCCACACGCCCAGCACGTCGTCGATCTTCCATTTGGTCTGGGTCAGGGTGAACAGGGTCACGAATAGTGCGCCCGCCACCGCACCCACCACCAGCGCGCCCAAGGGGTGCATCAGGTCGGAGCCGGCGCACACCGCCACCAGGCCGGCCAGTGGGCCGTTGTGCACGAAGCCGGGGTCGTTTTTGCCGGCCACCACCGCCGCCAGCGTGCCGCCGACCATGGCCATCAGCGAGTTCACCGCGACCAGGCCCGAGATCTTGTCCACGGTCTGCGCGCTCATCACGTTGAAGCCGAACCAGCCGACGATCAGGATCCACGAGCCCAATGCCAGGAAGGGGATGTTGGAGGGCGGGTGGCCGCTGACCGCGCCGTCCTTGCGGTAGCGGTTGGAGCGGGCGCCCAGCAGCACCACCGCCCCCAGGGCCAGCCAGCCGCCCACGGCGTGCACCACCACCGAGCCGGCGAAGTCGTGGAAGGCGGCGCCGGTGAGGGACTGGATCCAGTCCTGCACACCAAAGTGGCCGTTCCAGACGATGCCCTCGAAAAACGGGTAAACGAAACCGACGATGACCGCGGTGGCGATGAGCTGCGGCCAGAACTTGGAGCGCTCGGCGATGCCACCTGAGATGATGGCCGGGATGGCGGCGGCGAAGGTCAGCAGGAAGAAGAACTTGACCAGTTCGTAGCCGTTCTTCTGGGCCAGGGCTTCGGCGCCGGTGAAAAAGTGGGTGCCGTAGGCCACGCCGTAGCCGACAGCGAAGTACACCACGGTGGACACAGAGAAGTCCACCAGGATCTTGACCAGAGCGTTGACCTGGTTCTTCTGGCGGACCGTGCCCAGTTCCAGAAACGCGAAACCGGCGTGCATGGCCAAGACCATGATGCCGCCCAGAAGGATGAAAAGGGCGTTGACGCCCTGAGTTGGTGCTTCCATGCTTGTCTTTTGTGCGTGAGGTACTTTTTTGATGCATGCCCGGGTTGCGATACCCGGGGCACCAAAGACAAGCAGGAAGCGCGCCAATCTGATGCGTGATGCACCAAATATGGCAGATTTTCCCCCGATGTCAGGCCAGTTCGGCCATCAGCTCGATTTCCACGCACGCGCCCAGCGGCAGTTGCGCCACGCCGAACGCACTGCGGGCGTGCGCGCCCACCTGTGGGCCGAAGACCTGACCCAGCAGTTCGGAGCAGCCGTTGGTGACCAGGTGCTGTTCGGTGTAGCTGCTGGTGGAGTTGACCAGGCTGAGCACCTTGACGATGCGCTTGACGCCGTTGAGGTCGGTGCCGGCCGCCACGCAGGCGGCGTGCAGCGTGCCCATCAGGTCCACGGCCACGGCGCGCGCGGCGGCTTTCGCTTCGTCGGTGCCCATGGTCAGGCCCACCTGGCCGACCCAGGGTTTGCCGTCCTGCTTGGCGATGTGGCCGCTGAGCAGCACCAGCTTGCCGGTCTGTACGAAAGGCACGTAGGCGGCGGCGGGCACGGCCACAGGGGGCAGTTCGATGTTCAGGGACTTGAGGGTGTCGTAAACGCTCACGCGGGTTCTCCAGAAAAGGCCGCGGCCCGATGGGGCCGCCGTGGGGGCATTCTATGCAGGGGGCCGGGCGTGGCGGTTGGCATCAGCCGAATTCATGCGCCTGCCGCGGCAGTGATGCCGTCGGCGGCGCTGAGGGCGCTGAATTCGGCTTCGGGCGCGACGGTGACGGCCACTTTCAGCACGTGGCTGCCGCCGCCCTGGATGACGCCGCGCAGCGGCGAGACGTCGCCGAAGTCGCGGCCCAGGGCCAGGGTGACGTAATCGGCCCCGGGGGAGTGGGTGCCGCTGCGGTGGTTGGTGGGGTCGAAGTCGTGCCAGGCGCCGTCGAACGGGACCGAGACCCAGGCGTGCGAGGCGTCGGCCCCGATCAGCCGTGGCTGGCCGGGCGGCGGCTGGGTCAGCAGGTAGCCGCTGACGTAGCGCGCCGGCAGGCCCAGGCTGCGCAGGCAGCCGATCATCAGGTGGGCAAAGTCCTGGCAAACACCCTTGCGCTGGGCCAGGGCTTCGAGCACGGGGGTGTGCACGTCGGTGCTGGCGGTTTCGTAGGTGAAGTCTTCGTGGATGCGGGCCATGAGGTCCTGGCAAGCGTCGAGGAAGGGCCGTTGCGGGCCAAACACCGGGCGGGCATAGTCGGCCAGGGCTTCGTGCCGGGGGATGTAGGGCGAGGGAAAGACGTATTCGCTGGCCGGCTCGTAGGGGGCCTGGGCATGGTATTGCAGGCGGTCGCGCACGCCGGGCCAGGGCGGGCTGTCGGGCAGTTCGCCGGGGGCCAGGGTGAGGACCACGCTGTCGGCCGTCACGTCGAGCGCGTCGTGCGGGCTTTGCAGCGCGAAAAAAGTGCGCCAGTTGCCGAAGGCGTCGGGGCGGTCCTCGCGCAGCATGGGCTGGGGGGCGATGTGGAGCCGGTGCGCCTCCAGGCGCTGGCTGGGCAGGTCGCGCGGGCGCAGGTAGGCCATGTGCTGGGCCAGCACCACCTGGCTCTGGTAGCGGTACTGGGTGTGGTGTCGAACGTGCAGCAGCATGGGGCTCAGGTGACGAGGCTGCGGTTGACCCGGTCGGCGTGGCTGAAGTAGGCGTGGCCGAGCCGATCGGACAGGTCGTTGGCGGCCTGGCCGCAGGACTGCAGCAGCTCCAGCAGCGCCAGGTGGGTGCTTTGCTGGCTGGCCGGGCCGGCCATGGCGCCGCTGAGGGCGATCAGGTCCCAGGCGCCGGGGGCGGGGATGTCGTGCAGCAGCGTGGTCGCGGGCTGGCCGTTGGCGCTGGGCAGTTTGGCCACACGGCTGCGCAGGGTGGACAGCACCCAGGCCAGCGAACGCGGGTTGTCCTTGTGCGTGACCAGCATGTCGAGCAGGGCCACCAGGTCGCGCCGCTGCTGGTAGTGGGCGTGGAAGGTGATGGTGCTGTCGAACAGGGCCAGCACGGTCTCGTAGCCGCTGTCCTCGAAGGCGGCGCCGGTTTCCAGGGCCGCGGCCAGGGCGTGCGCCAGGGTGCTCAGGCGTTCGATGTGACGTCCGATGCTGAGCATGCGCCAGCCGTCGTCGCGCATCATGCGGTCGGTTTGCGCACCTGTGATGCCGGCCAGCCATTCGCTGGCTTCTTCGAGGGCGTCGAGCGCGTCCTGGCTGGCGTAGTCGGCGTCGGCGCTCAGGCTTTGGTGCTGTGCGGCGAATTCGCTCTCCACCCGCTCGATCAGGTTGCGCTGCTCTTGCGACAGGCGTTCGCGCACATTGCTGGCGGCCAAGCGCAGGTTGCGCAGGTTGTAGCCGACGCTGTGCGCGCCCGAATCGGCGCCCAACTGGGCGATGAGCGAGCGTTCGAACACGCGCGGCGCCTGCTGGGCGTTGGGCACGTCGGTCAGCAGCAGGCCGTTGTACTTGGCGCAGGCCGACAGCCAGGCCAGCAGCTCGGGCGAGCCCTGTTCTTCGCCCTGCAGGCAGCGCAGGGCGATGCGGGCCAGGCGCACCGTGTTGTCGGCGCGTTCGGTGTAGCGGCCCAGCCAGAACAGGTTTTCGGCGGAGCGGCTGGTGATCGGGCGCTTTTGCAGCGCCACACTCAGGGTGCTGGGCGCGCTGTGCAACAGGCTGGTGCGGTCGACCTCGCCGTGGGTGAGCACCCAGCAGTCGGCGCTGCTGCCGCCACGTTGCATGGAGGCGATCTGCTGCCCGCGCGGCGCCAGGCGCACCATGCCACCGGGCAGCACGCGCCAGGACTGCGGCCCGTCGGCCAGCGCGAACACGCGCAGCATGGCGGGGCGCGGCGCGATGTCGCCGCCGCGCCAGGTCGGGTTTTGCGACAGCGGCAGGTAGGCCTGCAGGGTGTGCTCGTCGGGGTGGCGCACGATGCGCCCGGTGAGTTGGTCGATGCCCGAGGCGGTGAGACTGGGGCCGATGACCGCTTCGCTGCCGGGGCTGGGGTAGGTGCTCTTGACCACACCGTGCTTGAGCATGGGCAGGGCGCCTTGGAGGCTGGCCGCTTCGCCACACCACCAGGTGGCCAGCGAGGGCAGGGCCAGCGGCTCGCCCAGCAGCTGTTCGCTGATGGCGGGCAGAAAGCCGAGCATGGCGCTGGATTCCAGCGGCGCAGAACCGGGCGCGTTGGCCAGCAGCAGGTTGCCGGCGCGCACCGCCTGCATCAGTCCGGGCACGCCCAGGGCCGAGTCGGCGCGCAGCTCCAGCGGGTCCAGCCACTGGTCGTCCAGCCGTTTGATGAGCACGTCCACCGGCTCCAGCCCGTGCAGGGTCTTGAGGAAGAGGCGTTGGTCGCGCACGGTCAGGTCGCTGCCTTCGACCAGGTTCAGGCCGAGGTAGCGCGCCAGGTAGGCGTGTTCGAAATAGGTTTCGTTGTAGGGGCCAGGGGTGAGCAGGGCGATGCGCGCCTGTGCACCCTGCGGCGCCAAGCTCTGCAGGCCCTGCATCCAGGCCTTGTAGCTGGCGGCGAGGCGCTGCACCCGCATGTCGGCAAAGGCCTTGGGGAACTGCCGGCCGATGGCGATGCGGTTTTCCAGCAGGTAGCCCAGGCCCGACGGCGCCTGGGTGCGGTGCGAGACGACCCACCAGCGCCCGTCCGGGCCGTGGGCCAGGTCGAAGGCGGCGATGTGCAGCCAGGTGTCGCCGGCGGGCCGCACGCCATCCATGGCGCGCAGGTAGCCGGGGTGGCCCTGCACCAGGGCGGTGGGCAGCAGGCCCCTGCGCAGCAGGTCGCGCGGGCCGTAGATGTCGGTCATGACGGCGTTGAGCAGGCGCGTGCGCTGCAGCACCCCGGCCTCGATCTGGGCCCAGTCCTCCGGGCTGACGATCATCGGGAACAGGTCCAGCGACCAGGGGCGTTGCTGGCTGTGCTCGTCGGCATAGACGTTGTAGGTCACGCCGTTGTCGCGCAGTTGCTGGTCCAGGCCCTGCTGGCGGCGGTTGAGGTCGCCGAAGCCTTCGAAGCCCAGCAGGTCGAAGAACTGCGTCCAGTGCGGCGCGAGGGCGCGCTGGGCGCCTTCGCCGGGGCGCAGCTCGTCGAAATGCCCCGCCGGCACCGCCAGGGCGAGCGCGGCCGCCAGGGCAGCGGCGCTGGTGTCGTCGGTGGATTCGGGGTTGGGGCGTTCGGTCACTGGGTGGGAGTATGCCGAAAACCCGGCCTCATTGCCTCAGGTCCAACGTGAAGGGGAATTCCCGACTCGGTTGGGCGGCGCTGGCGTGCATCTGCCCCGGGGTGTGGCCCATCTGGAAGAAGCGCGCCAGGCGGCGGCTTTCGGCTTCGTAGGCGTTGACGGGGAAGGTGTCGTAGTTGCGCCCGCCCGGATGCGCCACGTGGTACTGGCAGCCACCCAGGGAACGGTTCATCCAGGTGTCGACGATGTCGAAGGTCAGCGGGGCGTGCACGCCGATGGTCGGGTGCAGGCTGGACGGCGGGTTCCAGGCCTTGTAGCGCACCCCGGCCACGAAGTCGCCCACGGTGCCGGTGTTTTGCAGCGGCAGCGCGCGGCCGTTGACGGTGATGACGTAACGGCTGTCGTTGTAGCCGCTGACGCGCACCTCCAGGCGCTCCAGCGAGGAATCGACGAAACGCACGGTGCCGCCGGCAGCGCCTTCCTCGCCCATGACGTGCCAGGGTTCTAGCGCGTTGCGCAGGGTCAGCTCGATGCCCTTGGCCGCCACCTGCCCGATGAGCGGGAAGCGGAATTCGAAGTGCGGGTCGAACCAGCGCTTGTCGAAGGCGTAGCCGTGTTGGGCCAGGTCGTCGAGCACGTCGTCGAAGTCCATGCGCACGAAGCTCGGCAGCAGGAAGCGGTCGTGCAGTTCGGTGCCCCAGCGGCTGAGCTTGCCGTGCCAGGGCTGTTGCCAAAAGCGGGCCACCAGGGCGCGCAGCAGCAGCTGCTGGGCCACGCTCATGCGGGCGTGAGGCGGCATCTCGAAGGCGCGCAGCTCCAGCAGGCCCAGACGGCCGGTTGAGGAGTCGGGCGAATAGAGTTTGTCGATGCAGAACTCGCTGCGGTGCGTGTTGCCGGTCACGTCCACCAGGATGTTGCGCAGGGTGCGGTCCACCATCCAGGGCGGCATGTCGGCGCCGTAGACCTGGCGGTTTCTCTCGATCTGGTTGAGCGCGATTTCCAGTTCGTAGAGCTGGTCGTTGCGGGCTTCGTCCACGCGCGGCGCCTGGCTGGTGGGGCCGATGAACAGGCCGCTGAACAGGTAGCTCAAGCTCGGGTGGTTGTGCCAGTAAGCAATCAGGCTGGCCAGCAGCTCGGGCTTGCGCAGGAAGGGCGAGTCGGCCGGGGTGGCGCCGCCCATGACGAAGTGGTTGCCGCCGCCGGTGCCGGTGTGGCGGCCATCGGTCATGAACTTCTCGGCGCACAGGTGGGTCTGGTGCGCGGCGTCGTACAGGAACTCGGTGTGCTCCACCAGTTCGGCCCAGCTGTGCGCGGGGTGGATGTTGACTTCGATCACGCCCGGGTCGGGGGTGACCTGCAGCATCTTCAGGCGCGGGTCGCGTGGCGGCGGGTAGCCTTCGAGCACGATTTTCACGCCGAGTTTTTCGGCCGTGGCTTCCACCGCGGCGAGCAGGTCGAGGTAGTCTTCCAGGCGCTGCAGCGGCGGCATGAAGACGTAGAGGTGGCTGCTGCGGCCGCCGATGCTGGTTTCGGCCTTGGGGCCGTTGGCGCGTTGTGGGTCGCGCGCTTCCACGCACAGGGCGGTGCGCGTCAGCCAGCCGGCCGATTCGCCGCGGGCGGGGTAGCGCGCGCTCATCGGTTGGGCTGGGGCCGCGCCGGGTACGCCCAGGCCGGCGGGGTCGCCTTGCCAGGCCGGGGTGCCGTCGTCGGTGCTGCCATACGGCGCGCTTTGCATGGACACCACGCCGCCTTCGGCGAAGCCGCCGCCGATCTGGTGCGGGGCGTACTGGCGTTTGAAGGTGGCGCCGTCGGGCAGGGCGTCGCGCTGGGCGCTGGGGTCCTGCTCGATGTGGTAGGGGTAGTCGGTGGCCGAGACCCAGGGCAGCGAGTCCAGTGGCAGGCGGTAGCCCATGGGCGAGTCGCCGGGCACCAGGTACATGCGCTCGTCGCGGAAGAACCAGGGGCCGGTGCTCCAGCTGGTGCCGAAACCGTTGCGCACTCCCTTGTGGTTGCCGTTGGACACGGCGTGTGCCTGCAGCGGCAGCACGTAGCCCACCGTGGCCTCCAGCCCCTGGCCGAAAACGCGACGCAGGCGCACCCGCTCCAGTTCGTCACCGAGCTTGGCATCGAAGGGGTCCACGTTCACCGGCAGCTTGCGCTCGCGCCACAGGTAGTACCAGGTGTCCTCGTAACCCGGGGTGATGTACTGGGTGCTCAGGCCCAGTTTGCGCGCCAGGGTCTGGATGAAGCGTTGCGCGTCGTCGGCGGTGTAGGCGGCGGTGTCGCGTTCGTCGGCAAACAGGGCCGGGTTGTGCCAGACGGTTTGGCCGTCGGCGCGCCAGAACAGCGACAGCGCCCAGCGCGGCAGTTGCTCGCCGGGGTACCACTTGCCCTGGCCCAGGTGCACGAAGCCGCCGGCGCCGTACTGCTGGCGCAGGCGGTGCAGCAGCTCGGTGGCGTAGTTGCGCTTGGTCGGGCCCAGGGCGTCGGTGTTCCATTCGGCCGCGTCGCGGTCGCGCGTG
Source organism: Macromonas nakdongensis (assembly GCF_002837145.1). GTDB lineage: Bacteria > Pseudomonadota > Gammaproteobacteria > Burkholderiales > Burkholderiaceae_C > Macromonas_B > Macromonas_B nakdongensis. Next base: position 7,217 of record NZ_NWMV01000005.1, on the reverse strand, counting down.
GCCACGTAGGTGGGTTCGCCGCCCATGGTCAGGCGCACGTCGCCGGCCACCAGTTCCTGGTCCACCTGTTCGCCCAGGGCCTGGATGGCGGCCCACTGCTCGTCGGTGTAGGGTTTGGTGACGCGCGGGCTTTCGTAGATGCGCGTGACCTGCATGTGGTGCTCGAACGACACCTCGCACTCGTCCAGCGCACCGTCGATGGGCGCGGCGCTGGAGGGCTGTGGCGTGCAAGCCAGCGGGATGTGGCCTTCACCGGCGAGCAGGCCGGAGGTCGGGTCCAGGCCGATCCAGCCGGCGCCGGGCAGGAAGACCTCGCACCAGGCGTGCAGGTCGGTGAAGTCGGCCTCGGGGCCGCTGGGGCCGTCGATGGCTTTGACATCGGGTGTGAGCTGGATCAGGTAGCCCGAGACGAAGCGTGCCGCCAGACCCAGGTGGCGCAGCATCTGCACCAGCAGCCAGCCGGTGTCGCGGCAGGAACCGCTGGCTTTGGTCAGCGTTTCTTCCGGGGTCTGCACGCCGGGTTCCATGCGGATGGTGTAGGCGATGTCCTGCTGCAGTTGCTGGTTGAGCGTGACCAGGAAGTCGATGGTGCGCATGTCGCCTTTGGCGAGCAGGGCGCGGGCGGGCTCCAGGTAGGCGTTGAGTTGCGGCGTGAGTTCGTCCAGCACCAGGTAGGGGGCCAGTTCGGCCTGCAGGCCTTCGGGGTAGGCGAAAGGCACCGCCTCGGCGTAGGGTTCCAGGAAAAAGTCGAAGGGGTTGTGCACCGCCATTTCGACGACCAGGTCCACCGTGACCTTGAATTCGCGCATGGGCTCGGGGAACACCAGCCGAGCCTGGTAGTTGGCAAACGGGTCTTGCTGCCAGTTGATGAAGTGTTGGCTCGGCTCGACGCGCTGCGAGTACGACAGCACCTTGGTGCGGCTGTGCGGCGCCGGACGCAGACGCACCACATGCGGGGCCAGGTTGACGAGGCGGTCGTACCGGTAATGCGTGATGTGATTCAATGCGACATGGATGGCCATGTGGGTCTTTCAGAGCGAGCGAGGGGAGGAAATCAGATGCACAAGCACAACCGTGCGAAGACAGCGGTGTACGGGTTCATCCTAGCAAGGACTGCGCCAGTTTTTGTGTCAACGCGGGGCTGAACCGTGCCGCCGCGGAGTTCGGGGCCGGGGGTGCTGGCGCCGGCCCTGCTGGGGGCGGTGTGGGGCACGGGCTTGCAATTGCAGCAGCCCGAGTTGCCTGGGGTCGCCGTGCACGGCGCCGTGGGTTTGGCCGCGATGTTACTGGCTGGGTGTGTGTGGCATTGGCGCCCGTCTGGGCGGCCCTGGCTGTGCGCGCTGCTGGCCCTGTGCGCCGCGGCGGCCCTGGCCTGGGCAGTGACCGGGGTGCGGGCGCTGCAGCACCGTGCCGCCGGCCTGCCGCCCCACCTGGAAGGCCGCGACTTGGCGGTGGTGGGGGTGGTGGCCGGCCTGCCGCGCCAGGGCGAGCAGGGGGTGCAGTTCGAGTTCGACATCGAATCCGCCGAGGAGGCCGGGGTGGCGGTGGCCGCGCCCGAGCGGGTGCGCCTGTCGTGGTCCAGCGCTTTTCCGGGGGCAGATCGCGGGGCGGAGCCGCTGGCGCATCCGGTCCGCGTGGGCGAGCGTTGGCGCTTCACCGTGCGTCTGCACCGGCCGCACGGCCTGTCCAACCCGGCCGGCTTCGACACCGAGTTGTGGATGTGGGAGCGTGGCCTGCATGCCACTGGGCACGTGCGCCGGGGGCGCGCTGCGCTAGCACCGCAGCGGCTGGCGCAGACCTGGGCCCACCCGATTCAGCAGGCGCGCCAACACGTGCGCGAGCGTTTGCAGGCCGCAGTGCCGTCGCCGCGCGCAGCCGGGGTGCTGGTGGCCCTGGTGGTGGGGGACCAAGCCGCGATCGGGGCCGACGACTGGGCCGTCTTCCGCAGCACCGGGGTGGCGCACCTGGTGTCGGTGTCGGGCCTGCACGTGACGATGTTCGCCTGGCTGGCCGTGCGCTTGCTCGGGCGCGTGTGGCGCGGCGTGGGACGTTACCGGCCGGGTCTGCTGCTGCGCGTGCCCACGCCGGTGGCGGCGGGTCTGGGTGGAGTGGCCTTGGCCGCGGGGTATGCGGCGTTTTCCGGCTGGGGGGTGCCGTCACAGCGCACGGTGCTGATGCTCGCCGCCGTCACCGCCTTGCGCCTGACCGGTCGGCGCTGGCCCTGGCCCATGGTCTGGCTGCTGGCGGCGAACGCGGTGCTCTGGGTCGATCCTTGGGCCCTGCTGCAGCCGGGCTTCTGGTTGAGCTTCGTGGCGGTGGGGGTGCTGTTCGCCTCGTTCGGGCCGGCCGTGCCCGTGGCCGACGGACCCGCCTGGCGCGGCCAGCTGCGCGACCTGCTGCGCACCCAGGCGGTGGTGACCGTGGCCCTGGCGCCCCTGACGCTGCTGCTGTTCGGCCAGTTTTCCCTGGTGGGGCTGGTGGCCAACCTGTTCGCCATCCCCTGGGTCACGCTGCTCGTCACGCCCCTGGCGATGCTGGGGACGCTGTTGCCCGGCCTGTGGTCGCTGGGCGCGCTGGCGGTGGAGGCCTGGTTGTGGTGCCTGCACGGCATGGCCCAGTGGCCCCTGGCCGCGGTCGAGCGCCCGGCGCTTCCGCTTGGTCTGGCGTGGTTGGCGGCGCTTGGCGGGGTGTTGTTGGTGTTGCGCCTGCCCTGGAGCTGGCGGGCCTGGGCGCTGCTCTTGCTGTGGCCGGCCCTGGCCTACACGCCGCTGCGGCCCCTGCCCGGGCACTTCGAGCTGCTGGCGCCCGACGTGGGGCAGGGCACGGCCGTCGTCGTGCGCACCGCCCAGCACACCCTGCTGTTCGACACCGGCCCGCCGCAGGGGGCCAGCGACGCGGCCGAGCGGGTGCTGCTGCCCTGGCTGCGGGCTCTGGGCGACCGGCCGGACCGCGTCGTCATCAGCCACGGCGACATCGACCACGCGGCCGGCGTGCACACCCTGGACCGGGCCTTTCCGCGTGCGCAGTGGTCGTCGTCGGTGGACGAGGCGGCGCTGGCCGAGGTGGCGGGTGCGCCGCTGACGCTGTCGGTCGGGGTCCCGCGGCTGGAGCGCTGCGTCGCCGGCCAGTCCTGGGACTGGGACGGTGTGCGCTTCGAGGTGCTGCACCCGCGCGAGGCCGACTACGCCGCCGGGCTGTCCGACAACGCCCTGTCGTGTGTCTTGCGCGTCGGCGGGGAGGCGGGCGCGCTGCTCACCGGCGACATCGGGATCGCCGAAGAAACCCGGCTGGCCCTGGCGCAGCCGGAGCTGCGGGCCGCGCTGCTGGTGGTGGCGCACCACGGCAGCCACAGCTCCAGCGGGCCGGTCTGGCTCAACACCCTGCGCCCCCGCCTGGCGATCGTGCAGGCCGGGCACCGCAACCGCTACGGCCACCCGGCGCCGGTGGTGGTCCGCCGTCTGGAAGCGCGTGGCATCGAATGGGTCGGCAGCCCCGCCTGCGGAGCCGCCACCTGGCGCAGCTGGGCGCCGCAGACGCTGGCCTGTCACCGGCGCGTCGAGCACCGCTACTGGCACGACAGTTGGGCCGCGGAGCCGCCCCCAAACTGACGCATACTGAACCGATGCACCGTTCGCCGTGGGGCGGATGCTTCCCGCGCAAGGCATTGGCTGGCCCGCTATTTGCTAGACCTTAAGCGGCATGCAGAAACAGGCGCCTACACCCCAGAGTCATCCATGAGCAAACACACTTTCGATGAAATGTACGCGGCGCCCCAACAGGTGCGCGACCACTACCGCCACTACGCCCGCTGGCTGGCCGAACAGCCGCCCGAGGTCATGGCCGATCGGCGCGAAGAAGCCGAAATGATCTTCCGCCGCGTCGGCATCACCTTCGCGGTCTACGGCGACAAGGACGAGGACGGCGCCGGCACCGAGCGCCTCATCCCCTTCGACCTGATCCCGCGCGTCATTCCCTCGCACGAATGGCGCAGCATGGAAAAAGGCCTGGCCCAGCGCGTCACGGCGCTCAACCGCTTCATCCACGACATCTACCACGACCAGGAGATCATCAGGGCCGGCATTGTGCCGCGCGAGCAGATCGAGCAAAATGCCCAGTTCCGCCCCGAGATGGTGGGCGTGGACGTGCCGGGTGGCGTGTATTCGCACATCTCCGGCATCGACATCGTGCGCGCCCCCGTGCCCGGCGGCCAGGGCGAGGCCGAGTACTACGTGCTGGAAGACAACCTGCGCGTGCCCAGCGGCGTGAGCTACATGCTGGAAGACCGCAAGATGATGATGCGGCTCTTCCCCGAGCTGTTCAGCCAGAACCGCGTGGCCCCGGTGGCGCATTACCCAGATCTGCTGCTCGACACCCTGCGCGCCGTCAGCCCGGCGCACACCGCCGAGCCGACCGTGGTGGTCCTGACCCCCGGCATGTACAACAGCGCCTATTTCGAGCACGCCTTCCTGGCGCAGCAGATGGGCGTGGAGCTGGTCGAAGGCCAGGACCTGTTCGTCAAAGACCACTTCGTCTACATGCGCACCACGCGCGGCCCCAAGCGCGTGGACGTGATCTACCGCCGGGTGGACGACGACTTCCTCGACCCGCTGGCCTTCCGCCCGACCTCCACCCTGGGCTGCGCCGGTCTGCTCGACGTCTACCGCAAGGGCAACGTCACGCTGTGCAACGCCATCGGTACCGGCGTGGCCGACGACAAGTCGATCTACCCTTACGTGCCGCAGATGATCGAGTTCTACCTCGGCGAAAAACCGATCCTGAAGAACGTGCCCACCTTCCTCGGCCGCAAGCCCGACGACCTGAAATACATCCTGGCCAACCTGAAAGAGCTGGTCGTGAAGGAGGTGCACGGCGCCGGTGGCTACGGCATGCTGGTGGGCCCGGCCGCCACCGCGGCCGAAATCGAGGACTTCCGCAAGGCCGTGCTGGCCAAGCCCGACGGCTACATCGCCCAGCCGACGCTGAGCCTGTCGTCCTGCCCCACATTTGTCGAGTCTGGCATCGCGCCGCGCCACATCGATTTGCGCCCCTTCGTCCTCAGCGGCAAGAAGGTGCAGACCGTGCCCGGCGGGCTGACCCGCGTGGCCTTGAAGGAAGGCTCGCTTGTCGTCAATTCGTCACAGGGTGGGGGTACCAAAGACACCTGGATTCTGGAAGCCTGAGGGGACCACACAAAATGCTGTCAAGAACCGCCGACCATTTGTTCTGGATGTCGCGCTACACCGAGCGCGCCGAAAACACCGCCCGTATTCTGGACGTGAATTACCAGACCTCGCTGCTGCCGCAATCGGCGGGTGTGGCCCAAGTGGGCTGGGAGGGGCTGCTGCGCATCAGCGAGCTGATGCCGGCCTACCAGTACCAGTATGGCGAGGTCACGCCCAAGGATGTGCTGCACTTCATGGTGCGCGATGAGAACAACCCGTCGAGTATCGTGTCGTGCCTGCGCGCCGCGCGCGAGAACGCCCGCGCCGTGCGCGGCGTGCTGACCACCGAGTTCTGGGAAACCCAGAACCAAACCTGGCTGGAGCTACAGCGCCTGCTCAAGAGCAAGGGCTTTGAGAAAGACCCCTCCGAATTCTTCGAATGGGTGAAGTTCCGCTCGCACCTCTCTCGCGGGGTGGCCATCGGCACCATGCTGCAGGACGAGGCTTTCCACTTCTACCGCATGGGCACCTTCCTGGAGCGGGCCGACAACACGGCGCGCCTGATCGACGTGAAGTTCCACGCGGTGGAAAGCGACTTCTACGGCAACGCCAGCGAGGCCGATCAAGAGCTGGACTTTTACCACTGGAGCGCCATCCTGCGCAGCGTCAGTGCCTTCGAGGTCTACCGCAAGGTGTACCGTGCGGTGATCACGCCTGAGCGGGTGGCCGAGCTGATGATCCTGCGCCCGGACATGCCGCGCAGCCTGCTGGCCTGCATGAATGAGGTGGTGAACAACCTGAGCGCGGTGAGCAACGAGACCTCGGCCGAAACCGAGCGCCACGCCGGCAAGCTGCGCGCCGAGCTGCAGTTCGGCCGCATCGATGAGATCCTGGCCAACGGCCTGCACGCCTTCCTGACGCAGTTCCTCGACCGCGTCAACATGCTGGGCAACCGCATCAGCCAGAACTTTCTGGTGCCGGTGGGGGCCTGATCGCCAATCCGGTGCGCCCGTGCCGATGTCGGTGCGGCGCGCCCTGGTTTGGGATTTTCGCCCCAATCTGGGGCAAATTCGAGCTCCGTTCTTCAGCGTTGGACCCGGGCCTGCACCGCCTGCCCCAGTTCGATCACGGCCAGCGCGTAGTAGCTGCTCCAGTTGTAGCGGGTGATGGCGTAGAAGTTGTCGGTGCCGGCCACGTAGCTGCGCGGGCCGCCACCTTGCGCGGGGTCGCCGTTTTCCAGTTCCACCAGGGCCAGAGGGCCGTTGTGCTGGGTGCCAGCACCGCCCAGCCGCACGCCCTTGGCCTGCAGGGTGGCCGCGCTGAAGGTGGGCAGGATGTCTGGGGCCAGCAGGGTGTCCAGGTCCAGCGTGCCGGGGTCGAAGGTCACCGGGTAGTGGGTGGGCATGCCGCTTTGCCAGCCGTAGGCCTGCAGGTAGCGGGCGACGGAGGCGATGGCATCGGCCGGGCTGCCGAGCAGGTCGACCTGGCCGTCGCGGTCGAAGTCCACCCCGAAGCGCGACCAGTTGCTGGGCATGAACTGGGGCAGGCCCATGGCGCCGGCGTAGCTGCCGCGCCAGTCCAGCGGGGACACGCCGCTGTCGCGCGCCAGTTGCAGGAAGGCGGCCAGTTCGCTGCGGAAAAATTCGCTGCGCTGTGCCGCGCGCGGGTGATCGGCCGGGAAGTCGAAGGCCAGGGTGGTGAGCGCGTCCAGCACGCGGAAGGTGCCGGTGTGCTGGCCGTACAGGGTTTCCACGCCGATGATGCCGACGATCAGCCAGGCCGGCACGCCGTAGTGGGCTTCGGCGCGTTGCAGGGCCTGGGCGTGCTGGGCCCAGAAGCGGGCCCCGGCTTGCAGCCGTTTGGGTTCGACGAAGCGCTGGCGGTAGGCGGTCCAGTTCTTGGCTTGGCCCGCGGGCGCGGGCTGCATGAGTTTGATCACCTGGGGGCGGCGTTCGGCCTGGGCGATCCAGCGGCTGGCCCATCCGTCGTCCCAGCCTTGGCTGCGGTCGAGTTCGGCCGCGAAAGCGCGCGCGGCGTCGTGCTGGGCGTAGCCGC
>NZ_NWMV01000049.1 GCF_002837145.1 Macromonas nakdongensis | reverse complement strand
AAGGCCGTGACGGGGGCGGCGAATCCCTTAGCGCCCCCACCCACGGGCGCTGTTGCGAAGGAAGCGACACATGCTCGCTCATGCATTTCAACAACTCATCAACGGCCTGGCCCTGGGTTCCGTGTACGGGCTCATCGCCATCGGCTACACCATGGTGTACGGCATCATCGGGATGATCAACTTCGCCCACGGCGACATCTACATGGTGTCGGCCTTCATCGCCGTGACCAGCTTCACCCTGCTGGCGGCCTTGGGCGTGACGTCGATCCCACTGGCGCTGCTGATCGTGCTCATCGTCGCCATCGTGCTGACCTCGGCCTACGGCTGGAGCGTCGAGCGCGTGGCCTACCGCCCCTTGCGCGGTGCGCCCCGGCTGGCGCCGCTGATCTCGGCCATCGGCATGTCCATCTTCCTGCAGAACATGGTGCAGGTGACGCAGGGCGCGCGGGTCAAGCCGATCCCGCCCATGCTCACCGGCGGCGTGGACCTGTTCACCCTGGACGGGGTGACGGTGTCGTTCTCCTACACCCAGATGCTGATCATCGGCGCCACGCTGGTGCTGATGCTGGGCTTCACCTACCTGATCACGCGCACCTCCTTCGGGCGCCAGCAACGCGCCTGCGAGCAGGACCGCACCATGACCGCGCTGCTGGGCATCGACGTGGACCGCACCATTTCCCTGACCTTCATGCTGGGCGCCGCGCTGGCCGCCGTGGCCGGCGTGCTGGTGACGGTGTACTACGGCGTGGTCGATTTCTACATCGGCTTCGTCGCCGGCATCAAGGCCTTCACCGCGGCGGTGCTGGGCGGCGTGGGCTCGCTGCCCGGCGCCATGCTGGGCGGGCTGATCATCGGCCTGCTCGAAGCCTTCTGGGCCGCCTACCTGTCGCCCGAGTACAAGGACGTGGCCACCTTCGCCATCCTGATCCTGGTGCTGATGTTCCGCCCCAGCGGCCTGCTGGGTCGCCCCGAAGTGGAGAAAGTGTGATGAGCGCCGTGATCCAAACCTCGCACGCCCCCACCGTGCCCGAGCGCCTGAAAGACGCCACCGGCGTGGCCTTCGTGGCCCTGGTGCTGGGCATTCCCATGATTGGCCTGACCACCGTGGACGAAGGCGGCGCCCTGGCGGTGCACACCCGCTGGGCCGCGCTGGCCCTGTTCGTGCTGGTGGCCTTCGTGGGCCGCCTGGTGCTGACCGTGGCCGGCGACCGCCTGCGGGCGCGCCGCCAGGCCAAGGCCAAGACCCCAGCACGCCCGGCTGCCACCACCGGCGCCGCCCCCTGGTTGCGGGTGCTGGGCTGGGGCCTGCTGGGCCTGGCGGTGGCGCTGCCCATCGCCTTTTCCGACAACCGCTACGTGGTCGACACCGCCACCACGGTGCTGATCTACGTGATGCTGGGCTGGGGCCTGAACGTGGTGGTGGGCCTGGCCGGCCTGCTGGACCTGGGCTACGTGGCCTTCTACGCCGTGGGCGCCTACACCTACGCCCTGCTGTCCACCCAGTTCGGCTGGGGCTTCTGGGAGGCGCTGCCGGTGGCCGGTGGCGCGGCCGCGGCCTTCGGCATCCTGCTGGGCTGGCCCACGCTGCGCCTGCGCGGCGACTACCTGGCCATCGTCACCCTGGGTTTTGGCGAAATCATCCGCATCGTGCTGGTGAACTGGACCGACCTGTCGGGCGGCCCCAACGGCATTTCGTCCATCCCGCGCCCCACCTTCTTCGGCCTGCCCTTCAAGCCGCCCTCAGACGACGGCACGCCCACCTTCGCCAGCTTCTTCGGGCTGGAGTTCGTGCCCGAGCACCGGGTGGTGTTCCTGTACTACCTCATCCTAGTGCTGGCGCTGCTGACCAACCTGTTCGTCGGCCGCCTGCGCAAGCTGCCCATTGGCCGCGCCTGGGAGGCCATGCGCGAGGACGAGATCGCCTGCAAGGCGCTGGGCATGAACGTCACCAACGTCAAGCTCTCGGCGTTTGCGCTGGGCGCCATGCTGGGCGGCTTTGCCGGGGTGTTCTTCGCCGCGCGCCAGGGCTTCATCTCGCCCGAATCCTTCGTGTTCTCCGAGTCGGCCATCATCCTGGCCATCGTGGTGCTGGGCGGCATGGGCAGCCAGCTGGGCGTGGTGCTGGCCTCGCTGGTGCTGGTGCTGATCCCCGAAGTGGGCCGCGACTTCGCCGAGTACCGCATGCTGATCTTCGGCGCCGCCATGATCCTGATCATGGTCTGGAAACCGGGCGGCCTGCTGTCGCACCGCGAACCCACGCTCAAGGCCCCGGCCTGGACCCGTTCTTCCCGTGGAGGTGCCGCATGAGCACGATCCTGCACGTTGACCACCTGACCATGCGCTTTGGCGGCCTGACCGCCATCGGCGACCTGTCCTTCACCGCCCCGGCGCGGCAGATCACGTCCATCATCGGCCCCAACGGCGCCGGCAAGACCACGCTGTTCAACTGCATCACCGGCTTTTACAAGCCGACCGAGGGCAGCGTGCGCCTGCAGCACCCGGTGCACGGCGCGATGCAGCTGGAACAACTGGCCAGCCACCGCGTGGCGCGCGACGCCCAGGTGGTGCGCACCTTCCAGAACATCCGCCTGTTCCCGAAGATGACGGTGCTGGAAAACCTGATCGTGGCGCAGCACAACGTGCTGCAGGCCGCGTCGGCGTTTTCCATCGCCGGGCTGCTGGGGCTGCCGTCCTACCGCCGCGCCGAAACCGCCGCGCTGGAACGCGCCATGCACTGGCTGGAACGCCTGAACCTGCTGGCCCTGGCCGACACGCCCACCGGCGCCTTGCCCTACGGCACCCAGCGCCGCATCGAAATCGCGCGCGCCCTGTGCGTCAACCCGGTGCTGCTGTGCCTGGACGAGCCGGCCGCGGGCCTGAACCCCAAGGAATCGGCCGAGCTCAACCAGCTGCTGCTGCAGCTCTCGCGCGATGAGGGCGTGGCGGTGCTGCTGATCGAGCACGACATGAGCGTGGTGATGAAGGTGTCCGACCACATCGTGGTGCTGAACTACGGCCGCAAGATCGCCGAGGGCACGCCGCTGCAGATCCAGAACGACCCGCAGGTGATCAAGGCCTACCTGGGCGAAGACGAGAGCGAAGAGGTGGCCGCATGAGCATGTTGCAATTGACCGGGGTGCACACCCACTACGGCCACATCCACGCCCTCAAGGGGCTGGACCTGGACGTGGGCACCGGCGAGGTGGTGACCCTGATCGGTGCCAACGGCGCCGGCAAATCCACCCTGATGATGACCCTGTTCGGCCAGCCGCGCGCCAGCGCCGGGCGCATCGTGTTCGAGGGCGAGGACATCACCCGCCTGCAGCCGCACGAGGTCAGCCGCCGCGGCATCGCGCTGGTGCCCGAAGGCCGTCGCATCTACCCGCGCATGACGGTGATGGAGAACATCCAGATGGGTGCGACCTTCGCCGACCCGGTGAACTTCGACGCCGACCTGCAGCGCATGTTCGCCATGTTCCCCATCCTGGAGCAGCGCCTGCAACAACGCGCCGGCACCCTGTCGGGCGGCGAGCAGCAGATGCTGGCGATTGCGCGCGCCCTGATGGGCCGGCCCAAGCTGCTGATGCTGGACGAGCCCTCGCTGGGGCTGGCGCCGATCTACATCCGGCGCGTGTTCGAGATCATCCGCGAGCTCAACCGCGACCACGGCATGACGATTTTGCTGGTGGAACAGAACGCCCACCACGCCCTGCGCGTGGCGCACCGCGGCTACGTGCTGCAGCACGGCGAGGTGGTGCTGCGTGGCACCGGCGCCGAGCTGCTGGCCAGCCCCGAGGTGCGGGCCGCCTACCTGGAGGGCGGGCATTGAGCACGACCCCGTCGCGCGCCTGGCCTTTCGTGGTGCTGGGCATCGGCCTGCTGGCCATTTCCTTCGGGGCGGTGCTGGCGCGCTACGCCCAGGCGGCGCAGATTCCGTCGCTGGCGGTGGCGGCCTGGCGCCTGGGGCTGGCCGCGCTGGTGGTGACGCCGGTGGTGGGCTGGTTCTGCTGGCGCCACGGCCTGGCCAGCCTGCGCCTGAGCCGGCGCCAACTGGGCGGGGCGCTGGTCGCCGGGCTGTGCCTGGCGGCGCATTTCGGCACCTGGATCACCTCGCTGGAGTACACCTCGGTGGCCTCGTCGTCGGCGCTGGTCACCACCAACCCGCTGTGGATCGGGCTGGCGTCCTTCCTGCTGTTCCGCGAGGTGCCCAACCGCCACCTGCTGGCCGGCATCGGTCTGTCGCTGCTGGGCTCGCTGCTGATCTTCCTGTCCGACGGGCAGCAGGCCAGCGCGGGCAGCCAGCCGCTGCTGGGCAACGGCCTGGCGCTGGTGGGGTCGTGGTTTTTCTCGGCCTATTTGATGATCGGGCGGCGCCTGCGCGTGGGCCTGACGCTGACGCTCTACATCTGGCTGGCCTATGGCATTGCCGCGCTGTTTTTGTTTGGGGCCACGGCCGCCACGGCCCAGCCGATGGCCGGCTTCAGCCTGCTGGGCTGGCTGGCGCTGCTGGGCATGGCCCTGGGGCCGCAGCTGGTGGGCCACACCAGCTACAACTGGGCCTTGAAGCACGTGTCGCCGTCCTTCGTGGCGGTGGTCACCCTGGGCGAGCCGGTGGGCTGCGCCCTGCTGGCCTACGTGTTCTTCCAGGAAACCCTGGCGCCCTTGCAGTCGGTGGGTTTTGCGCTGCTGCTGGTGGGCATCTACCTGGCGGCCCAGAGCGAGCGCGGCGCCCAGCCCTGAGCCGCTTCAGGCCAGCTGGCCGTTGCGGAAGTCGTGGAGGGCTTGCTGGATCTCCTGCTGGGTGTTCATCACGAAGGGGCCGTACTGCGCGATGGGCTCGTTCAGCGGCTGGCCCGCGATCAGCAAGACCTGGGCCTCGGCGCTGGCCTCGATCACCACGCCGTCGGCATCGGTCTCGTTGGCCAGCACCGCCATGCGCTGCACCGGCACGGCCTGGCCCTGGATGGCGACTTCGCCCCGGTACACGTAAACGAAGGCGTTGTGGCCCGCGGGCAGGGTCTGCTCGAAACGCGCGCCAGCGGGCAGGTGCAGGTCCAGGTACAGCGGGGCGGTGGCCTCGCGCGTCACGGCACCGCTCACGCCGTGGCTGGCGCCGGCGATCACCGTCACGGCCACGCCGACCGGGGTGGTGAAGCGCGGCAGCTCGGCGTGTTTGAAGTCGCGGTACCAGGGCGCGCTCATCTTGTCGCGGGCGGGCAGGTTCAGCCACAACTGGAAACCTTCCATCACGCCGTCTTCCTGTTGCGGGATTTCGGAGTGGATCACGCCGCGGCCGGCGGTCATCCATTGCACGCCGCCGTTTTCCAGCAGGCCTTCGTGGCCGGCGCTGTCGCGGTGCAGCATGCGCCCGGCGATCATGTAAGTGACGGTCTCGAAACCGCGGTGCGGGTGGTCGGGGAAGCCGGCGATGTAGTCGTCCGGCTGGTCGCTGCCGAAGGCGTCCAGCATCAGGAAAGGGTCGAGCCGGCGCTGCAACGGCTGCGTCAGCACGCGGGTCAGCTTCACGCCGGCGCCGTCAGACGTGGGCTGACCGGCGACCAGGCCCTCGACGCGGCGGGGCCGGGTCACGGTTTCGATGGCGGTGGCAGAGGTGTTGGCGGAAGTGTTGGACATGGTTCGGCCCTTTCGTGGTGGCTGGGTGCACGGGCACCCAGCGGGGGAGGTGTATGGCGTGCAGCTGGCGCGATGGGCGCCGCCTGGGCGGCGCCGGTGGCTCAGGCCAGCGCGGCGGCCAGGTCGGCTTCGGCCTGGGCAAAGCCTTGGGCCGCAGCCTCCGGACCCATGTTCAGGCCTTCAGCGTAGATGAAGCGCACGTCGCTCAGGCCCAGGAAGCCCAGCACGGCCTTCAGGTAGGGCACCTGGCTGTCGTTGGGCGTGTCGCGGTACAGGCCGCCACGGGCCAGGGCCACGTACACGGTCTTGCCTTGGATCAGGCCCTCGGGGCCGTTGGCGGTGTAGCGGAAAGTCACACCGGCTCGGGCGATGGCGTCGATCCAGCTTTTCAGCTGCACCGGCACGCCGAAGTTGTACATCGGCACGCCCAGCACGATGGCGTCGTGGGCCTGCACCTCGGCGATCAGGGCGTCGTACTCGGCCACCAGGGCGGCCTGGGCGGCGTTGCGTTGCTCGGCCGGGGTGAACAGGGCGCCCAGGGCGGCCTCGTCCAGCACGGTCACGGGGTTCACGGCCAGGTCGCGCAGGGTCACCTGGGCGTCGGCGTGCTTGGCCCGCAAGGCGGCCACCACGCTGTGGGCCAGCTGGGTGGAGTTGGCGCCCTGGCTGCGGGCGCTGGCGTTGATTTGCAGAACTTTCATGGTGGGCTCCTGGGTCGGAAGTGGTCGATGGGTGTACTTTAAAACGGCCCAATCAACGAAGGAATCCCTCTGAATGGATATCATTGTTCTTCAAATGGAACAATCCAGCACCGGCATCGACCCCAACGACCTGCTCATCTTTGCCCGGGTGGCCGACCGCGGCAGCTTCAGCCGCGCCGCCGAGGCCCTGGGCCTGCCCAAGTCCACCGTGTCGCGCCGGGTGGCCGGGCTGGAGCAGCGCCTGGGCGAACGCCTGCTGCGCCGCACCACGCGCCGCCAGACGCTGACCGACTTCGGCCTGCAACTGCTGGAACACGCCCGGCAGGTGGCCGCCGAAGTGGACGCGGTCGCCGCCCTGAGCGAGCACCGCCAGGCCACCCCCAGCGGACGGCTGCGCGTGTCCATGCCCAGCGACCTGGCCACCCTGGTGCTGGCCGATGCCCTGGCCGCCTTTGCCGCCCAGCACCCCGCTCTGGCGCTGGAGCTGGACCTGTCGCCGCGCCGCGTGGACCTGCTGGCCGAGAACTTCGACCTGGCCGTGCGCATGGGTGAACTGCCCAGCGACGCCTCGCTGGCGGCGCGCCGCCTGGCCGTGTTCGCCAACGGCCTCTACGCCAGCCCGGCCTACCTGGCCGAACACGGCACCCCCGACAGCCCCGACGCCCTGCACCGGCACCGCACCGTGCTGCTCCTGGGCCGCCAGGGCGAAGCCCTGCCCTGGCACCTGGTGCAGGGCGACACCCACTGGCACGGCCAGCCCCCGGGGCGGCTGGTGGCGAATTCGCCCGAACTGCTGATCCGCCTGGCAGCGGCCGGCGGCGGCATTGCGGTGGTGCCCGACCGCTTTGCCGCCGCACACCTGGCACGCGGCCAACTGGTGCGGGTGCTGCCCGGCTGGTGCCCGCCGCCCCACGACGCCTGGGCCGTCTTCCCCGAACGCCGGCTCATGCCGACCAAAACCCGGGCCTTCATCGAGCTGCTGCAGCAGCACCTGGGTGAGGCCGGCGCGCCACACACGTGACAAATCGGTTCAACAATCCCAACATAAGTTGTTACCCGGCATTACAATTTTCCCACCCTGGGCCTGCCACTGCGGCCCTCAATCCGTAGGTGGATCGACATGCATTACACCGAAACCAAAGAAAAAAGCGCCGAACTGTTGCGGACCGTCGTCGGCCTCATGGGACAACACGACGCCGCCTTCACCCCCGTGACCTACAGCGTCTGGTACGAATACGCGGCCGGCCTCAACGCCCGGCTGAACCAGGCGCTCGACCGGCTGAAGCTGACCGAACCCCGTCTGGGCGACGCCAGCATCCAGCGCCTGTACCGCGAGCACATCGCCGGGGTGGACGACAAGACCATGGACCGCATCAGCCGCGACTTCCAGGAAGTCATGAGCAACGTGGTCGACAGCGTGCAGCGCACCGGCGACCGGGCCGGCGCCTTCGGCGCCGAACTGCACGACCTCAACACCGCCCTGCAGCAGACCAGCGACCCCTCCGCCCTGTACCGCCACCTGGAACTGGCGCTGCAGCGCAGCCGGGAAATGCAGGACTCGGCCACCGCGCTCCAGGCCCAGGCCGAGGTGAGCCGCCAGGAAATCCAGCGCCTGCGCACCGACCTGGACCGCGCCCGCGAAGAGGTGTTTGTGGACAGCCTGACCCGGGTGCTCAACCGCAAGGGGCTGGACCACCGCCTGGAACAGCTGCTGCACCGGCCGCTGGCCGCCAACGCCAGCCACGGCCTCGTGATGGTGGACATCGACCACTTCAAACACATCAACGACGAGCACGGCCACCTGGTCGGCGACCAGGTGCTGGCCGGCATGGGCGAGCTGCTGCGCAAGGTGGTGACCGACCCGAGCCACCTGGTGGCGCGCTACGGCGGCGAGGAATTCGCCATCGTGCTGCCCGACGCCAGCCTCGAAACCACCGCCGCCGTGGCCGAGCGCGTGCGCGCCACCGCCAAGGCCATGAGGCTGCGCAAACGCAACACGCCCGATGTGGTGCTGAACGTCACCGTCTCGGCCGGGGCGGCCGCGCTGCACCACGGCGAAAGCGCGAACGACTGGATCGCACGGGCCGACGCGGCGCTGTACCGCTCCAAGGCCAGCGGGCGCGACCGGGTCTCGCTCGCGGCCTGACCGGAAACCGGTTCAGACCGCCAAGGGCGGGCCCCACACGGCCCGCGCAGTGGCACAGCGTTCAGGCCGGCTTGTTGCCCGCGCCCACCGCGCGCCGGG
>NZ_NWMV01000048.1 GCF_002837145.1 Macromonas nakdongensis | reverse complement strand
GGCGGCCTGGGCCCGGTCGCCGGCCTGCTGGACGGCTTGCAATTCGGCGGCCTGCTGGCGCCAGACGCCGGGGTAGGCGCGCAGCAGGCGTTCGAAAAACCCCCGATCGCCGCCCAGACGGCGCAAGGCGGCCTCGGGCGCGAACACGGCGGGTGCGAGGCCCACCGACGGGACCGCAGACGCCGGGACCGCGGCCGGCGGCCGCCCGGCCTCCCGTGGCGCACGCCCGGTGTGCACCAGGATGACCTGGACCACCTCGTCCAGATCGAAAGGTTTGCCGATGTGCGCGTTCATGCCGGCCTCCAGGCAGGCCTGGCGGTCCGTGGGCATGGCGTTGGCGGTCATGGCCAGGATGGGCAGGTCCGCGAACCGGGGCAGGCGGCGGATCGCCCGCGTGGCCTGCAAACCGTCCAGCACCGGCATCTGCATGTCCATCAGGACCAGGTCGTGGGACGGCGCCGCCCCCTCGGGCACGGTGAGGGCGGCGAGGGCCGCCTGGCCGTTGTCGGCCAGGTCCACCGTCGCCCCTTCACGCCGCAACATCTCCAGCGCCACCTCCTGGTTGAAGGCGTTGTCCTCCACCAGCAAGAGGCGCAAACCCCGCAGGCGTTGCGGCACCTCGACCGGCTGGGCCGCCCGGTCGGACGCCGAGCTGCGGTCGTCCCGGGCGCCGCGGTAGGCCTGCAGCAGGCCGCGCGCGGTCAGGGGTTTGATCAGGTCGCGGTGCGGCTGCACACGCCCCTGGACCTCGGCCGCCTGGGCCTCTTCGGCACCCCGTCCCAGGCGCAGCCACACCGGCGCATGGCCGGCGGCGTGCCAACTGTGCAAGACCGCCTCCAGCGCGTCGGCCTGGGCCGGGGTGGCGGACAGGTCGGACACGACCAGGTCGGCGGGCACGTCCTCGGCGCGGTCGCCGGTGTGCACCAGACAACCCTGCGCGCCCAGGCCTCGGACCAGTGCCTCGCGGGTGCGGGGGTGGCAACCCACGAGCCACACCCGGGGTGCCCGCACCGCAGAGTGGCACTCGGCCTGGCGGCGCTCGGTACCCAGGGCCGACACCCCCAGCTCCACTTCAAAACCGAAGCGGCTGCCCCGCCCCAGCTCGCTGTCCACGGCGATGGCCCCCCCCATCAGCCCCACCAGCCGCTGACCGATGGCCAGGCCCAGGCCGGTGCCGCCGAACTGCCGCGCGGTGGACGCTTCGGCCTGGGAAAACCCGGTGAAGATGAAACGCTGCTGCTCCGCCGCGATGCCGATGCCGCTGTCCTGCACCTCGAAACGCACGCGCGCCCGGTGCTCGTCGCACGCCAGCCGCTCCAGGCGCAGGACCACCTCGCCCAGCGAGGTGAACTTGATCGCATTGCCCAGCAGGTTGATCAGCACCTGCTTGAGCCGCAGGGCATCGCCCACCAGCACCGGCGGCAACAGGGGGTCGATGTCGAACACCAGTTCCAGTGCCTTGCCGCCCAGGGTGCCCGAGAGGATGGTGGCGAGTTCGACGCACCAGGCCTCGACCACGAAGGGCTCGGGATCGAGCGTCATCTTGCCGGCTTCGATCTTGGAAAAATCGAGAATGTCGTTCAGGATGCCCAGCAGGGAGCGTGCCGCCGACGTCGTCTTGTCCACCAGCTCCCCCTGGCGCGGCGACAGCTCGGTGAATTCGAGCAGGCGCAGCATGCCCAGGATGGCGTTCATCGGGGTGCGGATCTCGTGGCTCATGTTGGCCAGGAACTGGCTCTTGCTGCGGGACGCCGCATCGGCCTCGCGCAGCGCACGCTGGGTGTCGGTGATGTCGATGCGGAAGGCCACGTGGAAGCCGTCGGCGGTCTTGCGGTCGGCCAGGTGCAGCCAGCGGCCGTCGCTGAGCTGGACGATCTGGTCGGAACTGGGACTGCGAAAGCGCCGCAGGCGCTCGGCCACCCAGTCCTCGAACGCCCCCTCACCCACCGGTGCGGCGCCACTGCCGCCATCGGCCCGCAGGATGTCTTCGTAGCGTGCGCCCAGCGGGGTCACCTCGGCGCTGCCCGGGTACCGCTCGCGGTAGCGGTCGTTGCAGAAGACCAGGCGCTCCTGCGTGTCGAACAGGGCAAAGGCCTCACCCAGGGCATCGATGGCCGCGCGGAACGTGCGTTCGCTCTCCTGGACGCGCCGCTGGGCGTGGGTGAAGGCGGTGATGTCGACCACCGCCCCGATGAGCAGCGACTGGCCGTGGTCGTCCACCTCCCGCTGGCCCAGGATGCGCAGCCAACGCAAGCCCCGGCGCACGGAGTGGATCTCGACCACGGTGTCGAAGGGCGGAGGGAGTTGCTGCACGTGCGCCACGACGGCGGCCATCTTGGGGTGGTCCATCGGGAACGCGAAATACCCCGGCGCCCCTGGGGCTTCGTCCATGTCGCCCGCCTCCAGGCCATAGATGGCCAGGCACTCGGCCGACAGGTAGAGGGTGTCGCGCCGCCCATTCTGAAACCAGCCCCCGACGCCGGCGAGCCGGCCCGTGCGGGCCAGCATGCGACGGCTGGCCGCCAGGCCCATTTCGGCCTGCTTGTAGCGGGTGATGTCGGTGCGGATCGAGGTGTACTTTTCCACCAGACCGTCGGGGCCGAGCTGCGGCGCGATCAGGCTGTCGACCCAGTAGAGCGAACCGTCCTTGGCGCGGTTGCACACGGCCCCGCGCCAGGGCAAGCCCTGGCTGACGGTGGCCCACATGTCGGCCCAGAACGCGGGGGGGTGGGTGCCCGAATTCACGATCCGGTGGTTGCTGCCGATCAGCTCCTGGGCGCTGTAGCCGCTGATGGCCTCGAAACGCCGGTTGACCCAGACGATGGTGCCGGCCCGGTCTGCCTCGGACACGATGGCGTGCATGTTCAGGGTGTCCGCCAGCGCCTGCCAGCCGCGCACCGACCGTCGGGAGCGCTCCAGTTCGCGCCGGTAGCCGTCCACATCGCTCAGGCTCAAGGCATGGCCGCCCGCGGGCAGCGGCTGGGACATCAAACGGAACCAGTGGTCGCTGCCCCCGGACAGGCGCACGCAGACATCGACGTCCATGCCCGACCAATGGGCCAGCACCGCCGACCACTCCAGCAACAGGGTCCGCCCGCTTGGCGCCGGGTTGCACAGGGGCAGCGCCGTGTCCAGCGGGCTGCCCAGCAGGGCCTGCGCGGGGCCGAGCCAGCGCTCGGCCGCCGGGTTGACCCGCACCACCCGGTGTGTGGCATCGCACAACAGCATGGGCTGGGGGCTGTGCTGGGCCAAGAGGCCCCAGGCCTGGACCCAATCGGGCGCTTCGGGTGTGGACAAGGCCGCCTGCATGGCATCAGGCCAGGCGCAGACGGCGCAGGACCTCGGTCAGGGCCGGCACCGACAGGGGCTTGACCAGGAAGCCATCGGCCCCCGCCGCGTGAAAGGCCTGCTGGGTGTCGGCGCCGCCGTCGCCCGACATCATGACCACCGGCACGCGTTCGCCCGAGCGTTCGCCCTCGCGGATGGCACGCAAAGTCGCGTGGCCGTCGAGTTCGGGCATGTGGATGTCGAGCAGGACCAGATCGAACGCCTGCCGGGGCAGGGCCGCCAGGGCCTTGGCGCCGTCGGTGACGAGGGCCCCGCCGTGCCCCAGGTCGCGCAACAAACGGGCGGCCACGCGCAGGTTCAAGGCATCGTCGTCCACCACCAGCACACGCAAGCCCGGCGGCTTCAGGGGGCTGGCCGTCATGGCCGGTCTCCGGGCTGCGGCAGCGGGGCGTCGAAGGGCGAAAACCGGTCGCGTCGCGTCATGCGGCCATGATACCCCCTCAATCGGACCACCCACCGGGGTCGGCACCGAACGCCGGCACCACCCGCCGGACCACCTCGGCCGCGAAGCCCCGTGCGGCCAGGAAGCGCATCTGCCGCGCCCGCTCGGCCGGGTCGCGGGGCGGGGCGCCGAACTTGCGCGCCCAAACGGCCTGGGCCCGCTCGGCCTCGCTCGCCCGGAGTTGCTGGACCGCCCCGTCCACGAGTTCGGTGCTCAAACCCTTGGCCTGCAGTTCGGCCCGCACCCGGGCCGCCCCGAACCGTTCGGCCTTGCGGTGCACCAGGCTGTCGGCCACCCGGGCCTCGTTGATGAAGCCCTTGGCCTGCAGTTCGTCCAGCACCGGGGCCAGGGCCTCGGGCGGATCGGCGTGGGGGCGCAGCTTGCGCTCCAGTTCGGCCCGGGAATGCTCGCGCAAGGCCAACAGGCGCAAGGCCCGCGCCTTCAGCGAGGGCGCCGGCCGGCCCGGCCGCGCCCCGCCCTCGCGGGCGCTGGGCTCGTTCACAGCGCGTCGGCGTCTTCGATCTCGTCGGCGCTGCGCGCGCCCTGGGCCGGGGCCTCGTAAGCCGGCAGGGCCGGCACGTTCAGCGCCGCACGGATCTTGTTTTCCATCTCGTGCGCCAGCTGCGGGTTCTCGCGCAGGAATTCGCGCGCGTTCTCGCGGCCCTGGCCGATCTTCTCGCCGTTGTAGGCGTACCAGGCGCCCGACTTTTCCACCACCTTGTGCAGCACGCCCAGGTCGATGATCTCGCCCTGGCGGCTGATGCCTTCGCCGTAGAGGATGTCGAACTCGGCCGTCTTGAAGGGCGGCGCCACCTTGTTCTTCACCACCTTGACCTTGGTTTCGGAGCCCACCACCTCCTCGCCCTTCTTGATGGAGCCGATGCGGCGGATGTCGATGCGCACCGAGGCGTAGAACTTGAGCGCGTTGCCACCGGTGGTGGTTTCGGGGCTGCCGAACATCACGCCGATCTTCATGCGGATCTGGTTGATGAAGATGACCATGCAGTTGGTCTTTTTGATGGTGGCGGTCAGCTTGCGCAGCGCCTGGCTCATCAGGCGGGCCTGCAGGCCGGGCAGGCTGTCGCCCATGTCGCCTTCGATTTCGGCCTTGGGCGTGAGCGCCGCCACCGAGTCCACCACGATCAGGTCCACCGCGCCGGAGCGCACCAGGCTGTCCACGATTTCGAGCGCCTGCTCGCCGGTGTCGGGCTGGGAGATCAGCATGTCCTGCAGATTCACGCCCAGCTTCTGCGCGTACTGCACGTCCAGGGCGTGTTCGGCGTCCACAAAGGCGCAGGTGCCGCCCAGTTTTTGCATCTGCGCGATCACCTGCAGCGTCAGCGTGGTCTTGCCGGAGGATTCCGGGCCGTAGATTTCCACCACCCGGCCACGCGGCAGGCCGCCCACGCCGAGGGCCACGTCCAGGCCCAGCGAACCGGTGGAGACGACCTGGATGTCCTCGATCGCCTCGCCTTCGCCCAGGCGCATGATGGTGCCTTTGCCGAACTGTTTCTCGATTTGCGCCAGCGCGGCCTGCAGGGCCTTGGCTTTTTCACTGTCTTGGGGCTTGACGGCTGCGTTCATGAAAAACTCCTTGAAAAACATGAGGTTGAAGCACCCGCCTCCCTGATATTGACGGCTTGGCGTTGGCGCTTGAGGGGCAGTTTAAACGCTTATAAAATTCAAAAACATATATTTTTAGTCAGTTTGCATTACTATTTACCCGTGACCGAAAACACCCCAACCACCCCCGACGACGAGCGCTGGCGCCTGACCCACCTGGGCCGGCTGATGGGCCACGCCCTGCGCCGCTTCGACGCCCGGGTGCTGGAACTGATGGCGCACTCGGCGGAGGCGCCGCTGGCCCTGTCCCACCTGGCCGCCCGCGACCAGGTGGGGGCCGCCCACGTCCACATCACACGCCACCTGGGCCTGCGCGGTTCGCGCCTGACCGAACTGGCCGAGCGCGCGGGCATGAGCAAGCAAGCCATGGGCGACCTGGTGGACCAGTGCGCCGCCTGGGGCCTGGTGCGGCGCGAACCCGACCCGCTGGACGCCCGCGCCAAGCGCATTGTCTTCACCCCCGCGGGGCTGGACTGGCTGCACGCCTTCCGGCAGGCGGTGCAGCAGGCCGAAGCCGAATTCCGTGCCCAGGTCGGCGCCAACGTGGCGACCGTGGTGGCGCTCGGCCTGGAGGCCTACGCCGACGGGGACGAACCCTAAGCCGCCCCAAACCCGGTCGGCAGGCGCCTAAAATCGACCCAAAGTCCAGAATCCGGCACCAAGCCGAGACCCCAACCCGGAGGCAAGCGATGCGCATCCTCATTGCAGAAGACGACCAGGTGCTGGCCGATGGCCTGTTGCGCACCCTGCGTGCCGCCGGCGCCGCCGTCGACCACGTGCCCAGCGGCACCGAAGCCGACGCCGCCCTGCTCACCAACAACGAGTTCGACCTGCTCATCCTCGACCTCGGCCTGCCCAAGATGCACGGGCTCGAGGTGCTCAAGCGTCTGCGCTCGCGCGGCTCGGCCCTGCCGGTGCTGATCCTGACCGCGGCCGACAGCGTGGACGACCGGGTCAAGGGCCTGGACCTGGGCGCCGACGACTACATGGCCAAGCCCTTCGCGCTGCAGGAGCTGGAGGCGCGCGTGCGCGCCCTGGTGCGGCGCGGCAACGGTGCGGCCACCAGCCTGATCAAGCACGGGCCGCTGGCCTACGACCAGGCCGGGCGCGTGGCCACCATCGACGGCAAGATGGTCGAGCTGTCGGCCCGCGAACTCGGTCTGCTGGAGGTGCTGCTGCAGCGCGCCGGCCGCCTGGTCAGCAAGGACCAGCTGGTCGAGCGCCTGTGCGAGTGGGGCGAAGAGGTGAGCAACAACGCCATCGAGGTCTACATCCACCGCCTGCGCAAGAAGATCGAGAAAGGCCCGATCCGCATCGCCACGGTGCGCGGCCTGGGCTACTGCCTTGAAAAAATCGCCGGCTGAGGCGGCCTCGCCCCTCGACCCCCAGCCGGAGCCGGCGGCACCGCTGTCCTTCGGCCTGTTTCAGCGCGAGCAGCGCAGCCTGTTCGGCGAGATCCTGGACTGGATGCTCACGCCGCTGCTGCTGCTGTGGCCGCTGTCGCTGGCGCTGACCTGGTTCGTGGCACAGGGCATCGCCAGCAAGCCCTACGACCGCGCCCTGGAGTTCAACCTGCAGGCGCTGACCCAGTTCATCGAAGTGCGCGACCACCTGACCCAGTTCAACCTGACCGCCCAGGCGCGCGACCTGCTGCGCGCCGACGACACCGATCTGATCTTCTACCAAGTGCGCGACCAGCAGGGCACGCTCGTCAGCGGCGACCCGGACTTTCCCACACCCGACCCCGAACTCAGGGGCATGCCGGGCGAGGTCTACCTGCGCGACGACGTGGTGCGCGAGGAAGACGTGCGCGTGGCCTACACCTGGGTGGCCCGCGGCCTGAACCGCGACCAGTTGGTGCTGATGCAGGTGGCCGAAACCCGGGGCAAGCGCTCCAAGCTGGCGACCGAGATCATCAAGGGCGTGATGGTGCCGCAGTTCATCATCCTGCCGCTGGCGGTGCTGCTGGTGTGGCTGGCGCTGGTGCGCGGCATCCGTCCGCTGAACGACCTGGAACAGCGGATTCGCGCGCGCAAACCCGACGACCTGAGCCCGATCGACAACGAGCACGTGCCGCAGGAGGTGGCGCCACTGGTGTCGTCCATCAACGACCTGCTGGAACGCCTGAAAAGCTCGTTGAACAACCAGAAACGCTTCCTGGCCGACGCCGCACACCAGCTCAAGACGCCGCTGGCGGGGCTGCGCATGCAGGCCGAAATGGCGCAGCAGGCCGCCGCCGCCGAAGACGTGCACCGCTCGCTGCAGCAGATCGCCAAATCGAGCGTGCGCGCCACCCACACCGTCAACCAGCTGCTGGCCCTGGCGCGGGCCGAGAGCACCGGCCGCGCCCTGCCTGCGGTGCCGGTGGACTTGGCGGTGCTGGTGCGCGAAGCGGTGGAAGACTCGGTGCCCCGCGCCCTGGACCAGCGCATCGACCTGGGCTACGAGGGCCCGGACGAGGTGCCGCGCAGCTGCCTGCTGCCGGGCAACCCGACCTTGCTGAGCGAGCTGGTCCGCAACCTGGTGGACAACGCCATCAACTACACCCCCTCGGGCGGCGTGGTCACGGCCCGGGTGCTGGTGGACCCGTTCAGCGGGGTGCAGGTGCTGCAGGTGGAGGACAACGGCCCCGGCGTGCCCGACAACGAGCGCGAGCTGGTGCTGGAGCCGTTTTACCGGGCGCTGGGCACCAACGTCGACGGCTCGGGGCTGGGCCTGGCCATCGTGCAGGAGATCGCGCAGCAACACGGCGCCACCCTGGAACTGGAAGACACCCACCCGGGCCGGGCCCAGCAGCGTGGCCTGCGGGTGTCGGTGCGCTTCGGCCAGCGCGCCGATCAGGCCGGCTTGTAGACGTTGAGCTGCAGCTTTTCGCGCTCGACCACGCGCGCCACTGCCGGCAGCGCGGCAAAGGCCTGGGCCAGCGCCCAGGTGGCGGGCAGGGTGGTGGGGTCGATGCCGGCAAAACCGCCCCAGCGCAGGAAGGTCAGGGCGTAGGCGTCGAGCACGCCCGGGCGCTCGCCGGTCAGCCACGGGGTGGCCTTGTGCGCCACCTTCACCTCGATTTCGTCCAGCAGTTCGCGGTATTTGCCCACGGCAAAGGCCTTGACCGCGGCCTGCGCCTCGGCGTTGTCGGTGAACTTCTGCGGCATGAACACGTGGGTGAAGGTGGGGTGCACCGTGTTGTTCATCCAGACCAAGGTTTCGAGCACGCGGGTGCGCTCCAAGCCGGCTTTGGGCAGCAGGCCGGCCTCGGGCAGGCGCTGGTCCAGGTGCAGCACGATGGCCACGATCTGGGTGATCACGTCGCTGCCATCGACCAGCACCGGCACCTGGCCGCGCGGGTTGATGGACAGGTAGTCGGCGCTGTGCTGCTCGCCCTTGTGCAGCTTGACGCTGACCGGCTCGAACGTGGCGCCGGCCAGCTCCAGCAGGGCATGGGGCACAAAGGAACAGGCGCCGGGGGCGTAATACAGCTTGAAGCTCATGGCGTGGGTCTCCGTTGGTTATGAGTCAAAACTTCAATGATAGGCCGCTCAGCCCGCGGTCTTGCGTGCGGGGGTTTTGCGTGTCGCGGCCTTCTTGGCGGGGGCCTTTTTGGCCGCGGCCGTCTTGCGCGGCGGGTACTTGCTCTCGCGCGGCTCGAACTCGAAGCCCACCTTGCCCGCGCCCGGGTCCCAGGCCAGGAAGGCCTTGAAAGCGCGCCGCGTCTTGTTGGACACGAACTTGTCCAGCAGGTCGGTCTTGCCGGTGCTCAGCAGCTTTTGCATCTGCTCGGGCGCGATGTCCTGCTGCAGGATGGTGGTACCGCTCTTGAAGTCGCAGCTCGGCGTCGGTTGCCCCACTGTCGGCACGGCCTTGCTGCAGACGTAGTTGGCACCGTGCGCGTGCACCGGGCTGCCACACTTGGGGCAAGGGCCCAGGCTGTCGCGGCCGGCGAAGTCCACCAGCTCGCCGGTTTCCTCTTCCTTCTTGTCGTCGCCAAAATCGAATTCCAGCTTCCAATTCTTGTCTTCGTCGCTGAACTTGAGCGCCAGCTCGGCCACAAACGGCCAGCCGGCCTTGGAGCGGAAGCCCTCCAGCGGGCCGATGTGCTTGGCCGCCAGGAAGGCGTCGGCCTCGTCGATCTCGAAGGTGCGGCCGCCCGGCGATTTGCCGAAGGAGAAACCGCAACCGTCGCTCTTGCCATCGGCACCGGTGCAGGCGTAGCGGCGGTAGTTTTCCTTCACCACGCCGCCGCAGTTCGGGCAGGGCGTGGCCAGGGTGGCGTAGTTGCCGGGCACGGTGTCGCGGTCGTATTCCTTGGCCTTTTTGACGATGTGCTCGGTCATGGCCGCGATCTCGCGCATGAAGGCCTCGCGGCTCAACTGGCCGCGCTCCATCTGCGACAGCTTGTGCTCCCACTCGCCGGTCAGCTCGGGCTTGGAGAGTTCTTCCACCCCCAGGCCGCGCAACAGCGTCATGAGCTGGAAGGCCTTGGCGGTGGGGATCAGCTCGCGGCCTTCGCGCAGCATGTATTTTTCGGTCAGCAGGCCTTCGATGATGGCCGCGCGCGTGGCCGGCGTGCCCAGGCCCTTTTCCTGCATGGCGCTGCGCAGTTCTTCGTCGTCCACCATCTTGCCGGCGCCCTCCATGGCGCCCAGCAGCGTGGCTTCGCTGTAACGGGCGGGCGGGCGGGTTTTCAGGCCCTTGGCGGTGGCCTCGTCGGTGCGCACGGTTTCGCCCGGCTGCACCGCCACCAGGTTCTGGCCCTTGTCGCCGGCTTTGGCGTCTTCCACGTCTTCGGCCGCTTCCTTGCCGTACACCGCCATCCAGCCGGGTTTGACCAGCACCTTGCCTTCGGTCTTGAAGTGGTGCGTGGCCCCCGCGGCAGCCACTTTCGTGATGCGGGTGGTGACCATGAATTCGGCGCTGGGGAAGAACACCGCCAGGAAGCGGCGCACCACCAGGTCGTACAGCTTCTGTTCGGCCTCAGACAGGCCGCTGGGCGCCTGCAGGGTGGGGATGATGGCGAAGTGGTCGCTCACCTTGCTGTTGTCGAAGACGCGCTTGGTGGGCTTGATGTAGCCGTTGTCCAGCGCGGTGCGGGCGTGCTGCGACAGGTGGTGCAGCGGGCTGGCCGCCAGCATCTCCATGGTCTGCCGCACCGTGGGCAGGTAGTCTTCCGGCAGGGCACGGCTGTCGGTCCGCGGGTAGGTCAGGGCCTTGTGCTTTTCGTACAGGCTTTGCGCCAACGCCAGCGTGGTTTTGGCGCTGAAGCCGAAGCGGCCGTTGGCCTCGCGCTGCAGGCTGGTCAGGTCGTACAGCAGGCCGCTGGCCTGGGTGGTGGGCTTGGACTCTTCCGTCACCGTGCCGGGCTGGCCGCGCACGGCCTGGGCAATGGCTTGCGCGTCGCGCTCGGTCCACAGGCGGTCGGCCTTGAGTTCGGCGTCGGCACCGTCGCCGCTGGGTTTTTTGAACGCCGGGTCGAACCACTTGCCCGGGTATTGCCCGGCCTGGGCGCCAAACACCGCATGGATTTCCCAGTAGTCGCGGCTCTTGAAGGCGCGGATTTTTTCCTCGCGCTCCACCACCACCGCCAGCGTGGGCGTCTGCACCCGGCCCACGGTGGTCAGGAAAAAGCCGCCGTCGCGGCTGTTGAAGGCCGTCATGGCGCGCGTGCCGTTGATGCCCACCAGCCAGTCGGCCTCGGAACGGCTGCGCGCGGCGTCGGCCAGCGGGCGCATCTGCTCGTCGCTGCGCAACTGCTCGAACCCGTCGCGGATGGCCTGCGGCGTCATCGACTGCAGCCACAGCCGCTGCACCGGCTTGTTCAGCGGCTTGGCGCCGCCCGCGTACTGCTCGATCAGGCGAAAGATCAGTTCGCCCTCGCGCCCAGCGTCACAGGCGTTCACCAGCGCGCCCACGTCCTTGCGTTTGGCCTGCTTGACCACCGCGCTCAACCGCGACTTGGTCTTGTCGATGGGTTTGAGGTCGAAGTGCGGCGGAATCACCGGCAGGTGGGCAAAGCTCCACTTGCCGCGCTTCACGTCGTACGCCTCGGGCGCGGCGATTTCCACCAGGTGGCCCACCGCGGAGGTGACCACGTACTGGTCGTTCTCGAAGTGGTCCTCGTGCTTCTCGAACTTGCCGGCCACGGGGGTCAGCGCCCGCACGATGTCCTGGGCCACCGAAGGCTTTTCCGCGATCACCAAGGTCTTGCTCATAGTCGTCGTGTTCATCTCTACAATCCACTCCCATGCGCGCGCACGCGCACCTGTGTGTATGTGCACGCACCCGCGCGCACCTGCATGAAATTACCTTACCAAAATTTCCGCACGTGCCCGCCAACACCGCCCTCACCCCGTCAAAAACCGCCGGCCGCCGCCTGCAGATCAAACGCTCCGGCGTGCATGGCAAGGGGGTG
>NZ_NWMV01000047.1:9519-10587 GCF_002837145.1 Macromonas nakdongensis | reverse complement strand
AGCAACGCGCCCAGACCCAGGCCCGGCGTTCGGCCAGGCGCGCGGCACGCCAGGCCAAACGCGCCGACCGACCGGCCCAGGCCGCGGCCGCAGACGCGCAGCAGGCCGCCCACGGCACCCTGCGCACCCTGTACCGCCGCCTGGCCAGTGCCCTGCACCCCGACCGTGCCACCGACGAAGCCGACCGGCAACGCAAAAACGCCTGGATGAGCGAGGCCAACGCCGCGCACGAACGGCGCGACCTCGTCGCCCTGCTGCGCTTGCAGTGGCAGGCCGAAGGCGTCGATCCGCAACACCCCGACCGGGTGCCCGAGGCGCGGCTGCAGGCCCTGACCCACCTGCTCCAGCAACAAGCGGCCGATTTGGAGCGCGAACGCCAGGCGGCCCAACAACGCTGGGCACACGCCCTGGACCTGCCCCAGGGGGCACGGCTCACGGCCGAGACCTTGCAGGCCCAGCTCCAGGCCGAAGCCCAGGCCCTGGCCCACACCCTGGCCCGCCTGCGCCAGGACCTGGAGCAGGTCGAACAGCGCGCCACCCTCAAAGCCTGGTTGAATGCGCAACGCCAGGGACCGCTCTCCTTGGCCTGACGCGACACCCGGGAATTCCCGGGCGCCCCACAATCGGGGCATGAAAGACCTGCGTTCCATCGCCCTGTCCATGCTCGACCTGGTGGCCGTGCGCGAAGGCGGCACCGTGGCCGACGCCCTGGCCATCGCCCTGCGCACCGCCCAGCACGCCGAACGCCTGGGCTTCACCCGCTACTGGCTGGCCGAACACCACAACATGGCCGGCATCGCCAGCTCCGCCACCGCGGTGCTGGTGGGGCACCTCGCCGGCGGCACGCAGCGCATCCGCGTCGGCTCCGGCGGGGTGATGCTGCCCAACCACGCGCCGCTGGTGGTGGCCGAGGCCTTCGGCACCCTGGCCGAGCTCTACCCCGGCCGCATCGACCTCGGCCTGGGCCGCGCGCCCGGCACCGACGGCCCCACCATGCGCGCCCTGCGCCGCGACCGGGTGGAGACCGAGGACGATTTCCCGCGCGATGTGGCCGAACTGCAGCGCCTG
>NZ_NWMV01000047.1:0-9459 GCF_002837145.1 Macromonas nakdongensis | reverse complement strand
GTGGCCGAACTGCAGCGCCTGCTGGGCGACCCGCAGCCCGGCCAGCGCCTCATCGCCATCCCCGGCACGGGCACCCACGTGCCGATCTGGTTGCTGGGTTCCAGCCTGTTTTCGGCGCAGTTGGCGGCCGAACGGGGCCTGCCGTTCGCCTTTGCCTCGCATTTTGCGCCACGGCTGCTGTTGCCGGCGCTCGAGCTGTACCGCAGCCGCTTCCGCCCCTCGGCCACGCTGGCCCGGCCCTACGCCGCCATCGGCGTGCCGCTGATCGCCGCCCCCACCGACGCCGAGGCCGAGTACCTGGCCAGCAGCACCTACCAGCGGGTGCTGGGCATCCTCACCGGCGACCGCCGCCGCCTGCAGCCGCCGGTGCCCGACTTCTGGGCACAGGTGGACGGGCAGGCCCGCAGCGCCATCGGCGACTTCCTGGCCGCTGCGGTCGTCGGCGGGCCCGAGACGGTGCGCACCGGCCTGCAGCGCCTGGCCGACCTGACCGGGGCCAACGAGTTCGTCCTGGTCAGCGACGTGTACGACCCCGCCCTGCGCCTGCGCTCGCTGGACATCGCCGCGGCGCAGATGCGCTGAGGGGCTCACTCGATGGCCTTGGTCATGTCCTCGACCACTTTCTTGGCGTCGCCAAACACCATCATGGTCTTGTCCAGGTAGAACAGCGCGTTGTCCAGGCCGGCGTAGCCCGCCGCCATGGACCGCTTGTTCACGATCACGGTTTTGGCTTTGTAGGCCTCCAGGATGGGCATGCCGTAGATGGGCGAGCCCTTCTGCAGCGCGGCGGGGTTCACCACGTCGTTGGCCCCCAGGATGATGGCCACATCGGCCTGGCCGAACTCGCTGTTGATGTCCTCCATCTCGAACACCTGGTCGTAGGGCNNCAGCAGCACGTTCATGTGGCCCGGCATGCGGCCGGCCACCGGGTGGATGGCGTACTTGACGGTGATGCCCTTCTCGATGAGCTTGTGCGCCAGTTCCTTGATCGCGTGCTGGGCGCGTGCCACCGCCAGGCCATAGCCGGGCACGATCACCACCGTTTCGGCGTTGCCGAGCACAAAGGCGGCGTCGTCGGCACTGCCGCTCTTGACCGGACGCTGCTCGGTCTTGGCGCCCCCGGCCGTAGCGGCTTCGCCGCCGAAGCCCCCCAGGATGACGTTGAAGAACGAGCGGTTCATGGCCTTGCACATGATGTAGCTCAAGATCGCGCCCGAGCTGCCCACCAGCGAGCCGGCGATGATCAGCATCGAGTTGTTCAGGCTGAAGCCGATGCCGGCCGCCGCCCAGCCCGAGTAGCTGTTGAGCATGGACACCACCACCGGCATGTCGGCACCGCCAATCGGGATGATGATGAGCACGCCCAGGATGAAGCCCAGCGCGATCACGATCACGATGTCCATCCAGCCCTGCGTATGCCAAAAGCCGAAGCAGAAGAACAGCACCGCCAGGCCCAGCACCAGGTTGAGCTGGTGCTGGCCGGCGAAGGTGACGGGCGCACCCTGGAACAGGCGGAACTTGTACTGGCCCGACAGTTTGCCGAAGGCGATGACCGAGCCCGAGAAGGTGACGGCGCCGATGAAGGCGCCCAGCGCCAGCTCGATGCGGTTGCCGCCCGGGATGGCCTCGCCCTTGGCGACGATGGAGAAGGCCCAGGGTTCGGCCACCACGGCGACCGCGATGCAGACCGCGGCCAGGCCGATCATGCTGTGCATGAAAGCGACCAGCTCGGGCATCTTGGTCATCTCGACCTGGTGGGCCATGTAGGCGCCCATGCCGCCACCGACCACCAGGCCGGCCAGCACCCAGGTCAGGCCATCGATCGCATCCACCTGCATCTGCTGGGCCAGGCTGACGATGAGCCCGACGGTGGTGAGCGAGGCGATGGCCATGCCGGTCATGCCGAACACGTTGCCGCGGATGGAGGTGGTGGGGTGGCTCAGGCCTTTGAGCGCCTGGATGAAGCAGACCGAGGCCACCAGGTACAACAGAACGACGAGGTTCATGCTCATTGGGTGGCTCCTTCAGCGGCAGCGGGGGCTTTGCGCTCTTTTTTCTTGAACATCTCCAGCATGCGCCGGGTGACCAGAAAGCCGCCGAAGACGTTGACCGCGGCCAGCGCCACGGCCAGCACGCCCATGGTCTTGCCCAGGCTGGTTTCGGTGAGGGCCGCCGCCAGCATGGCGCCGACGATGACGATGGCCGAAATGGCGTTGGTCACGGCCATCAGCGGCGTGTGCAGCGCGGGCGTGACGTTCCAGACGACGTGGTAGCCGACGTAGATCGCCAGCACAAAGATGATGAGGTTGAAGACAACCGGGGAGATGGCTTCCATGGGGAGGCTCCTTGTTATTTGCGCTTGACTGCGCCGAGGGCTCAGGACTTGCGCTTGACTTCGCCGCCTTGGGTCATCAAGCAGGCCGCGACGATGTCGTCTTCCAGATCGACCTGGAGGCTGGCTGCGGGCTCGCCCTTGGCCGCCGGCGGAACGATGAGCTTCAAGAAGTCGAGCACGTTGCGCGCGTAGAGGCTGGAGCTGTCGGCCGGCACCAGCGCGGGCAGGTTGGTCTCGCCGATGATGAAGACGCCGTGCTTTTGCACGGTTGTGTCCGCTTCGGTCAGCGGGCAGTTGCCGCCGACGCCCTTTGGCCCTTTGCCCGCGGCAATGTCCACGATCACCGAGCCGGGTTTCATGCTTTTGACCATCTCTTCGGTGATCAGCACCGGGGCGGCACGGCCAGGAATGAGCGCGGTGGAAATCACGATGTCGGCCTGTGCCACGCGCTGGGCCACTTCGACCTGCTGGCGCTCCAGCCAGCTTGGCGGCATGGGGCGGGCGTAGCCACCCACGCCTTCGGCCGCTTCCTTCTCTTCGGCGGTCTCGTAAGGCACGTCGATGAACTTGGCGCCCAGGGATTCGACCTGCTCTTTCACCGAAGGGCGCACGTCAGACGCTTCGATGACGGCGCCCAGGCGTTTGGCGGTGGCGATGGCCTGCAGGCCGGCCACGCCGACGCCGAGGATGACGACGCGCGCGGCCTTGAGGGTGCCGGCCGCCGTCATGAGCATGGGGAATATGCGGCCGTACTGGTTGGCGGCCACCATGACGGCCTTGTAGCCGGCGATGTTGGCCTGCGAGGACAGCACGTCCAGGCCCTGCGCGCGGGTGGTGCGCGGGGCGGCTTCCAACGCGAAGCAGGTCAGGCCGGCGGCAGCCAGGGCGGCCAGACCGTCGGCATCGAAGGGGTTGAGCATGCCCACCAGGGCGGTGCCCGGCTGCATCAGGGCCCGTTCTGCGGGCAGGGGCGCGCGCACTTTGAGGACCAGCTCGCTACCGTAAGCGCCCGCGGCGTCGACGATCTGCGCCCCAGCGGCTTGGTAGGCCGAGTCGGTCGCGCTGGCCCGCAGCCCCGCCCCCGACTGCACCCGCACCTCGTGCCCTTGCCCCACCAGCTTCCTGGCCGTCTCTGGCGTCACCGCCACCCGACTCTCCCCCGCCATCACTTCGGCAGGTACTCCTATGCGCATGCTTGTCTCCGTGCTTCAAAAAAAGGCGCACCGGACCGGCCGGTGCGCCATGCAACGGCCCCGGCGGGGGGCCGACCCTGGCATCGCCCTGGATGGCGATGACAGCCTCAAGCGAGGGCGGGAGCCGGCTGTGCCAGCAACTCCTTCAGGTGTGCGTCCACCTGGGCGATCGCGTCGGCGTCGGTGCCGAACAGGGCCAGGTGGCCGTCGATGCTGGCGATGGGGCGGAACTCGCTGTTCGGGATCAGTTGCTGCTCGGCCTGGCAATCGGATGGCGGGAAAAACATGTCCGACGCGATCGGCATGACGTAGGTCTTGGCGCGGATCCGTCCCAGCGCGGCGGCCTTGTCGCCGCCGGTGTGCAGGCTGACGTCGCCGCGTTGCCATTTCCAGGCCATGCACAGCAGGTTGTTCGGGTCCATCGGGCCGAAGTAGCCGGTCATGAAGCCGTCAACGAAGGCCTGCATCGACTCGAAGCCCAGCACCCGGTGGCGCCCGCCCCGGAAGAACTCGGTGCTCCAGCCCATCACCGTCCAGAGCTTGGCGTGACGCTTCAAACCCGCCGCCACGTCGGCCGGGGTGGCGTAGAGGCCGTCGCGGAAACCCGGGTCGGTGGTGAGGGCCTCCACCAGCGTTTCGGTGAACAGGAAGTCGTGCTCGGTGTTGCAGGCGGTGCCGGCAATGGGCGCGGCGCGTTCCACCATGTCCGGGTAGCGCACGGCCCATTCGTAGGTCTGCTGGGCGCCCATGGAGCCGCCGGTGACCAGGGCCAGGCGCCGGATGCCGAAGTGTTCGGTCAGCAGGCGGTGCTGGGCGCGCACGTCGTCGCCGATGCGCACTTTCGGAAAGCCGGGGCCCGCCTGCGCGCCGGTGCTGTTGTGCGGCGACACCGACAGGCCATTGCCGATCTGGTTGACGACGACAATGAAGTACTGGCTGGGGTCCAGCGCCCGGCCGGGGCCGATGTAGACCTGCTCCATGATCTTGCTGGTGCCCGAGTACCAGGTGGGTACCAGGATGGCGTTGTCCCTGGCCGCGTTGAGCTGGCCGTGCGTGGCCACGGCCAGCGTGCAGTGCTCCAGCACCCCGCCTTCGGCCAGCTCCAGGCGGCCGATGTCGATCAGCCGGAACGGGCCGTGGTTGTCTTGAGAATAGTAGGCGTTCATGCTTGTCTCCAGCGTGCTTCTGTGTAGGGAAAAGGGTGGCCCGGCCGGGCCACCCCGGAGTGGCGTCAACGCGCGGTGTAGCCGCCGTCGATCACCAGTTCGGCGCCGGTCACCCAGCGCGCCTGGTCGGATGCCAGGTAGACCACGCCCCAGGCGATGTCGTCCGGCGTGCCGGTCCCGCCCAGGGGGTGCAGGGCGTCCAGGGCGGTTTTGGCGGCCTTGGGGTCCCAGCCCGCGTCATGCACGTAGCGGTTCACCAGCGAGGTGAAGATGAACCCCGGGTGCACCGAGTTGAAACGGATGCGGTCGGCGGCGTAGGTCAGCGCGTCGTTCTTGGTCATGGTCCGCACCGCGCCCTTGGCGGCGTGGTAGGGCGGGATGTCGCCGCCACCGACGATGCCGTAAATCGACGAGATGTTGACCACCGATCCGCCCCCGCTGCGCTTGAGGTGGGGCACCGCGTGCTTGGTGCACAGGAACACGGCGGTGGTGTTGACCGCCATCACCCGCTCCCATTCGCTCAGGGGCAGCTGGTCGGTGGGCTGGTTCGCGCCTTCGATGCCGGCGTTGTTCACCAGCACGTGCAGGCGGCCAAAGCGGCCGACGGTGGCCTCCATCGCACCACGCACCTGGGCCTCGTCGGTCACGTCGGTTTGCACGAAGAGCGCGCGGTGGCCGGCGGCTTCGAGCCGTTCCACCACGGTCTGGCCGCGCGGGTCGATGTCAAGGACAGCGACCGCCGCCCCTTCTTCGGCCAGCCGCAGCGCAATGGCTTCGCCCAGCCCGTTGCCGCCGCCGGTGACGACGGCCACTTGTCCAGTGAGTCTGCTCATGGTGTCGTGCCCCCGTTTCAACGCATGTCGAAGCCGGGGTAGCCGGTGCGGGCCAGCTCGTCGCACTTGGCGTGGTAGTTGCCCACCCCGCCGATGTAGGACAGCAGGCGGCGCGGCTTGCCGTCCACGTTGGAGCCCATGTACCAGGAGTCGGTCTTGACCACCAGCGTCTTGGCGGCGGTTTCGTCGTGGTGCTGTACCCAGGCGTCTTCAAAGGCTTTGGTGGCTTCCACCACGGTCTTGCCCTGCTGACGTGCGTGGGCGATGCAGTCGCTGATCCAGTCCACCTGCTGCTGCAGACAGGTGGTCATGTTGCACAGCGCGGCCGACGGCGCCAGCGGCGCACCGGTGGTGAACAGGTTGGGGTAGCCGTGCACCTGCAGGCCCATGGCGGTGCGGATTTCCTGCGACCACTGGTCTTTGAGCGAGCGGCCGTCGCGGCCCCGGATGTCGATGCGGCTGAGCGCACCCGAGCCGGCGTCAAAGCCCACGGCCATCACGATGATGTCGACCTCGTGCACCTGGCCGTCGGCGGTCTGGATGCCTTCGGGCACGATGCGCTCGATCGGTGTCTGCTTGCAGTCCACCGTTTCCACATTGGGCTGCAGGTACACCTCCAGGTACTTGTTTTCCAGCGGCACGCGGTGGGTGCCGAAGCCGTAGTCGGTCGGGATCAACAGCTTGCACAGGTCGGGGTCGTGCTGCAGACGCTCGCGCATCTTGCCGCGGACGAACTGCGACACCTCTTCGCTGACCTGTTCGTCGAAGAACATCTCGGGGAAGGACGCCAGCCACAGCGCCAGCGAGCCGTCTTCCCACAATTTTTCCAGCACGGCGGTGCGCTCTGCCGGGGTCTTGTCGGCCCAGGGGCCGGCGTCGAAGTCGTAGTCAAAGCCGGCGAAGGTTTCGCGCACCCGCTTCTTGAGTTGGTGAAACTGCGCACCCCACTGGGCCCAGTCCTCGGCGCTGTATTTGGGGTTCTTCATCGGGATAACGTACTGCGGCGTGCGCACGAAGATCTTGAGCGAGCCGACCTCGGGGGCGATGGTCTGGATCACCTGGATGCCGGTGGCGCCGGTGCCGATCACAGCCACGCGCTTGCCCTTGAAGTCCACCGGGGTCTTGGGCCAGAGGCCGGTGTGGTAAATCTGGCCCTTGAAGTTGGCCTGGCCGGGGAAGCGGTCAGACAGCGGGGCCGACAGCATGCCGCAGCAGGCGATCAGGAACTGCGCCTGGATGTGTTCGCCCTGGCTGGTGGTGATGTTCCAGCGGTTCTGCGCCTCGTCGTAGTGGGCCGAGGCGATGCGGGTGTTGAACTGGATGTCTTTCTTCAGGTCCAGCTTGTCGGCGACGTAATTGAGCCAGCGTTCGGTTTCGGGCTGTGCCGGAAAGCGCTCCGATGGCTGCCAGGATTTGTAGAGCTCTTCCGAGAACCAGTACTGGTAAATCTCGGCCTGTGAATCGAAGCGGGCGCCGGGGTAGCGGTTCCAGTACCAGGTGCCGCCCACGCCCGAGGCGGCGTCGTAGGCGCGCACGGTCATGCCCATCTCGCGCAGGCGGTGCAACTGGTACAGGCCGGCCACGCCGGCGCCGATGACGACGGCGTCGTACTGGGTGGCGGGGGTGCTGGCGGGGGTGGCCACGGACGGGGCCAGGGCGGTGGTGTTCATGTCGTCTCCTTGTGTGTTCACGGTGGACCTGGGGTGAGCCAGGCGGTCCGGTCCACCCCGCCCGCGGTGTGCGGGTGCTCTGGGGTGGCCGTGGCACTAATTTAGGAGTCGGACCCGTGTGGGGTCTTGTCGATTCTTGGCGGGTTTTTGAACATTTCCGTGCAGCCGCCAGGGGCGTGCGCACGGTCAGGCCACGCCGCGGCGGCACGATCCTGCGGTGCAGGGGGCCGTTCAACGGGGGCGGTTCAGCAGGCCT
Source organism: Macromonas nakdongensis (assembly GCF_002837145.1). Lineage (GTDB taxonomy): Bacteria > Pseudomonadota > Gammaproteobacteria > Burkholderiales > Burkholderiaceae_C > Macromonas_B > Macromonas_B nakdongensis. The sequence continues at coordinate 2,006 of NZ_NWMV01000047.1, read as the reverse complement.
TTTTGAGGCGGGCGGGAGTGGTGCCCAACCGGGCGCGGAACACCCGGGTCAGGTGGGCCTGGTCGGCGAAGCCGCAGGCGGCGGCCACTTCCTTGATGGCCATCGACCCCTGGCCCAGCAGGCGCCGGGCCCGGTCGATGCGGCGGTCCAGCACGAACTCGTGCGGGGCCCGGCCCACGGTGGCGCGGAAGTGCCGGGTGAAGGTCCACACCCCCAGGCCGGCCACCTCGGCCATCTGCTCGATGGAGATGGCCTCGTGCAAGTGGGTTTCGACAAATTCCTCGAGGCGCCGCAGGCGACCGGGCGACAGCGGGCCGACCGGTCCGCTGTCGCGGTAGGTGACCGAGGCGTACTTGCGCAGCAGGTGGACCGACAGTTGCAGCGCCAGGGCCTCGGCGTACATCGCCCCGCCCAGGCCCTGTTGCTGGGCCTCGCCGGTGATGGCGTCGACGATGCCGGTCACCACCGGGTCCTGTTCGCGCAGCAGGTCGTGCAGCCGCACCTCGGCCACGGTCCGGCCCATCACGTCGGCCGCCACGCGCGACATCAACGCTTCCGACAGGTAGGTGTGGGTCACGTCGATGCACTCGGTCCAGTACCAGTGCGATTGTTCGGAGCGCGTGAGCAGGGAGAAGTCCCCGGGGGTGCAACGCGTTTTGGTCCAGCGCCCGTCGAAGCAGCGCTGCATCGGTGTGTGTCCGTCGCGGTAGCGCACCACCATGAAGTGGTCCATGGCCGGAATCGGCACGTCCAGCCCGGTGTAGCGGTAGGCGCGGTGGGCCACGTCTTTCCAGCCCAGGCCGTCGCTGGCAGAGGTGACCCGCCCGGGCACCCAGGTGGGCAGGTCGCGGGGCGTGATGAGGGCAGGCATGGGGCCATCATTTCAACAAATCCCCAGGTTTGTCGCATGAGGGATAACGCGGATGCATGCGGTGGTGTAGCGGCACGGGGATAATCGGGCCATGTCTAGCAAACCCCGTGTCGTCGTCGGCCTGTCCGGCGGCGTGGATTCCGCCGTGAGTGCCCACCTGCTCAAGCAGCAGGGCTACGAGGTCATCGGCATCTTCATGAAGAACTGGGAAGATGACGACGACAGCGAATACTGTTCCAGCCGCCAGGACTGGCTGGACGCGGCCAGCGTGGCCGATGTGATCGGCATCGACATCGAGCACGTCAACTTCGCCGCCGAGTACAAGGACCGCGTGTTCGCCGAGTTCTTGCGCGAGTACCAGGCCGGGCGCACGCCCAACCCCGACATCCTGTGCAACGCCGAGATCAAGTTCAAGGCCTTTCTGGACCACGCCATGCGTCTGGGGGCCGAGAAGATCGCCACTGGCCACTACGCCCGGGTGCGCTGCATCGGCCACGACGGCCAGGTGCGCGAAGCGGCCACCAGCAGCGCCGCCGATGGCCGCTTCGAGCTGCTCAAGGGCCTGGACCCGCTGAAGGACCAGAGCTACTTCCTGCACCGCCTGAACCAGGCGCAGCTGGCCAAGACGCTGTTCCCGGTGGGCGAGCTGCCCAAGACCGAGGTGCGCCGCATCGCCGCCGAGATCGGCCTGCCCAACGCCAAGAAGAAGGACAGCACCGGCATCTGCTTCATCGGCGAGCGGCCGTTCCGCGACTTCCTCAACCGCTACATCCAGAAGGAACCGGGCCCGGTCCGCGACGATCAGGGCCGCGAGATCGGCCGCCACGTGGGCCTGAGCTTCTACACCCTGGGCCAGCGCCAGGGTTTGGGCATCGGTGGGGTGAAGGAGCAGGGCGCGGCCAAGGGCGCTGGCGAGCACGCGCCGTGGTTCGTGGCGCGCAAGGACGTGGCGAGCAACACCCTGTGGGTGGTGCAGGGCCACGACCACCCCTGGCTGCTGTCGCCCGAACTGTCGGCGCTGGACGCGAGCTGGGTGGCCGGGGTGCCGCCCGCGCCGGGCGCTTACGGCGCCAAAACCCGTTACCGCCAGGCCGACGCGGCCTGCGTGGCCAGCGCGGGGGCCGACGGCACGTTC
>NZ_NWMV01000046.1 GCF_002837145.1 Macromonas nakdongensis | reverse complement strand
CTCGAATTTCTCTTTTGCCATGTTTCAGCTCCGAATTTGAAAATTGCCGAAAGTACAAACACACCAATGGATTTGGTGCCCATGGGCAGGATCGAACTGCCGACCTCCCCCTTACCAAGGGGGTGCTCTACCACTGAGCCACATGGGCATAACAGTCTGGCGACTGTTATCGGTAAATGTTGCCAACAACCACCGAAACCCTTGCTGGAGCGGGAGACGGGAATCGAACCCGCGTCATCAGCTTGGAAGGCTGGGGTTCTACCATTGAACTACTCCCGCACTGGGCAACCGGCAACCGGCTTGCGCGGTGCGGAACCACGGTCCGCGCTACAAAAGTTTCGCTGGTGGAGAGGGCTGGATTCGAACCAGCGTAGGCGTAAGCCAACAGATTTACAGTCTGCCCCCTTTAGCCACTCGGGCACCTCTCCGGCGAGCCTCAAATTATGCCACCGTTTTTTGAAAGCCAACAAACCAATCGACAGTTTTTTCTTGTTTTTCTGCCAACCAGCGGTTCGCCGCACCGAAATGGCCGCAGCCGATGAAGGGTTGCGGAGGCCGCAAGGCGGACAAGGGCGAGGGGTGGTTGGCCCGCAACACCAGGTGCCGCCCCGCGTCGATCAGCGCGGCTTTGGCCTGCGCGTGCGCCCCCCACAACAGGAAGACCTTGGGTCGGGCCTCGGCGCTGCAGGCGGCGATCAGGCGGTCGGTCAGGGCCTCCCAACCCCAGCCAGCGTGGCTGGCCGCAGCCCCGGCCTCCACTGTGAGCGTGGTGTTGAGCAGCAGCACGCCTTGTGCGGCCCAGGCCGCCAGGCTGCCGCTGGCGGGCTCCCGCCGCTGCGGCTCGCCGGCCCAGGACGGATCGCGCAGCAACTCCTTGAAGATGTTGCGCAGGGACGGCGGGACCTTGACCCCGGGCGCCACCGAAAAAGCCAGACCCTCGGCCTGCCCGGGGCCGTGATAGGGATCTTGCCCCAAAATGACGACGCGCACCTCCCTCAAGGGGGTGAGCGCCAGCGCCCGCCAAGGGTCGGGCGGGTACACGGCGACCCCTTCGGCCAGGCGCGTGCGCAGGCGCTCGGCCAAGCGATCACCCGCCGGGCTGGCCAGGAAGGCGTCCAGATGCGGCCGCCAATCGGCGGCCACGGACCAGGCTTCGGGTGCCCAGGCCCGCAGTTGGAGCGGCGGGCAGGCCACCTCGTCTGTCCCGAAGAGGGACGGGGTCGCGGGGTCGCGCACGGTCAGGCGGGCAGGCCGAACAGTTCGGCCAAGGCCAGGCCGGGTTCGTCGGCCCGCATGAAGGCCTCGCCCACCAAAAAGGCATGCACGCCGGCGTCGCGCATGCGCTGCACGTCGACCCGGCCCAGGATGCCGCTTTCGGTGACCAACAGGCGGTCGCCGGGCACATCGGCCAGCATGCCCAGCGTGGTGTCCAGCGTGACCTCGAAGGTGCGCAGGTTGCGGTTGTTGATGCCGACCAGCGGGGTCTTGAGCCGCAACGCGCGCTGCAGTTCGGCGCGGTCGTGCACCTCCACCAGCACGGCCATGTTCAGGCCCAGGGCGATGGCCTCCAGATCGGCCATCTGGGCGTCGTCCAGGCAGGCGGCGATCAACAGGATGCAGTCCGCCCCCATGGCGCGCGCCTCGTAGACCTGGTAGGGGTCCACCATGAAGTCCTTGCGCAGCACTGGCAGGTCGCACGACGCGCGGGCCTGCTTGAGGTAGTCGGGGCTGCCCTGGAAGTACTGGCGATCGGTCAGCACCGACAGGCAGGCGGCGCCGTGTTCGGCGTAGCTCTGGGCGATGTCGGCCGGGATGAAATCGGCACGGATAACCCCTTTGGACGGACTGGCCTTCTTCACCTCGGCGATGACGGCGGGCTGGCCAGCGCCGATCTTGGCGCGCAGGGCACCGACGAAGTCACGGGTCAGCAGGCGCGATTCGGCGTCTTCGCGCACGGCGGCCAGTGGGTGCTTTTTGATGGCCGCGGCGATTTCCTCGCGCTTGGTGGCCACGATCTGGTTCAGGATGTCACTCATGGGGAGGCTTTTCGGTGGGCGGCGCCGGCGGGGGTGGCGGCGGCTCGCCTTGTTGCAGGATGCGCAGGAACACGCGGTGCATGACCACGGCAGCGACCACGAACAGGGCCGAAACGCCGAGGGCGATCCAGGTGCCGGGGTCCCGCCACATGGGGAATCAGGCGGCCAGCGCGTGGGCGGCGGACACGAGCTGGTCCAGCTTGGCCTTGGCGGCGCCGGAAACCAGCGCCTCGCGGGCACGCTCGATGCCGGCGGCGATGTTGTCCACCACGTTGGCGGCGTACAGGGCGGCCCCGGCGTTGAGCAGCACGATGTCGCGCGCCGGGCCGGGCTGGTTGTCCAGCACGCCCAGCAGCATGGCACGCGACTGCTCGGGCGTGTCCACCTTCAGGGCACGGCCGCTGACCATGGTGAAGCCGAAATCCTCCGGGTGGATCTCGTATTCGCTCACCACGCCGTTCTTCAGTTCGCCGACCAGGGTGGCAGCCCCCAGGCTGACCTCGTCCAGGCCGTCCTTGCCGTGCACCACCAGGGCGTGCTCGGCGCCCAGGCGTTGCAGCGCACGCACCATGATGCCGACCAGATCGGGGTGGAACACGCCCAGCAGGATGTTGGGCGCACCGGCCGGGTTGGTCAGGGGCCCCAGGATGTTGAACAGGGTCCGCACCCCCAACTCCTTGCGCACCGGGGCCACGTTTTTCATGGCCGGGTGGTGGTTGGGCGCGAACATGAAGCCGATGCCGGTTTGCGCGATGCAGGTGGCGATCTGCGCCGGCGTGAGCGCGAGGCTGATGCCCAGCGCCTCGACCGCGTCGGCGCTGCCCGACTTGCTGGAGACGCTGCGCCCGCCGTGCTTGCTGACCTTGGCGCCCGCCGCGGCCACCACGAACATGGTGCAGGTGGAGATGTTGAAGCTGTGCGCGCCGTCGCCCCCGGTGCCGACGATGTCGACCATGTGGGTCTTGTCGGCCACGTCGACCTTGACGGAAAACTCGCGCATCACCTGGGCCGCGGCGGTGATTTCGCCGATGGTTTCCTTCTTGGTGCGCAGGCCGGCAATCAGCGCGGCGGTCATGATGGGCGACAGCTCGCCCCCCATGATCAGGCGCATCAGGTGCAGCATCTCGTCGTGGAAGATTTCGCGGTGCTCGATGACGCGCTGCAGCGCCTCCTGCGGGGTGATCTGGTGCATGTGGGGCATGGAGGTCTCCGGCGGCGTCAGGCCTGGTCGAGGAAGTTCTGCAGCATGGCGTGGCCGTGCTCGGTCAGGATGGACTCGGGGTGGAACTGCACGCCCTGGATGGCCAGCTCGGTGTGGCGCACGCCCATGATTTCGCCGTCGTCGGTCCAGGCGGTGACTTTGAGCACAGCCGGACAAGTGGCGCGCTCGATGGCCAGCGAGTGGTAGCGGTTGACCGTGAACTGGGCCGGCAGGTGGGCGAACACGCCTTCTTGCGTGGTGGTGATGACGCTGGTTTTGCCGTGCATCAGTTCCTGGGCGCGGACGATCTGGCCCCCGAAGGCGGCACCGATGCTCTGGTGCCCCAGGCACACGCCCAAAATCGGCAGCTTCCCCGCGAAATGCCGGATGGCGGCGACGGAAATGCCCGCCTCGGCCGGCGAGCAGGGGCCGGGTGAAATCACCAACCGGTCGGGCGCGCGCGCGGCGATGCCCTCCAGGGTGATCTCGTCGTTGCGGAACACCTCGACCTCGGCGCCCAGTTCGCCGAAGTACTGCACGATGTTGTAGGTGAACGAATCGTAGTTGTCCACCATCAGGACTTTGGTGCGGCTCATTGCAGGCCCTCCTCGACCAGTTCGCTGGCGCGCAGCACGGCGCGGGCTTTGTGTTCGGTTTCTTTCCACTCCAGCTCGGGCACGCTGTCGGCCACCACGCCGGCGGCGGCTTGCACGTGCAGCAGGCCGTCCTTGATGACGCCGGTGCGGATGGCGATGGCCACGTCCATGTCCCCGGCGTAGCTCAGGTAGCCGCAAGCGCCGCCATAGACGCCGCGCTTGCTCAGCTCCAGCTGGTCGATCAGCTCCATGGCATGCACCTTGGGCGCGCCGCTCAGGGTGCCGGCCGGGAAGGCGGCCTTGAGCACGTCCATGTTGCTCATGCCCGGCTTCAACAGCCCTTCCACGTTGCTGACGATGTGCATCACGTGGCTGTAGCGCTCGGTGGCGAAGGCCTCGGTCACCTTCACGCTGCCGGTCTGGGCGATGCGGCCGATGTCGTTGCGGGCCAGGTCGATCAGCATGACGTGCTCGGCGCGCTCCTTCGGGTCGGCCAGCAGGTCCTGCTCGGCGGCCTGGTCGGCCTCGGGCGTGGCGCCGCGCGGGCGGGTACCGGCCAGTGGGCGGATGGTGACCTTGGTGCCATCCACGGTCTGCTCCTGGCGCACCAGGATCTCGGGCGAGGAGCCCACCACCTGCGCGTCGCCCAGGTGGTAGTAGTACATGTAGGGGCTGGGATTGAGCGTGCGCAGCGCCCGGTAGAGGCTGAGCGGGCTTTGCGTGTAGGGCTTGCTGATGCGCTGGCCCATCACGATCTGCATGAAGTCGCCGGAACGGATCAGTTCTTTGGCGCGCTCCACCGCGGCCAGGAAGTCGGCCTTGGCGTAGGGGCGGATGGCGGCGGCGGGGGCGGACGGGTGCACCTCGGGCACCTGCACCGGCACGCGCAGGCGGGCTTTGAGTTCGGTCAGGCGGGCCTGGGCACGGCCGTAAGCGTCGGGCTCGGCCGGGTCGGCGTAGACCATCAGGTGCAACTTGCCCGACAGGTTGTCGATGACGGCCAGCTCTTCGCAATGCAGCAGGTGGATGTCGGGCATGCCGATGTCGTCCGGCGGGCAGCTGTGCGCCAGCTTGTGCTCGATGTGGCGCACGGTGTCGTAGCCGAAGTAGCCGGCCAGGCCACCGCAGAAACGCGGCATGCCGGGGCGCAGCGCCACCTTGAAGCGGCGCTGGTAGGCCTCGATGAAGTCCAGCGGGTTGCCGGCCACGGTTTCCACCACCTCGCCGTCGCGCACCACCTCGGTCCGCGCGGCGGCGCCAAAACCATGGGCACGCAGCCAGACCCGCGCCGGCAGGCCGATGAAGCTGTAGCGGCCAAAGCGCTCGCCGCCCACCACGGACTCAAGCAGAAAGCTGTTGCGCCCGCCGTCCTGCACGTGGGCCAGCTTGAGGTAGAGCGAGAGCGGGGTTTCGAGGTCCGCAAACGCTTCGGTGGACAGCGGGATGCGGTTGTAGCCCTGGCGGGACAGGTCCTGGAATTCGGTTTCGGTGATCACGGGTGAGCCTCCTGCAGCTCGGCCCCGCAAGGCGCGGGGTGTTTCATCCAACTCATGCCCACCACGGGGCGCGGAGCGCGGCGAAGGGGCCGCGCGGTCGGGACAGGCCCGAAAAATCAGCGTGCCAGGTATGGCTTGCGCCAAGGCCAGGCCTCCCGGCCGCATTGCGGGGCCAGACAGGCTGTGGAGGTGCTGCTCGGGATGAACATGAACCTAGTGTAGCAAACCCCTGGATCGCGGCCGCCACGGTCCAGCAGACACGCCACGGCCCTTCGGTCTATGATGACCGGTTGCCCCGAACTTGCCCGCCGCTGCCTTGACCCCAACGCCCGCCCCCCACCCCGAATCTGCCCACGCCCCCGAAGGCACCTACCTGCGCGACAGCTGGCGCCGCCCGGTGCTGAGCGTGCGTGGCGCGCGCACCCACAACCTCAAGAACATCGACCTCGACCTCCCCAAGCACGCGCTGGTGGTGATCACGGGCCTGAGCGGCTCGGGCAAATCCAGCCTGGCCTTTGACACGCTCTACGCCGAAGGCCAGCGCCGCTACGTGGAAAGCCTGAGCGCCTACGCGCGGCAGTTCCTGCAGTTGATGGACAAGCCGGACGTGGACCTGATCGAAGGCCTGTCGCCAGCGATTTCCATCGAGCAAAAGGCCACCAGCCACAACCCGCGCTCCACCGTGGGCACGGTGACCGAGATCCACGACTACCTGCGCCTGCTGTTCGCCCGCGCCGGCACACCGCACTGCCCCGAGCACGACCTGCCGCTGCAGGCCCAGACCGTGAGCCAGATGGTGGACCACGTGCTGGCCCTGCCCGAGGACACCAAGCTGATGGTGCTGGCCCCGATCGCGCGCGACCGCAAGGGCGAGTTCGCCGACACCCTGGCCGAACTGCAGGCCCAGGGCTACGTGCGATTCCGCCTGAACGGCCAGGTGCTGGAAGCCGCCGACATGCCCGCGCTGAACAAGCAGGAAAAGCACGACCTGGACGTGGTGGTGGACCGGCTGAAGGTGCGCCCGGACGCCCAGCAACGTCTGGCCGAGAGCTTCGAGGCGGCGCTGCGGCTGGCCAACGGCCGCGCCATCGCGCTGGAAATGGACGGCGGCACCGAGCACCTGTTCAGCGCCCGTTTTGCCTGCCCGCTGTGCAGCTACGCGCTGAGCGAGCTGGAACCGCGCCTGTTTTCCTTCAACTCGCCGGTGGGTGCCTGCCCCAGCTGCGACGGCCTGGGCCACACCGAAATTTTCGACCCGGCGCGGGTGGTGGCCTTCCCCTCGCTGAGCCTGGCCGGCGGCGCGATCAAGGGCTGGGACCGGCGCAACGGCTACTACTTTGCCATGGTGGAAAGCCTGGCCGCGCACTACGGCTTCGACGCCGAGGCCCCCTGGGACAGCCTGCCCACCCGGGTGCAACAGGCCCTGCTCTACGGCTCGGGCGACGAGGCCATCGCCTTCGGCTACGTGATGGACTCGGGGGCGTCCGCAGGCCAGCGCATCACCAAGCGCCACCCCTTTGAGGGCATCGTGCGCAACTTCGAACGCCGCTACCGCGAAACCGACAGCGCCACCGTGCGCGAGGAACTGGCGCGCTACCGCGCCACCCACGCCTGCCCCGCTTGTGCCGGCGCGCGCCTGCGCCAGGAGGCCCGCCACGTCTACCTCGGCACGGGCGAACAGCGGCGTGCCATTTATGACATTGGACGCGTCACCCTGGCCCAAGCCTGGGACTATTTCCAGAGTTTGCGGCTCAGCGGCGCCAAGGCCGAGATCGCCGACAAGGTGGTGCGCGAAATCGCCTCGCGGCTGAAGTTTTTGAACGACGTGGGCCTGAACTACCTCAGCCTGGACCGCAGCGCCGACACCCTCAGCGGCGGCGAGGCGCAACGCATCCGCCTGGCCTCGCAGATCGGCTCGGGCCTGACCGGGGTGATGTACGTGCTGGACGAACCCAGCATCGGCCTGCACCAGCGCGACAACGACCGCCTGATCGACACCCTGAAACACCTGCGCGACTTGGGCAACAGCGTGCTGGTGGTGGAGCACGACGAGGACATGATCCGCGCCGCCGACCACGTGATCGACATGGGCCCCGGCGCCGGCGCGCACGGCGGCCGGGTGATGGCGCAGGGCACCTGCGCCGAGGTGATGGCCACGCCGGGGTCGCTGACGGGGGCCTACCTGTCGGGCGACAAGGCGATTGCCGTGCCGGCGCGCCGCACCCCCTGGTTACCGCTGCGGACCGCGTCCCCCGAAGACGCCCCCGCCCCGGCCAAACGCGGCAAGGCCAGCCGCAGTGCCGCACCGACAGAACCACCGGCGCATGCCTGGAGCACCGTCGCCCCAGGCCCCACGGACGCCCCCCCTGCCCCGGCCCTGCAGACCCTGCGCGTGGCCAACGCCCGCGGCCACAGCCTGCAAGGCGTGACGGTGGACTTCCCCGTCGGCCTGTTCACCTGCGTGACGGGGGTCAGCGGCTCGGGCAAATCCACGCTGGTCAACGACACGCTCTACCGCGCAGTGGCGCGCCACCTCTACCGGGCCCACGACGAAGCCGAGCCGCACGACGCCATCGAAGGCCTGGAGCATTTCGACAAGGTCATCAACGTGGACCAAAGCCCGATCGGGCGCACGCCGCGCAGCAACCCGGCCACCTACACCGGCCTGTTCACCGGCATCCGCGAGCTGATGGCCGAGGTGCCCACCGCGCGCGAACGCGGCTACGGCCCGGGGCGCTTTTCCTTCAACGTGGCCGGCGGCCGCTGCGAAGCCTGCCAGGGCGACGGCGTGGTGAAGGTGGAGATGCACTTCCTGCCCGACGTCTACGTGCCCTGCGACATCTGCCACGGCCAGCGCTACAACCGCGAGACATTGGAGGTGCAATACAAGGGCAAGAACATCGCCCAGGTGCTGGACCTGACGGTGGAGCAGGCCCACGCCTTCTTCAGCGCCGTGCCCACGCTGCAACGCAAGCTGCAAACCCTGCTGGACGTGGGACTGAGCTACATCCGCCTGGGGCAGAGCGCGACCACGCTGTCGGGCGGCGAGGCCCAGCGCGTCAAGCTGGCACAGGAGCTGAGCAAGCGCGACACCGGCCGCACGCTCTACATCCTGGACGAACCCACCACCGGCCTGCACTTCGGCGACATCGAACTGCTGCTCAAGGTGCTGCACCAGTTGCGCGACGCGGGCAACACCATCGTGGTGATCGAGCACAACCTCGACGTGATCAAGACCGCCGACTGGATCGTGGACATGGGGCCGGAAGGCGGTTCGGGCGGCGGCACCGTGGTGGTCTGCGGCACACCCGAAACCGTGGCCGCACACCCCGGCAGCCACACCGGGCGTTACCTCCAGCGCCTGCTGCCCGCCGCCGGGTGAGCGGCGTCTGGGGGCCGCGCTCCGAGGCGAAAGGTCAGCGGGTCAGGTCTTCGATGGCATCGACGACCATGCTGGTGCCCACGGCGATCAGCAGGATGTCGCCAGCGACGCGCACGAACTCGTGCCCGGCCGGCGGTGTGCCCAGGCGGCGGCGCAAGTCGGAAGGGATGGGGTAGGTCACCACGTCCCTGGGCAGGCGCTGGCCCAACTGCCATTTCTTGGCCTGGCCCGGGGGCAAGCAACCGTTGTGCTTCTTGGCCAGTCCGGGCGGGCACTTGCCCGAGGCGATCTGGGGCGCGTAGTAGTCGTGCACATAGCGGCGCTGGTTGTCGCCAAAGAAGCCGCCGATGTTGACGGTCACCCCACCTACACCCACCTGCACGCTGTACCCCGAGGGGGCGGCCCGGCGATCGTCATGGCGGTAGCGGTCATCGTCGCGGCTGTGGCGCTCATCGCGGCGGTGGTCCCGGTCGTCACGGCGGTCATCGCGATCGCGACGGTCGTCGCGGCCGCCGTGGTCGCGCTTGTTGGGGTGGTCGTCCTGCCGGCCGTGCTGGCCCTGTTCGATCCACTCGGGCTTTCCCGCCCAGGCCGGCAACGCCGACAAGGCCAGGGCCGTGGCGCAAGCGCCCAGGACCGAACGGACAGACAGGGTGGAAATGGCGGTCATGACTCAACTCCAAAGAAAGTTGAACCCGATGCTACCAGCCCGACCGACGCGACACGGCAACAAGCTGTAAACGGTTGTGTCCCGGTGTGGCCCCTGTCTGCTAGCCGCCCCCAGGACCGCGGCTGCCGGCACAATGGAGACACCATGACCCATTTCCATTTCGACCTGTTTGTGATCGGTGGCGGCAGCGGCGGCGTGCGCGCCGCCCGCATGGCCGCCCAGCGTGGCGCGCGCGTGGCCCTGGCCGAGGCGCTGGGCACCGAAGGCCTGGGCGGCACCTGCGTCAACCTGGGCTGCATTCCCAAAAAGCTCTACAGCTACGCCGCGCATTACGCCGAGGCGTTCGAGGAGTCGCACGGCTACGGCTGGGAAGGCCCGGCCCCCACCCTGAACTGGGGGACCCTCAAGGCCCAGCGGGCGCGGGAAATTGCCCGCCTCAACGGCGTGTACGCCCAGTTGCTGCGCGGTTCTGGCGTGACCGTGCTCAATGGTTTCGCCCAGTTGCAGGACGCCCACAGCGTGCGCCTGGCCACCCTGAACGCCGACGGCTCGCCCGGCCACCAGACCTTCAGCGCCGAGCGCATCTTGGTCACCACCGGCGGCACCCCGCACGTGCCGCACTTCCAGGGTCGCGAGCACGCCATCACCTCGAACGACATCTTCGACCTGCCCGCATTCCCGCGGCGCCTGCTGGTGGTGGGCGGTGGCTACATCGCCTGCGAATTCGCCTCCATTTTCAACGGCTTGGGCGCGCAGGTGACGCAGCTCTACCGCGGCGAACAGGTGCTGCGCGGCTTTGACGACGAGGTGCGCCACTTCCTGGCCGCCGAAATGGGTAAACATGGCGTGGACCTGCGCCTGAACGCCGGGGTGGTGAGCCTGCACCGCGAGGCCGACGGCCTGCACGCCCTGCTGGAAGACGGCAACCGCCTGGTCGTGGACGCCGCCCTGTACGCCACCGGCCGCGTGCCGAACGTGGCCGGCCTCGGGCTGGAGACCGTGGGCGTGGCGCAGGACGCGCAGGGCGCCATCGTGGTGGACAGAGACTACCGCAGCAACGTGCCCAGCGTGTACGCCCTGGGCGATGTGACGGCGCGCGTGCAGCTCACCCCGGTGGCGCTGGGCGAAGCCATGCAGCTGGTGGACCACCTGTTCGGCCCCGCCGCCGGCAAACCGCCGCGCGACATGAGCTACGACCTCATCCCCACCGCCGTGTTCACCCACCCGAACGTGGGCACGGTGGGCCTGACGGAAGCCCAGGCCCGTGCGCAGTTCGGGCAGGTCAGCGTGTTCCGCTCCGAGTTCCGTGCACTCAAGCACACCCTGAGCGGCAGCCCCGAGCGCACGCTGATGAAGCTGCTGGTGGACCGCGCCAGCGACCGCGTGGTGGGCCTGCACATGGTGGGCGCCGAGGCCGGCGAGATCGTCCAGGGCTTTGCCGTGGCCATGAAGGCCGGCGCCACCAAGGCGGTGTTCGACAGCACCCTCGGCATCCACCCCACCGCGGCCGAAGAATTCGTCACCATGCGCGAGCCGGTGACCCCACCCGCCCCCTGACACCGGATGACCACGATGGACAGCCCCCTCTTCGCTCCGCCGCAGCGCCACACCGACCCGGCCGCAGCCCTGGCCCAGGTGCAGGGGCTTTACCAGACCGCCGTGGACCACCTGCGCCAGGCCATGCAGGCCTTTGTGCGCACCCCGGCCGGGGCCGAGCACCCCCCTCGGCCCCGGGTGCGCGCCTGCTACCCCTTTGTCCGCTTGCACACCCAGACCAACGCCCAGCCCCGCCCGCAAGGCCAGACACGGCTGAGCTATGGCTTCGTCGCCGGGCCGGGCCGCTTCGAGACCACCCTGACCCGCCCCGACCTGTACGCCGACTACTACCTGGAGCAATTCCGCCTGCTGCTGGACAACCACGGCGGCGAACTGGAAGTCGGCGTCAGCCACCAGCCCATCCCGGTCCACTTCGCCTACGCCGAACACGACCACGTCGAAGGCGAGCTGACCGCCGCGCACCGCACCTGGCTGCGCGACGTGTTCGACCTGCCCGACCTGGCCGCCATGGACGACGGCATCGCCAACGGCACGCACGACCCCGGTCCCCAGGGGCCCCAGCCGCTGGCCCTGTTCACCGCCCCGCGGGTGGACTATTCGCTGCAACGCCTGCGCCACTACAGCGGCACCGCGCCGGCCTGGTTCCAGAACTTCGTGCTGTTCACCAACTACCAGTTCTACATCGACGAATTCGTCCAGCTGGGACGGGCCGAGATGGCGCGCCCCGACAGCGACTACATCGCCTTTGTGGAACCGGGCAACGTGGTGACGCGCCGCGCCGGTCTGGGCGTGGCCGAGCTGCAAGCCCTGCAGCCGCTGTGGAACGGGGACCCCGGGGCCGAGCCGCCGCGCCTGCCGCAGATGCCCGCCTACCACCTGCTGCGCGCCGACCGCAGCGGCATCACCCTGGTCAACATCGGCGTGGGCCCCAGCAACGCCAAAACCATCACCGACCACATCGCCGTGCTGCGCCCGCACGCCTGGCTGATGCTGGGCCACTGCGCCGGCCTGCGCAACACCCAGCAGCTGGGCGACTACGTGCTGGCCCACGCCTACGTGCGCGAGGACCACGTGCTGGACGAGGAGCTGCCGCTGTGGGTGCCGATCCCCGCGCTGGCCGAAATCCAGCTGGCGCTGGAAGGCGCGGTGGCCGACGTGACCGGCCTGGCCCCGGGCGAGCTGAAACGCGTGATGCGCACCGGCACCGTGGCCAGCACCGACAACCGCAACTGGGAGCTGCTGCCCGACAACACGCCGCAGCGGCGTTTTTCCCAGTCGCGCGCGGTGGCGCTGGACATGGAAAGCGCCACCATCGCCGCCAACGGCTTCCGCTTCCGCGTGCCCTACGGCACCCTGCTGTGCGTGAGCGACAAGCCCCTGCACGGCGAAATCAAGCTGCCCGGGATGGCCAACCACTTCTACCGCGAACGGGTGGACCAGCACCTGCGCATCGGCATCCGCGCGGTGGAGCGCCTGCGCGCCGGCGGCGTGGACCAGCTGCACAGCCGCAAGCTGCGCAGCTTCGCCGAGGTGGCGTTCCAATAAAAAACCGCCCGGAATTCGGGCGGTTTGGGCCAGGGTCGCGCGCCCTCAGCGGGCGGCCAGGCGGCGCACCGCACCCGGTGCCGGCAGGGCCATGTGCCCGCCACCACCGATGTTGAACACCCCCACGGCCTCGACCAGGCGCCGCGCCTGGTCCTGCAGGCTTTCGGCGGCCGCGGCGCTCTGCTCCACCAGCGCGGCGTTCTGCTGGGTCATCTGGTCGAGCTGGCTCACCGCGGTGTTGACCTGGCCGATGCCTTCGGCCTGCTCGTGGCTGGCGGCCATCATCTCGGAGACGATGTCGTTGACCCGGCGGGCGTTGTCCACCACGTCGGAAATGGTGGTGCCAGCCTCGCGCACCAGCAGGGTCCCGCTTTCGACCTTGGCGACCGAGTCGCTGATGAGCTGCTTGATTTCCTTGGCGGCTTCGGCACTGCGCTGCGCCAGCGAGCGCACTTCGCCGGCCACCACGGCAAAGCCACGGCCTTGCTCGCCAGCACGCGCCGCCTCCACGGCCGCGTTCAGCGCCAGGATGTTGGTCTGGAAGGCGATGCCATCGATCACGCCGATGATGTCGTGGATCTTCTGGCTGCTCTGGTTGATCTCGGCCATGGTGTCCACCACCTTGCCGACCACCGCACCCCCGTGCTGCGCCACCTCGGCGGCGTTGCCAGCGAGCTGGTTGGCCTGACGGGCCGAGTCGCTCGACTGGCGCACGGTCGAGGTGAGTTCCTCCATGCTGGCCGCGGTTTGCTCCAGGTTGCTGGCGGTCTGCTCGGTGCGCATGGACAGGTCGCCGGCGCCGGTGGCCACCTCGGCACTGGCGGTGCCGATCTCGTGGGCGGCCTGGCGCACCTGGCCCAAGACCTCGCGCAGACGCGCCGCCATCTGGTTCACGGCCTGGAGCACCTGGTCGGTTTCGCTGTTGCCGCTGACGGGCACGTTCACCGTCAGGTCGCCGGCGGCCATCTGCTGCACGGCCAGCACGGTGCGGCCGGTGCTCTGGATCAGGCCCCGGGCCACGACCACCCCTAGCACCACCATCAACAGCAGCGACACCGCCCCCAGCCCGGCCATGAGCCACTGGGCGTTGCGGTCGGTTTCGATCATGCGGTTCACGTCGCCCTCGGCGGCGGCGTTCTCGTATTCGACCACCGCGTGCAAGGCCAGGGTCAGGCGCGCCAGCAAGGGCTCGCATTCGTTGACGATGCGCTGAATCGCCTCGTCCGTTTTCCCTTGAACGCCCAGTTCGGTGATGGCCAGGGCCACCGGCCCGTACAGGGCCTCGGCGTCGTACACCGCTTTGAGCAGTTCGGTCTCACGCGGCTGCACCTGCTCAGAGGTGAGCGCGCGCAGGCGCTGGATGGCCGCCTGGGTTTTCTCGTGAGCGGCCACGATCTTGACGCGCTGCGCCTCGCGCGCCTCCGCCGAAGGCATCAACACCAGGTTGCGCGCGCCGATGGCGCGGGCGCTGATGCTGTCGATCAACTCGTTGGCCACCTTCTGCCGCGGGGTGCTGACGTTCTGGCCGAACAGCACCAGCTCGCCCGCCCGGTGCAGGGAGAACCACCCCACCCCGCCCATCACCGCGATGAGCAGGAGCGCACTGACGAGCAGCACCGAGATCTGAATGCGGATCGAATATTGACGGAAATTCACAGACACGACCTTTGCTGACATTGCCCTGGAGCAAATGCTAAAGAAGAAACGCCGACCGGGCCTTGACCCACGTCAAACGGTGCGGGGCCGGACGCGGGACGCCGCCAATTTGGCGTTGGCGCGGGCCGTGTCGGTGTCGGCCGCGCGCGCCAGGGCCACGCCCATGCGGCGCTTGACAAAGCTCTCGGGCTTGCCGAACAGGCGCAGGTCGGTGCCGGGCACGGCCAGGGCCTCGTCCACGCCGTCGAACACCAGGCCTTGCGCGTCCACACCGCCGTAGATCACGGCACTGGCGCCGGGGTTGCGCAGCGACGCATCCACCGGCAGGCCCAGGATGGCGCGGGCGTGCAACTCGAACTCGCTCTGGTGCTGGGTACACAGCGTCACCAGGCCGGTGTCGTGCGGGCGCGGGCTCACCTCGCTGAACCAGACCTGCTCGCCCTGGACGAACAGCTCCACGCCGTACAGGCCCAGGCCGGCGGGCTCGCCGTTGAGGCCCTGGCCCAGGTTGTCGGTGATGGTTTTGGCGATCTGGCGCGAACGCTCCAGCGCCGCGGGGTGCATGGGCATGGGCTGCCAGCTCTCCACGTAGTCACCGCCCACCTGCACGTGGCCGATGGGGTCGCAGAAATGGGTTTCGATCTGGCCGTTCGCACCGCGGGCGCGCACAGTGAGCTGGGTGATTTCGTAGTCGAAGTCGATGAAGCCTTCGACGATGACGCGGCCGTGGCTGACGCGGCCGCCGGCCATGGCATAGTCCCAGGCCTTCTGCACGTCGGCCGGGCCATTGATCTTGCTCTGCCCCTTGCCGGAGCTGCTCATCACCGGCTTGACGATGCAGGGGTAGCCGATGCCCGCGTCGATGGCGGCCTGCAGTTCTTCAAGCGAATCACAGAACTGATACGGGCTGGTGGGCAGGCCCAGCGTTTCGGCGGCCAGGCGGCGAATGCCCTCGCGGTCCATGGTCAGGCGCGCGGCGCGGGCGGTGGGCACCACCTGCACGGTGCCGGCGGCTTCCAGTTCCTGCAGCATGGGCGTGGCAATGGCCTCGATTTCGGGCACGACCAGGTGGGGCTGTTCGGCCTCGATCAGGGCCTTGAGTTGCGCCGGATCGCTCATGGTGATGGTGCGCGCGTGGTGCGCCACCTGCTGGCCGGGCGCGTGGTCGTAGCGGTCCACGGCGATGGTTTCCACGCCCAGGCGCTGCAGCGCGATCAGCACCTCCTTGCCCAGCTCGCCGGAGCCGAGCAGCATGACTTTGGTGGCCTGGGGGGTCAACGGGGTGCCGAGGGTGGTCATGCGGGGTCTCCTAAAAACGGTGGACAAAGAAAAACGGTGAAAACAACGGGCTGGCGCCGGGGCATCTGCCGCCCACAGGCGCCCGGGGCATCGCTCAGGCCGGCGGCACCAGCCAGTCGCCCATGGCCTCGCCCATTCGGATGGGGCGGGCCGGCGCCCAGTCGGGGGGGAAGCGCATGGCGCCCTGCGGGAACAGCAGCACCACGGTGGAGCCCAGCAGGAAGCGGCCCATCTCGTCGCCACGTGCCAGCGCAATGTCGCGGTCGTCGTAGCGCCAGTCGCGCGGCACGCCGGGGCGCGGCGGGTTGACCACGCCGTGCCACACCGTGGCCATGCTGCCGACGATGGTGGCCCCCACCAGCACCAGCACGAAGGGGCCGTGCGCGCCCTCGAACACGCACACCACCCGCTCGTTGCGGGCAAACAGGCCCGGCACGCCGCGCGCGGTGGTGGGGTTGACCGAAAACAGGTCGCCCGGCACGTGCACCATGCGCGTCAGTCGGCCGGCGCAGGGCATGTGTATGCGGTGGTAGTCCTTGGGGCTGAGGTAGAGCGTGGCGAAGCTGCCGCTCTCGAAACGCTGGGCCAGTTGCGCATCGCCGCCCACCAGCGCGGTGGTGCTGTAGCGGTGGCCCTTGGCCTGGAAGATCTGGTCGCTCTCGATGGCCCCGAACTGGCTGATGGCGCCGTCCACCGGGCACAGCAGGTCGCTGGCGGCCAGTGGCCGCGCGCCCGGCTTGAGGGCCCGGGTGAAGAAATCGTTGAAGGTGGCGTAACGCGCGATGTCGGGCTCGGCCGCTTCGCTCATGTCCACGCCGTAGCGGGCCACGAAGTTGCGGATGTTGCGCCGGGTGAAGCCGCCCAGCGGCCGGCGCGCCAGCGCACCGGCCAGCGAGGTCAGGGCCTGCTTGGGCAGCAGGTATTGCGGCAGCACCGCCAAACGGTCAGACACGGGGGCATCCCTCGGAAAAAGCTGGGGCCAAAGGCGGGCATTTTACCGGCGGGGCCTGCGCCACACCGCGGGCACCACCGGGCCACCGGCCTCGAGTCGCTGCACGACCGGCCCCGGCCCGGCACAATGCCCCCATGACCCCGCTGTTCCAAGCCCGCCACCTCACCAAACGCTACGGCCAAGCTACCGTGGTCAACGACCTGTCGTTCCACATCGCCCCGGGCGAATGCCTGGGCCTGATCGGCCCCAACGGCGCCGGCAAGACCACCACCATCCGCATGTGCCTGGGCCAAACCGCACCCGACGGCGGCGCCATAGAGGCGCTGGGCCTGCAGATGCCGGCCGACGCGCAGGCAATCAAGGCGCGGCTGGGGGTGGTCAGCCAGATGGACACGCTGGACCCCGACTTCAGCTGCGCCGAAAACCTGCTGGTGTTCGGCCGCTACTTTGGCCTACCCAAGGCGGCGGTGCAGGCGCGCATCCCGGCGCTGCTGGACTTTGCCGCGCTGGCGCACAAGGCCCGGGCCAAGCCGGGCGAGCTGTCGGGCGGCATGAAGCGGCGCCTGTCGCTGGCGCGCGCGCTGGTCAACGACCCGCAACTGCTGTTGCTGGACGAACCCACCACCGGGCTGGACCCGCAGGCGCGCCACCTGATGTGGGAACGCTTGCAGCAACTGCTGCAACAGGGCAAAAGCATCCTGCTGACCACCCACTTCATGGACGAGGCCGAGCGCCTGTGCCACCGGCTGCTGGTGATCGACCACGGCCAAAAAATCGCGGAGGGCCGCCCGCGCGAACTGATCGCCCAGCACCTGGAGCCCGACGTGGTGGAGGTCTATGGCAGTGCCGGCAGCGAGGCGCAGGCCCTGGCCACCTCACCGCTGTCCGCGCTGGCCGCACGGGTGGAGGTGAGCGGCGAAACCGTGTTTTTCTACACCCACGACGCCAAGCCCTTGCTGGCCGCGCTGGCCGACCACCCGACGCTGCGCACCCTGCACCGCCCGGCCAACCTGGAGGACCTGTTCCTCAAGCTCACCGGCCGCCAGATCCGGGAGGAGGGTTGAAGCCCTGGCCACGGCCCACGGACGCCCCAACCCACCGCCCCGACACCCCACCCGCTCGCCCTGCCGCCACCATGCCCCACGCCCCTGAAGCCCTGGCCACCCCCGCCTGCGCCACGCCCAGCCCCTGGCGCCGCCCACACCTCTCACTGCGCTTCTGGCCGGTGTTCCTGCGCAACCTGCTGGTCTGGCGCAAGCTGGCCATCCCCAGCCTGGTCGGCAACATCGCCGAACCGCTGATCTGGCTGGTGGCCTTTGGCTACGGCATGGGCCTGCTGGTGGGCGAGGTGCAGGTGGCCGGCCCCGACGGCGCGGCGCGCGCCGTGCCCTACATCCTGTTCCTGGCCAGCGGCAGCATCTGCATGAGCGCCATGAACGCCGCCACCTTCGAGGCGCTGTACTCGGCGTTTTCGCGCATGCACGTGCAAAAGACCTGGGACGGCATCATGAACGCGCCGGTCACGCTCGACGACGTGCTGCTGGCCGAAATGCTGTGGGCCGCGTTCAAATCGCTGTTCACCGTCACCGCCATCCTGGGCGTGATGCTGGCGCTGGGCATCAGCCACAGCCCCAAGCTGCTGGTGGCCTGGCCGGTGCTGCTGCTGGTGGGCATCACCTTCAGTTGCATCGCGCTGATCTTCAACGCGCTGGCGCAGGGCTACGACTTTTTCACCTACTACTTCACCCTGTTCCTCACGCCCATGATGTTCCTCAGCGGCGTGTTCTTCCCGCGCGAGCAGTTGCCACAACTGGTGCTGTGGCTGTCGAACGCGCTGCCGCTGACGCACGCGGTGTTGCTGGTGCGCCCGCTGTTCCTGGACCAGTGGCCCGCCGACGCAGGGCTGCACCTGGCGGTGCTGGCGGGCTACACCGCGGTGGCGTTCTGGGTGGCGCTGGCGCTCACGCGCCGGCGGTTCGCCCGCTGAACAGCTGACCACAGGCCGCAACCGGCGGCCCTCCTCAAACGCCCACCGTCCAGCCCCCGCCGAGCTCGCCAGCGGCCCTCAACCGCAGGCCTCGGCGAGGCCGATCAGGCCGTGGCGGCCACGGGCTCGGTGATGCCCATCTGGTCCAGCGCGGCGGCCAGGTGCGCCACGCTGCGGTCCACGTGGTGCAGCTTTTCCAGGCCGAACAGGCCGACGCGGAAAGTGCTCCAGCCGGCCGGCTCGTCGCACTGCAGCGGCACGCCGGCGGCGGTCTGCAGGCCCAGCGCCAGGAATTTCTTGCTGTTCTGGATGTCGGGGTCGGACGTGTAGCTCACCACCACGCCCGGGGCCTGGAAGCCGGCCGCCGCCACGCTGCGGATGCCGCGCCGCTCGAACAGCGCGCGCACCTGGGCGCCCAGCTCAATCTGCTCCTGGCGCACCTGCTCGAAGCCGTAGGCGCGGGTTTCCTGCATCACCTCACGCAGGCGCGCCAGCGCGTCGGTCGGCATGGTGGTGTGGTAGGCGTGGCCGCCGGCCTCGTAGGTTTCCATGATCTGCAGCCACTTCTTCAGGTCACAGGCGAAGCTGGTGCTGGTGGTGCCTTCGATGGCCTGGCGCGCCCGCTCGCTCAGCATCACCATGGCGCAGGCGGGCGAACCGCTCCAGCCCTTTTGCGGCGCGCTCACCAGCACGTCCACGCCGGTGGCGCGCATGTCCACCCACATGGCCCCAGAGGCGATGCAGTCCAGCACGAACAGGCCGCCCACGGAGTGCACCGCGTCAGCCACGGCCTTCAGGTAACCGTCCGGCAGGATCATGCCGGCCGCGGTTTCCACGTGCGGGGCGAACACCAGTGCCGGCTTTTCGGCGTGGATGGTGGCGACCACCTCGTCGATCGGGCACGGCACCCAGGGCGACTGCGGGTCGGCCGGATCCACCCGGCGCGCCTTGAGCACGGTTTCGTGCGCGGGGATGCCGCCCATCTGGAAAATCTGCGTCCAGCGGTAGCTGAACCAGCCGTTGCGAATGACGAGCACCCGCTGCCCGGTGGCGAACTGGCGCGCCACCGCTTCCATGCCGAAGGTGCCACTGCCCGGCACCAGCACCGCCGAGTGGGCCTGGTACACGTCTTTGAGGATGGCGGAAATGTCCCGCATCACCCCCTGGAAGCGCTGCGACATGTGGTTGAGCGCGCGGTCGGTGTAGACCACCGAGAATTCGAGCAGGCCGTCGGGATCGATCTGGGGCAGCAGGCCGGGCATGGGGGGTGTCTCCGTGTCGTTGTGGGCAAAAGCGCAGGTTAGCACGGCCGGCGCAGGGCCTGCACCGCCGCCTGCACCACGCCCTGCACGCTGCCGCTGTCGGCAAAGCAGCGGCGCAGGTAGCTGGCGTGGTTGCCGTCGCGGACGCAGGCACGTTCGACCTCGTCCAGCGCCGCGTGCGAGTCCAGCGCGTCGGCGTGCGGCCCCAACTGCCGCAGCGTGGCCAGGATGTCCTCGCGGATGCCGATCTGCTGGCGGGTTTTCGGGTGGACCAGGGTGCCGTCCAGCCCGAAACGGCAGGCCTGGAAGCGGTTGTAGGTGTAGACGAGGTAGTCGTCCTCCTCGGGCGGCGGCTCGTTGCGCTCCAGCAGGTGGCGGCACAGCGCCTGCAGGTAGCCGGCCAGCGCGGCGGCGCGCTCCACCGTCAGCGGCGTGTCGCACACCCGCAGTTCGATGGTGCCGTACTCGGGCTTGGGCCGGATGTCCCAGTAAAAGTCCTTCATGGACTGGACCACGCCGGTGCGCTCCATCTTGGTGAAATAGCCGCCGGCGAACTCGTCCCAGCTCAGCACGAAGGGCGCGCGTCCGCTCAACGGGAAGGCGAACACCGAGTTCAGCCGGGCCGAGTCGAACAGCGTGTCCACCCCCTGCGAAAACGGCGACGAGGCCGACAGCGCGATGAAGTGCGGCACGTAGCGGTTGAGCGCGTGCAAGAGGAACAAGGCCTCGTCGGGCGAACTGCAACCCACGTGCACGTGCTGGCCGAACACGGTGAACTGCTGGGCCAGGTAGCCGTACAGGCCCGACAGCTGCTGGAAACGCGGCTTGGCAAAAATGCGCTGCTCGAACCAGCGCTGGAAGGGGTGGGTGCCGCCCCCGGCCAGCTCGAGGTTGAGCCGGTCGCCGGCGTGCGCCAGGGTGTCGCGGATTTCGCGCAACTGCGCCAGCAAGGGGCCGTGTGCCGTGTGCACGCCGGTGGCGACTTCGATCATGCCTTGCGTCATCTCCGGCGTCACCACGCCGGGAAAGGGGCGGCGGCGCAGCAGTTCCAGCAGGTCGTCGGCGCTGCTCGACAGGTCGTGGTCGTAGGTGTTGACGAGTTGCAGCTCCAGCTCCACCCCCAGGGTGAGGGCGTCGGAGGCCTTGAAGGTGTCCAGTGGCATGGGCGTCTCCTGCGCGGCTCAGGCCTGGGGCGCGCGGCCAGGCGAGGTCATCGGACGGGTTTCGCGGGCGGCCATCAGGCTGCGCTGCGTCACCCAGGGGCCCAGCAACTCCTGGAGCAACATCATGGCCGCCAGCGCCGACAACACCGCTGTGGCGGGCCCGAAGCCCAAGCGCTGGCTCTGCTCCAGCAACAAAATGGCAAAGGCCGACATCGGCGTCAGCGCCAGCCCGGTGAGCGCCCCCTTGCGCCAGGTGATGCCACTGACCCGCGCCACCGCCACGTTGCACAACACCTTGGACGCCACCCGCACCGCCAGCAGCACCACGGCCAACCCCAGGGTGGCGGGCACGGCGGCCCAATCGATCAGGCTGGCCACGTAGACGAAGAGAAACAGGCCCAGCACGTCGCCGGCCGAACCGAAGCCGCGCTGTGCCGGCGTCAGGTGCACCCGGCGCTCGCGCGCCACCACCCCGAAACTCAGGGCCGCCAGCAAGGGCGACAGCATCAACGCCTGCGACACGGTGACCAGCAACAGCACCGCCAGGGCGAACACCGCGGTGACGCTGGCCTCGGGCACGGGGCGGGCACGCCACAGCCACGGCACCACCACCCCCAGGGCGGCCCCCAAAGCCACCGACATCAGCAGCGCGTAGACGCTCCCCAGGGCCGCGGCCGCCAGGTCGCCCGACGTGCTCAGGTGCCAGTGCCCCACCACCAGCTTGAGCACCAGCACCGCCAGCAGGCAGTTGATGGCGCACAGGTGCATGACGCGCTCGGTCACCTGACCGGCGCCGCGCAGTTCGTTGGCCACCCGCACGATGCCCGCTGGCGAAGCCGACATGGCCAGGGCCGCGGTGATCAGCCGCACCTCGGTGGACAGCCCGAACCCGCCGCTGGCCCAGTACACCGCCCCAAAGGTCAGGGCCGACTCCACCAGCCCCAGCGCCAGCACCCAGGGGTTGTGCCAAAACCAGCGCAGGTGGATGCGGTAGCCCAGCTCGAACAGCACCAGCGCCAGCGCGGTGTTGGCCAGGAAAAACAGGCCGGGCATGCCGTGGTGCAAAGCCGGCTGGGCCAGGTAGCCGGCCAGCAGCCCGACCGCCACGTAGCTGGAGACGCGGGGCACCCGCCAGCGGGCGTGCAGCCCTTCGCCCACGGCCCAGGCCAGCAGCAACAGCACGGGCCAGATCACGGCCGGAAAAGCAGGGGGAAATTCAGGGAACACGGGCGGAACTCCTCGGTGCGGCGGTCCGCCAGAAGCCCCGCTTCCACCAAGAAGCGCAGCGGCCAGGGACCACCGGGTCAGCAGGGGGTGTGGGGCGCCCAGCCCACACACGTCGAAGCGGTCAGACCCCGAAACGGGCCTGGAGTTCCGCCAACCCCAGCTCGTCCAGCACCTGCTGCAGCCGCGCCCGGGCGCTGGCCTTGCCCGGACCCACCTTGCGCGCCAGGATCAGCTCGTTCTTCATGGAGTGCTCCCAGCCCACCAGTTCGGTCACCGTCACCTGGTAGCCGTGCGCTTCCAGCTGCAGGCAGCGCAGCACGTTGGTGATCTGGCTGCCGAACTCGCGCGTGTGCAGCGGGTGGCGCCAGATCTCGCTCAGCGGCGTGCGCGACAGGCTGAGCGCCTTGTGCTTGCGCAACACCCCGGCCACCTCGGCTTGGCAGCAGGGCACCAGCACCAGGGCACGGGCCTGGCGCGCCAGGCCGAAGGCGATGGCGTCGTCGGTGGCGGTGTCGCAGGCATGCAGCGCGGTCACCACGTCCACGGTGGCCGGAATGTCGGCCGAGGTCATCGCGTCCTGCACCGTGGCGGCCACGAAGCGCATGCGCGCAAAGCCCAGGCGCTCGGCCAGTTCGCGCGAACGCGCCACCAGCTCGGCGCGCGTTTCCACCCCGATCACCTGGCCCACCGCTCGCGGCTGGAAAAACAGGTCGTACAGCATGAAGCCGAGGTAGGACTTGCCGGCGCCGTGGTCCACCAGCGTCACGTCGCCACGCGCGTCCAGCGCCTCCTGCAGCAGCGGCTCGATGAACTGCAGCAGGTGGTTGACCTGCTTGAGCTTGCGCCGCGTGTCCTGGTTGAGCTTGCCCTCGCGGGTCAGGATGTGCAGCTCCTGCAGCAGCGCCACCGACTGCCCCGGGCGCAAGTCGGGCAGGACCGGAGGCGGGGCCTCAGTCTGGGGCGGACGGGACGGAGAGCGGGCTGGGCGCGGGGGTTTGGGCATGTGCCGATGATAGGCCAGCCCCGGCCGCCGCGGCCCCAGCCCCGCCGACCTCGCGCAGGGCGCGCACCTCGCGCCGCAGGGCGTGCAGTTCGCGCATCAATTCGGCGGTGGAAGCCCGGTCCTCTTGCTCCACCTCTTCGTCCACAAAGATGGCCGCCAACGACGCCGTCACCAGCGACAGCACCGCCAGCCCCAACAGCACCACCACCACCGCGAACAGGCGGGACCACACGGTGCTCGGCACCAGATCGCCATAGCCCACGGTGGCCGCGGTGGTGAAGGACAGCCACAGCCCCTCGGTGAAACTGTGCACTTCGGGCTCCAACCACCAGAAGCCCAGGCCGCCCATCACGAGGATCAGCAGCACCAGGCCCAGCGAATACAGCAGCCCCTTGCGCACCAGCCGGCGGCGGCGGGACCGGGCAAATGTCTTTTCCATGGGGCTGCATTCTGCGCCCAAGCACGGCGGCGCCCTGCCCACGTATGATCCAGCCACCCTTGGCCCCACGCACCCCATGACCGCAGCCCACCCCTACGACGCCCTCACCCCCAACACGGTGCTGGACGCCCTGGCGCACCTGGGCCTGTGGGGCGACGGCCGCCTGATGGCGCTGAGCTCCTACGAAAACCGCGTCTACCTGGCCCACCTGGACGACGGCGACGCCGTGGTGCTGAAGTTCTACCGCCCTGGCCGCTGGAGCGACGCGCAGATCGAAGAAGAACACCGCTTCGCCCAAGACCTGGTGGTGGCCGAGGTGCCGGTGGTGGCCCCGCGGGTGCTGCACGACCGCACCCTGCACCACCACGCTGGCTTTGCCTTCAGCGTCAGCCCGCGCCGGGGCGGGCGCCGCCCCGAACTCGACGACCCCGAGGTGCTGGAGTGGATCGGCCGCTTCCTGGCGCGCCTGCACAACACCGGGGCGCAGGCGCCGTTCGTGCAGCGCCCGGCCCTGGACGCCACCACCTTCGGCCACGACGCGCTGGACTGGCTGCAGGCCCACGACGCGGTGCCGCCCGCGGCCCGCAGCGGCTGGCTCGCCACCGCCCGGGCGGCACTGGACGCCGCCGCCCAGGCACTGGCCGCCACCCGCACCTCGCCCGAGACCGCTGGCGTGGTGGCCGAGCACACCCTCACGCTCGACGGCCAGGCCGGCACCGACAGCTACTTCATCCACACCACCGGTTCCAACGGCGTGGATAACCGCAACT
>NZ_NWMV01000045.1 GCF_002837145.1 Macromonas nakdongensis | reverse complement strand
GTGGGAGGCTTTCCGCAAACCCCTCGACGAAGCCTTCGAGCGCAAGACCGCCGAGCGCGAAAAAACCGCAGTCGCGGTGAGCGCCCACGACCAGGCCGTGCTGGCCGCCGCCAAGGCGCTGGACGCGGCCAACGCCAGCGGCGATGTGCAGCAGATCCGCGCCGCCATGGAGGCCTTGCAGGCTGCCGCCCGTGGACAGGCCGCCGTGGTGCCTGCGGCCGCCCAGGTGACCTCGGCCGAAGCCGCACCCAGCCCGAACGAGCCGGCGGCTGCCGATGGAGCCCTGTCCGAAACGCCGGCTCGCAAGCTGGTGGCCATGCGCGGTGACGACCGCCCCGGCATGAACAAGACCCAGCCCACCCCGGCACTGCGCGCGGCCGGCCGCGACGCCCGCCCGGGCGAGCGCCGCGATGCCCGTCCGGGTCGGGACGGCCGCGAAGGCCGCGCCCCTTACGGCGACCGGCCCGGCTTCGAGGCCCGGGGCCCGCGTTTGGGAGATGCGGCTTTCCGCGCCCAGCGCCAGGCCTTGGAGCACGCCGAACTGGCCCTGAAGAAGCTCGCCGCCCAGGCCCACGGCGAGGCCCTGACCCAACTGTTGTCGGCCTGGCAACAGCGCAACGCCGAGGCCGTGCCCGCGGCCCAGGCTTTGGGCGGTCGTGCCGCGGCCGCCGGCCGCGCGGCCTGGGTCCAGGCCCTGTCGCAGCCCGCGTCGTCTGCGGTCGCCCAGCAGGCGGCCCAGAGCCTGTTGCGCCTGGAAATGGCCGCCGAGGTGCCCACCCCAGCCGACCAGTTGGAAGCCCGCCGCGCCTTGCAGTTGCAGCTGTTGACGCGCCGCCACGACCCGGCCCCGGCCGACACCTGGGTCAAGGACACCGCCCAGGTGCTGGCCAGCGCCCACGACGAGGCGCTGGCCCGCCGCGTTCAGGCCGCGCTCAAGGTGCTGCTGCGCCGCTGACCGCGGGACGCCTGAAGAAGGCGTCGAACAGCGGCAGCAGTTCGGGAAAAGCCTCACCGAAGCGGGGCCGGTTCACGAAATACGCTTCGCAGGCCACGGCAAAGAACTCGGCCGGCGATTGCGCGCCGTAGGCATCCAGCCAAGGGGCGGGGGCGCCGAAGCGGTCGGCCATTTCGACCGCGCGCTGGAAGTTGGCGTGGGCACCGTACAGGGTGCGGCGCCAATGTGCCCGGGCCTGTCCGGCCGTCAGGCCCGGCCAGGCCGCGGGCAGGCGGGGGCAGCCGTCGGCGGTTTCGTCGTGCGCCTTGTGGCGCATGTCGAGCTTGTGCGCGAATTCGTGGATCACCAGGTTGTGTCCGGCCCGCGCGGCGTCGGGGTGGCCGCGCACGTGCGACCAGCTCAGCATCACCGGCCCGCCGTGCATGGCTTCGCCCAGCAGGGCTTCGGCGTAGTGGTGCACCACGCCGGCCGCATCGGTCACCTGGCGCTGTGCCAGCACCTCGCCCGGGTGGATGACGATGCCGACAAAGTCGCGGTACCACGTCAGACCGGGCAAGCCCCAGTGCAGCAGGGGCAGACAGGCCTGGGCGGCGACGGTCACGGCCATGGCATCGGTGATGTGCAGGCCCTGGGCGCCGTGGAATTCCTTGTGGGCAATGAAGTGCCGGCACAACTGCCGCAGCGCGGCCTGCTCCGCGGTGGACAGATCGGCCAGAAAAGGGTGGGCTTGCAACACGTGCTGCCACAAGCCCTCGGGGATGTCGGGTGGCGTGTGCCAGCGGCCCGCCAGTGTTCGCCACCACGGTTGGCGTCGCCAGCGTTGCCACAGGCGGCCGAACCAGTTCGCAGGTGAGGTGGGGGCAGACATCGCGCGGGGCCGTCCCAGGCCGGGCTCAGGCGACCCAGGGCCGCCGGTCCCAATGGCCGTCGGCGTGCAGGCGCAGCACCTCGCCGCGGGGCGGGTGGGCGGCGGCGTCCCAGTCGCTCAGCACCACGCGGTGCAGGCCGTCGCCCAGGTCGTGGTCGGCCGGGCGGTGGGTGTGGCCATGGATCAGCACACGGGCACCGGTGCGCTGCAGCCAGTCGCGCGCGGTCGGGGTGTCCACATCGGCGTAGCCGGCGAAGGTGGGGGCCCCAGCCCCGGCCCGGCTTTGGGCCTTGCGCGCTTCGCTGTCCTGGCGCAGGCGCCGCGCCAGTTGTTCGCGCACGTCCAGGGGCTGGGCCAGAAATTCGGTTTGCCAGGCGCGGGTGCGCACCTGGGCGCGAAAGCGCATGTACTCGTGGTCGTCCAGGCACCAGGCATCGCCGTGGCTGAGCAGGTAGCGCCGGTCATGCCAGTCGAGCACACAGGGGTCGGGCAGGGGCCGGGTGGCGCTGCGCTGGTGGAAGGCCGGGCCGAGCAGGAAGTCGCGGTTGCCGTGCATCACGTGCACCGGGCGCTGGCTGGCGCAGGCGCGCAAGGCGTCCACGCAGGTGCGGGCAAAGGCCCGCTCCGGGTGGTCGGGCGCGTCCAGCGCGTCGTCGCCCACCCAGACCTCGAACAGGTCGCCGAGGATGAAGAGCGCGTCGCAGTCGGTCGTCTGCAGGTAGCGCAGACAGGCCTGGGCCGTGCCCGGCTCGTCCGCGTTCAGGTGCAGGTCCGAGATGAAGTCCACCCGGCGCCAGCCGGGCGGCGCTGCGACGCGTGCGGTGCTCAGAGGGCGACCGCCTTTTCGATCACCACGTCGGCCACGGGCACGTCGTCGTGGAAGCCCTTGCGGCCGGTCTTGACGCCACGGATGGCGTCCACCACCTCGGTGCCCCCCACCACCTTGCCGAAGACGGCATAGCCCCAGCCTTGCAGCGAGGGTGCGGTGTGGTTGAGGAAGCCGTTGTCGGCCACGTTGATGAAGAACTGCGCCGTGGCGGAATGGGGCGCCTGGGTGCGGGCCATGGCCACGGTGTACTTGGCGTTCTTCAGGCCGTTGTTGGCCTCGTTCTCGATCTCGGCGCCGGTGGGCTTCTGCTTCATGCCGGGCTCGAAGCCGCCGCCCTGGATCATGAAGCCGTCGATCACGCGGTGGAAGACGGTGTTGTTGTAGTGGCCGTTGTTCACGTAGGCCAGGAAGTTGGCGGTGGACTTGGGCGCCTTCTCGGCGTCCAGCTCCAGGGTGATGACACCGTGGCCGGTGATGTGCAGTTCGACTTGGGGGTTGGCCATGTTCATTTCTCCAATGTGGCTTTGAGGATGGTGACGGGGGTGCTGGGCACGTTCTGGTGACCGCCGCGGCTGCCCGTGGGCACGGCGCGGATCTTGTCGACCACGTCCATGCCGCTGACGACTTTGCCGAACACGGCGTAGCCGTGGCCGTCGCGCGAGTTCGCCGCGTCAAGGAAGTCGTTGTCTTTAACGTTGATGAAGAACTGCGCGGTGGCCGAGTCCGGCACCATGGTGCGGGCCATGGCCACGGTGCCCCGCAGATTGCGCAGGCCGTTCCGGGATTCCAGCGGGATTGGGCCGCGGGTGGGTTTCTGCACCATGTCGGCGGTGAAGCCGCCGCCCTGGAGCATGAAGCCGTCGATCACGCGGTGGAAGACGGTGCCGTCGTAGTGGCCGGTTTTGACGTATTCGAGGAAGTTGTCCACGGATTTGGGCGCCTTGTCGGCGGCCAGTTCCAGCACGATGGCGCCGTGGCTGGTGTCAAGTTTGACGCGGGGGGCGGCCTGGGCGTGGGCATGGCCCTGGGCGAGCAAGAGGGCGGTCGCGCAGGCAGACAGGAGGTGGCGGCGGTTCATGGCGGCGGTTCCAAAGGGGCGGGTCAGCGCTTGGGGACGGGCGGTGCCGTCAGGGCGTCCAGCGCCTGCAGGCGGGTGTGCACGTTGGCCGTGGGACTGAGTTTGAGGCTGGTGCGGTAGGCCTGGGTGGCCAGCCGCAGGTACACATCGCCCAGGTTCTGGTGGGCGGTGGCGTAATTCGGGTTGAGCTGGATGGCGGTTTCCAGCGCGGCACGGGCTTGGTCCAGCCGGCCCGCGCCGGCGTGCAGCACGGCCAGGTTGTTGTGCGGTTCGGGCAGTTCCGGGTAGTCGCGCACGAGCGCCTCGAAGGTGGCCAAGGCGTCTTCGGTGGCCCCTTGCCGGCTTTGCGCCATGCCTTTCAGGAAGCGGGCCTGGGGGTCTTTCGGGCGTTCGGCCAGCCAGGCGTCGGCGCGTTGCAGGGCCTCGGGCAGCTGGCCGGCGTTCATCAAGCGCTGGATTTCGTCGTAGGGGGCGTCCTGGGCGACGGCGGGCAGGCCCCAGCCGGTGGCGGCCAGCAGCAGGGCTGCGCAGCCGTGGCGCAGGCCCGTGGCCCAGGCGCGGTGCGGGGCGACAGGCGCCAGCGGTGTGCCGGTGGCGGGGCGGGGGGAATGCGGGGAGAGGAAGCGGTGGGGCGTCATGGCTGTTCGCAAAAAAAGCGCGGTGGGCGCGGCGCGAACGTGCACAATACGCGTCCTTCGCGACCGACCGCTGCCCGCGACAACACGCCGGGCAACGGCGCCGATATACTGAAAAGATTGTATCTGAGGGGTCTTTCACCCCCAGCTCCCCATGACTTTGCGCATTTACAACTCCCTCACGCGCCGCGTGGACGCGTTCACGTCCCTGGAGCCTGGCCACGTCCGCATGTACGTCTGCGGCATGACGGTCTACGACCTGTGCCACCTGGGCCACGCGCGCTCCATGGTCGCGTTCGACGTGGTGCAGCGCTGGCTCAAGGCCAGCGGCTACCGCGTCACCTACGTGCGCAACGTCACCGACATCGACGACAAGATCATCGCCCGTGCCCTCCAAAACGGCGAAACCATCCGTTCCCTGACCGACCGCATGGTGGACGCCCTGCACCAGGACGCCGACGCGCTCAAGATCGAACGCCCGACTTTCGAGCCTCGTGCCACCGAGTTTGTGCCCCAGATGCTGAGCCTGATCGGCCAGCTGGAGCGCAAAGGCCTGGCCTACCGCAGCCCCAACGGCGACGTGAACTACGCCGTGCGCCAGTTCGCCGGCTACGGCAAGCTGTCGGGCAAGAGCCTGGACGACCTGCGCGCCGGCGAGCGCGTGGCGGTGGACGACGGCAAGCAGGACCCGCTGGACTTCGTGCTGTGGAAAGCGGCCAAGGCCAGCGAGCCCGACGAGGCCAAGTGGGACGGCGCCTACGGCCTGGGCCGACCGGGCTGGCACATCGAATGCTCGGCCATGAGCTGCGAGATGCTGGGTGAGAGCTTCGACATCCACGGCGGCGGGGCCGACCTGCAGTTCCCGCATCACGAAAACGAGATCGCTCAGAGCGAAGGCGCCACCGGCCAGCCGCTGGCCACGGTGTGGATGCACAACGGCTTTGTGCGGGTGGACAACGAGAAGATGTCCAAGAGCCTGGGCAACTTCTTCACCATCCGCGAGGTGCTGGCCAAGTATGACGCCGAAACCGTGCGCTTCTTTATCCTGCGCGCCCACTACCGCAGCCCCTTGAATTACAGCGACGCCCACCTGGACGACGCCAAGGCCGCCTTGAAGCGCCTGTACACCGCGCTGGACTCGGTGCCTGCCGCCGATGTGGCCATCGACTGGACCGAGCCGCACGCCGCGCGCTTCCAGGCCGCGATGGACGAGGACTTTGGAACCCCCGAGGCCGTGGCTGTGCTGTTCGAGCTGGCCGGCGAGGTCAATCGCGGCCGCTCGCCCGAGAAGGCCGGTTTGCTCAAGGCCTTGGGCGCCACCCTGGGCCTGCTGCAGGAAGAGCCCAAGGCCTTCCTGCAAGGCGGCAGTGCCACGGGTGGGCTGGACGAAGCCGCCATCCAGGCCCAGATCGACGCCCGTGCCGCAGCCAAGGCCGCCAAGAACTGGGCCGAGGCCGACGCCATCCGCAAAGCCCTGCTCGAACAGGGCGTGGTGCTGAAGGACAGCCCCAGCGGCACCACCTGGGAACGGGCCTGAGCCGCAGACATGACCGTTTCCGCACCCCCGTATTGGGCCGCCGCCTGCGAGCACCTGATGCAGCGCGACCGCGTGATGAACAAGCTCATCCCGCAGTTTCCCGATGTCAGCCTGCAGTCCCGTGGCGACCCCTTCACCACCCTGGCGCGCAGCGTCATCGGCCAGCAGATCTCGGTCAAGGCCGCACAGGCGGTCTGGAACCGTTTTGCCGCCCTCATGCCCGCCATGGAGCCGGCCCAACTGCTGCGCCTGAAGGTGGACGACATGCGCGCCGCCGGCCTGAGCGCGCGCAAGGTCGAATACCTGGTCGATCTGGCCCTGCATTTCGACAACGGCAGCCTGCGCCCCGAGGCCTGGCAGGACCAGGACGACGAAGCCATCATCAAACAGCTGGTGGCGATCAGGGGCATTGGCCGCTGGACCGCCGAAATGTTCCTCATCTTCTACCTGATGCGGCCCAACGTGCTGCCGCTCGACGACGTGGGGCTGATCCGCGGCATCAGCCAGGGCTATTTTTCCGGCGACCCGGTCAGCCGCAGCGACGCGCGCGAAGTGGCCGCCGCCTGGGCCCCGTACTGCAGCGTGGCGACTTGGTATATTTGGCGCTCGTTGGACCCGGTACCGGTGGCGTACTGACCTATAAAGACCACAGGAGTTTTGCCTTGGCCAAAAAGAATTTTCTGGATTTCGAGCAGCCCATTGCCGAACTCGAAACCAAGATCGAAGAACTGCGTTACGTGCAGTCCGAATCCGCGGTGGACATCTCCGACGAGATCGACCAGCTCAGCAAGAAAAGCCAGCAGCTCACCAAGGACATCTACAGCAACCTCTCGCCCTGGCAGATCACCAAGATCGCCCGCCACGCCGACCGGCCTTACACGCTGGACTACGTCAACGAGATCTTCACCCATTTCGTTGAGCTGCACGGCGACCGGCATTTTGCCGACGACCTCGCCATCGTCGGCGGTCTGGCCCGCTTCAATGGCCAGCCCTGCATGGTGATCGGCCATCAGAAGGGCCGCGACACCAAGGAGCGCACCGCCCGCAACTTCGGCATGACCCGCCCGGAAGGCTACCGCAAGGCGCTGCGCCTGATGAAGCTGGCCGAGAAGTTCAAGCTGCCAGTTTTCACCTTCGTGGACACGCCGGGCGCCTACCCCGGCATCGACGCCGAGGAGCGCGGCCAGTCTGAAGCCATCGGCCGCAACATCCTCGAGATGGCGCAGCTGGAAGTGCCCATCGTTTCCACCATCATCGGCGAAGGCGGCTCCGGCGGGGCCCTGGCCATTTCCGTGGCCGACCAGGTGCTGATGCTGCAGTATTCCGTCTATTCGGTGATCAGCCCCGAAGGCTGCGCCTCCATCCTCTGGAAGACCAGCGACCGCGCCAGCGACGCCGCCGAGGCCCTGGGCATCACCGCGCACCGCCTGAAGGCGTTGGGCCTGGTGGACAAGATCGTCAACGAACCCGTGGGCGGCGCCCACCGCGACCACAAGCAGATGGCCGCCTACCTCAAGCGCGCCCTGAACGACGCCTACCGCCAGGTGGCCGACCTCAAGGTCAAGGACCTGATCGACCGCCGCCACGAGCGCCTGAACGGCTACGGCCGCTTCACCGACACCAAGGCCGAAGGCCGCCGCGGCTGACCGCGGCATGGCCGGGGCCTGCCTTCCTGCGGCCGAAACGGCGCTGCGGGCCTGGGCCGCGCGCCAGCCCATGCTCGACGCTGGGGGCGCGCAGCCCTGGGCGGTGGCCTACAGCGGCGGCGCCGATTCCACTGCCTTGTTGTGGGCGGCGCAGCGCCTGTGGCCCGGCCAGGTGCAGGCTTTTCACATCCACCACGGCCTGCAGGCCGTGGCCGACGACTTTGCCCACCACGTGGTGCAGACCTGTGCGGCCCTGGGCGTGCCTTTGCGGCTGGTGCGGGTGCAAGCGGGCCACGCCCCTGGCCAGAGCCCAGAAGATGCCGCACGCCAAGCGCGTTACGCCGAGCTGGCACGCCTGGCGCAGGCCCACCAAGTTGACTGGGTGCTGCTGGGCCAGCACGCCCAGGACCAGGTGGAAACCGTGCTGCTGGCCCTGACGCGCGGTGCCGGTGTGCCCGGCCTGGCCGGCATGCCCGAGGCGATGGAGCGCCACGGCGTGCGCTTTGGGCGACCCTTGCTGCACACCGACGGCCGCGTGCTGCGCGCCGAACTGGCCGCGCAGGGCGTGGCGCACGTGCAAGACCCCAGCAACCAGGATGAACGCTACACCCGCAACCGCATCCGCGCCCGGCTGGTGCCCGGCTTGCTGGAGGCTTTCCCCGCCAGCCTGGACACCTTCGGTCGCAGTGCCCGCGCGCTGGCCCAGGCCCAGCGCGTGCTGGCCGAGGTGGCCGAACAGGACTTGCAGGCCGTGGGCCAGCCCCCCGCCATCGCCGCCGTGCGGCGCCTCGGTCGCGACCGCCAGGCCAACCTGCTGCGCCACTGGTTGCGCCAGGGCTGGGGCGTGGCCCCGAGCGAAGCCCAGTTGCTCGAGCTGTTGGACCAGTTGGCGGCCTGCGCCACGCGCGGCCACCGCATCCAACTGAAAGTGGCCGATGGCCGCGTGCAGCGCCAGGGGGCGGTGCTCGTGTTTGCACGAGATTTATAATCTGCGGTTTTGCGTTTGGCCGCCGGCAGCGCGAAAAATCCTTACACCGGCGCGTACCTCTCCCTGATTCAATGGCACTGATCGTTCACAAATACGGCGGCACCAGCATGGGCTCGACCGAGCGCATCCGCAACGTGGCCAAACGCGTCGCCAAGTGGCACCGCGCCGGACACCAGATGGTGGTGGTTCCCAGCGCCATGAGCGGCGAAACCAACCGCCTGCTGGGCCTGGCCAAGGAACTGGCTCCGGCCAAGCCGGGCGATGCCTATGGCCGCGAGCTTGACCAACTGGCCGCCACCGGCGAGCAGGCCTCCTCGGCGCTGCTGGCTATTGCCCTGCAGGCCGAAGGCCTGGACGCGGTGAGCTTTTCCGGCTGGCAGGTCCCCATCAAGACCAATAGCGCCTACACCAAGGCCCGCATCGAGTCGATCGACGACGTCCGCGTCAAGGGCGAGTTGAACGCCGGCAAGGTGGTCATCATCACCGGCTTCCAGGGCATCGACGAGGGCGGCAACGTGACCACCCTGGGCCGTGGCGGTTCCGATACCTCGGCCGTGGCCGTGGCCGCCGCCATCAAGGCCGACGAGTGCCTGATCTACACCGACGTGGACGGCGTCTACACCACCGACCCGCGCGTGGTGCCCGAGGCCCGCCGCATGGAGCGCGTGAGCTTCGAGGAAATGCTGGAAATGGCCAGCATGGGCTCCAAGGTGCTGCAAATCCGCTCGGTGGAATTTGCCGGCAAATACCGTGTGCCGATGCGCGTGCTCTCCAGCTTCACGCCCTGGGACATCGACCTGAACGAAGAAGCCCGCTCGGGCACCCTGATCACTTTCGAGGAAGACGAACAAATGGAACAAGCCATCGTTTCCGGCATTGCCTTCAACCGCGACGAAGCCAAGGTCTCTGTGCTGGGCGTGCCCGACACCCCGGGCATCGCTTTCCAGATTCTGGGCGCCGTGGCCGCGGCCAACGTCGAAGTGGACGTGATCATCCAGAACATCAGCAAAGACGGCAAGACCGACTTCAGCTTCACCGTCAATCGCAACGACCTGGCCAAGACGCTGGACCTGCTCAAAGGCGAAGTGGCGCCGAAGCTGGGCGCCGCTGAGGTGCTGGGCGATGCCAAGATCTGCAAGGTCAGCATCGTCGGCATCGGCATGCGCAGCCACGTGGGTGTGGCCAGCCGCATGTTCCGCTGCCTGAGCGAAGAGGGCATCAACATCCAGATGATTTCCACCTCCGAAATCAAAACCTCGGTGGTGATCGACGAGAAGTACATGGAGCTGGCGGTGCGCGGCTTGCACCGCGAGTTTGCCCTGGACCAGCCGGTCGATTCTTTGGCCAAGGCCTGAAGGAGGGCCCCGGTTTTGGGGCATAATACGAGCTTACGGAGTGATGACCGAGTGGCCGAAGGTGCTCCCCTGCTAAGGGAGTATGGGATGTAGAGTCTCATCGAGGGTTCGAATCCCTCTCACTCCGCCAGTAAGTCAAAGCCCCCGCATTGCGGGGGCTTTTTTACTGGGGCTTTTGCTCTTTTTCCCAGGTAAGAGCGGCCTGCAATCGCTCTCTGGCCCTGCTCGGCAGCACCTAGCTGCAACGCGGTAGCGGCTACTTTCTCTACCCCCTCTGAAACCCAGTGTCGCTTTTGGTGAAGTTTTCACCGGATAGGGTGCTGCCTCTCGCTTGACTGTTCAAGTCCAGTCCCAAGTTTGGGTGTATAGCTATCAATCAACGACAAGTCTGCAGCGATTGCTGTCGGTCAACCGCTAACACCGAACTCACGGTCTCGGTCGCATTGCTGCCAACCGGTCCCGCCTCCCTTGGACTGAGAGTCGATGTTGAACCGCAGTGCAGGACCATCAAACTGACCAATTTAACAAGCCGTTCTGCGCCTGATGCTCGTTCGGACAAAACATGACTGCGACGGTCTCAGCATCAAACACCTACAAACCCCGCGCCTTATCCTCGGCCTCCGTCAACGCAAGGTCGAAGCTCTGCAACTCGGCCCTTAGTATGTGATCCACCTCATCAAAGCTTATTCGAAGCTCTTTCACATAGCTGGCATTGATTGAAGTGTCATATGGCGTAATCAAGCTTTCACGCAGTGCTGATTCGAGTCGAGCAAGCCGTGGATAGTGGCGTAGTTCTGCAAGCGTCCGCATCGTCATCGTCAATAGCTCAACCTTCAAGCCTTGCGTGAGTTGAGGCGAACACAATATTGGCTCCAATATTCGACCCATTGCCTGGGCGGCCTCAAACGAGATGAGGATGTGCATACCGTCACGCGCATCGGGGTCAACCAACGCATCCCCTTCGGTAAGCGGGATTCCGTCGTCTATCCAATCCCTGGTGGAAGCGACCAGTTCGTAGAGCAAGTAGCAGAGAGGCGTCGGGAACTCATGATTCTGGTCGTCTGACCGAAGATCCCTGGCTCGCGATACAAGCTTACGGCTGAAGTGAGGGAAATAGTGAAGCCAAAGGTGATCAGGGAGGCGTTGATGCAGCCCTTCGAGGATCATGATTCCGAAGAAGCTGATCCCAGCGAAAACCGGACAGCGGTACTTGCCAGCCTCTGGGTATGTGAACAATGGGCCGTTCAACTTGGCGAGCAACGCATCGTCGGCGTCGATCCGCGACAAGACAGCTTCACCCACGGAGCGGTACACACCAAGCTTGGCTGCGACTGTTACGTCCTTGAGGTAGAACGCTAACAGCCGATTCTCCTCCGGAATTGCAAGCCGGTGCCCAGCTCCGCCAGTGAGGTTCTGGCTGTTCTTCAACTCGGAGTAAATGACGCTGCTTTCATTGGCCAGCAATGCCTCGAAGAACTCGTCCTCGAATTCCTCGAGGATCATTCCCGCCCGCTCTGCCACGTTGAGGCACAGGTAGGGCCTAGCCAATGCCAAATAGGCAACGAAATCTCTAGATGAAAGCAATGTCCGAACGACCGTCCGGGCTCGTTGGCGTGGACCTTGAGCCGGGCCAATTGCTCTCGCCGCTCTTGTTCTAAGCCAACTTCCAAGTAGAGCAAGTCTGCTCTGGCTTGCAGAACGAATCGTGATTTGCCCGTCTTCACCCTTGTCCAAGACGATTGGAAGCAGAGGCGGCTGCAGCCAAGTCGCAACTCGGCCACTAATGCTATCCGCATTTGCAAAAGCCATCGTCGCTTCGAGATGGTGATCTAGAAGGGTTGCTAGCTCCTCAAACTTACGGGAATGGAGCAATGAGGTTGCCAACTTCTCAAAGAGGGGAAGGTTTCTGCGATTCAATCGCGTTCGACGCGACCGCAGGTAGACGAATCCTGCGAGTGCCAGAAAGAGCAGGTACTGCGCTCCTCCTTTGTCGAAGCCCCAGCGCCACGGTCCAATGACCCAATAAAGTCCTCGGTCACGCAGCACAGGCTCGAAATACAGAACGTGGATTGCGAACAGCGCGCCCCAGATAATTGCCCAATCCAACCGCGACAAACTGAGTTGGAAGCTCAGCCTGGCAGTGGAAGGAACTAACGCCCAAACTGCAGCGATTAGGCCCAGCATTGTCAGCAGGGCGCTTGTGTCAATTCCGGAACCGTTCATTCAGACGAATTGTGATGGTGGTACATGGCAACGGCAAGTATGCGATTCAGAAGCTACATATGCCTTGAGTGGCTTGAGTGGCATACTATCTTGAAGCCGTAATGCAAGAGTCAGCACCCCGGCGCGGAAAGGGAGTCCATGCAGATCAGACAGCTCAGGATCCAGAACTTTCGAGGTATCGCCACTCTCAACTGGAAGCCCGGCTCGCCTTTCTGCTGCCTCATCGGCGCGGGAGACTCGGGAAAATCGACGCTCCTCGACGCTCCTCGACGCTCCTCGACGCTCCTCGACGCTCCTCGACGCTGTCGAAGCCACGCTCTCATCCCGTTGGTTCTCCTTCACGGAGCCGGACTTCCTGGACTGCGACACCACGAAGACCATCGTGATTGAGGCGACCGCGGGCGAGCTCTCCAAAGCGTTGAAATCCGATGAGTGAACCGCCCCGGGTTTCA
>NZ_NWMV01000044.1 GCF_002837145.1 Macromonas nakdongensis | reverse complement strand
AAGGTCGGCGCCCGGTAGCCCAGGAACAGCAGGGGCTGTTGGGTCCGGCCGCGGAACACCACGCGCCGCGCCCCTTGCTGCGCCGGCTCGGTCTGGGGTTTGCGCGCAGGCACCGGGGCCGCCGCGATCTGGCCGTAGTGCCGCTCGGCCCAGGCGCGCACCTGGGCGACATCGACATCGCCCGCCACCACCACCGCGGCGTTCGCGGGCCGGTACCAACGGCGGTAAAAATCGCGCACATCGCTCGGCGTCAGCGACGCCAGGTCGCTCTGCCAGCCGATGATCGGCCGGCGGTAGGGGTGGGCCACCCAGGCCGTGGCGTTGAACAGCTCGTACAACTGGGCCTGGGGCGACTCGTCCACCCGCTGGCGTCGCTCCTCCTGGATCACCGCCAGCTCGCGCGCCAGCACCTCGTCCGACCAGTGGTTGTTGGCGAAGCGATCGGCCTCCAGCCGCATCACCTCCTCCAGCCGATCGGCCGGCACCTGTTGGTGGTAGGCGGTCACGTCGCGGCTGGTGAAGGCGTTTTCGCGCCCGCCCAGGGCCGCCACCCGGCGCGAGAACTCGCCCTCGGCCAGTTGGTGGGTGCCTTTGAACAGCATGTGTTCCAAGACGTGGGCCACACCCGTGGTGCCATCGACCTCGTCCATCGAGCCGACACGCACCCACAGCATGTGGACGGCGGTGGGTGCACGCCGATCGGGCTGGACGATCAAGGTCATGCCGTTGGCCAGGGTGAACACCTGCGCCGGCGAAGATGGGGGGGCAGCCGCGGCCCTCGCCGCCTCCGGCGGGGTGGTCGAAGCCGGGGCGGCCGGCGAAACGGCCGGGCCGGCCCAGGCTGCCAGCCCCCAGCCCAGGGCCAGCCCCAGGCCAAGGCGGCGACAGGCGCCTACACTGTGTCGTATGGGTTTCATAGAATGCGGATGATTCCAGAAACGCACCAAATGTTCAGTTTCCTCAAGAAAAAATTCTTCTCGTCGTCTGCCACCGAACCGGTGCCCGCACCGGCCCCCGTTGCAGCGCCCTCCGCTGCAACGCCACCGGCGCCGGCGACACCGACCGTGCCAACAGCCACCCCACAACCCCCGGCGGCACCTGCACCTGCACCTGCACCTGCACCTGCACCTGCACCTGCACCTGCACCCGCTCCAGCGCCGCAGCCCACAGCCCCGACACCGCCAGCCGAACGCCAGGGCTGGCTCAGCCGGCTCAGCGCCGGCCTCAAGAAGACCGGTACCAGCCTGTCCACCGTGTTCACAGGCACGAAGATCGACGAAGCGCTGTACGAAGAGCTGGAGGCCGCGCTGCTGATGGCCGACACCGGCACCCAGGCCACTGCCCACCTGCTGGACGACCTGAAACGCCGCGTCAAGGCCGAAAAAGCCACCGAACCGACCGCTGTCAAAAGGCTGCTGACCGAGGCCATCGCCGACCTGCTGCGCCCCCTGGAAAAAGCCCTGCCGATCGGCGCCCAGGCCGATGGCCCGACCGTGCTGATGGTCGCCGGCGTCAACGGCGCGGGCAAGACCACCACCATCGGCAAGCTTACCTGGCACCTGTCGCACGCCGGCGCCACGGTGCTGCTGGCCGCGGCCGACACCTTCCGCGCCGCCGCGCGCGAACAGCTCGGGGTCTGGGCCGACCGCAACACGGTGGACATCGTCAGCCAGGAAGGGGGCGACCCGGCCGCCGTCAGTTTTGACGCCGTCAGCGCCGGCCGCGCCCGGGGCAAGGACGTGGTCATCGTCGACACCGCCGGTCGCCTGCCGACCCAGCTGCACCTGATGGAAGAGCTGAAGAAAATCAAGCGCGTGGTGCAGAAAGCCGACGCCACCGCCCCGCACGAGGTGCTGCTGGTGATCGACGGCAACACCGGTCAGAACGCCCTGGCCCAGGTCAAGGCCTTCGACCAGGCCCTGGGCCTGACCGGCCTGGTGGTGACCAAACTGGACGGCACGGCCAAGGGCGGCGTGCTCGCCGCCATCGCCATGTGGGCACGCGAGCAGCAGCGCTCGGTGCCGGTCTACTTCATCGGCGTGGGCGAGCAACTGGACGACCTGCAAACCTTCCAGGCGCACGAATTTGCCCAGGCCTTGCTGGCCTGAACCGCACACCAGCCTGCACATGCGCCCCCACGAGCGGCCAGAACCTTGTAAGCTTGGCGTGAGGTCGGCTCATAGAATTTCAAGAAATCCGAATATCAGTATTTCTTGATGCTTCAATGCCGGCGCCCCCCTGGTGTCCGTTTTCCATCCAAGGAGACATGAACGATGCAACGATCCCTTCAGGTACTCACCGCGTGTGTGCTCGGCACCGCCGCGCTGGCGGCGCAAGCCCAGGTGTCGCAGGTCAAGGTCTGGGCGGCCGCCTGTGCCAACTGCCACGGCACCAACGGCAAGGCGCAACCCGGCATGGAAGCGCTGGCCGGCAAGGACCAGGCAGAACTGGCGCAAAAGATGCTCGACTTCAAGAGCGGCCGCAAGCCCGCGACCATCATGCACCAGATCGCCAAAGGCTATTCTGACGAGCAGATCCAGAGCATCACGGCCTACTTCGCGGCCCAGAAGAAATAAGGAGACCCGACCATGCAACGCCGTCAATTTGTACAAACGATTGCCGCCGGCTCCGCGCTGGGTTCCCTGGGCCTGATGGCCGGTTGCGCCTCGGTGGGCGGCAGCGGCCCCCACGTGGTGGTGGTCGGCGGGGGTTACGGGGGCGCCACCGCCGCCAAATACCTGCGCCTGTTCTCCGAAGGCAAGGTGCGCGTCACCCTGATCGAACCCAACCCCGCGTTCATTTCCTGCCCCATCTCCAACCTGGTGATCCAGGGCAGCAAGACCCTGGCCGACATCACCACCCCCTACGACGGGCTGGAAAAAAACCATGGCGTGAAGATCGTGCGCGACATGGTTGCCAGCATCGACCCTGAAAAACGCAGCGTCAAGCTCGCCAGCGGCGCCGACCTGGCCTACGACCGCCTGATCGTTTCGCCCGGCATCGACTTCATGTGGAACACCCTGCCCGGCATGGCCAAACCCGGCGCCCAGGACAAGGTGCTGCACGCCTGGAAAGCCGGTGCCCAGACCGTGGCCCTGCGCAAACAACTGGAGGCCATGCCCGACGGCGGCGTGTACGCGCTGTCCATCCCGCTGGCCCCGTACCGCTGCCCGCCCGGCCCCTACGAGCGCGCCTGCATGGTGGCCAACTACTTCAAGAAGGCCAAGCCCAAGAGCAAGGTCGTGATCTTCGACGCCAACGACGACATCCAGTCCAAGAAAGGGCTGTTCATGAAGGCGTGGAAAGAGCATTACGACGGCATGATCGAGTACCGTCCCAAGCACAAGGTGGTCGATGTGGACGCTGCCACCAACACCCTGAAGTTCGAGTTCAACGACGACTTCAAGGCCGGCGTGGCCAACGTGGTGCCCGACATGCGCGCCGGTGAGATCGCCGTGAAAACGGGCCTGGCCACCGCCAACGGCCGCTGGTGCGAGGTGGACTTCCTGACCTTCGAGTCCAAGGCCCACAAGCACATCCACGTGCTGGGCGACGCGATCCAGATCGCGCCGGCCATGCCCAAGTCGGGCCACATGGCCAACCAGCACGGCAAGACCTGTGCCGCCGCCGTGGTCAGTCTGCTGATGGGCCAGGAACCGCCGGCCTTGCCGATCTACGCCAACACCTGCTACAGCTTCGTGACCGACGAAGACGTGGTGCACGTCTCCAGCGTGCACCGCTACGACGCCGAGAAGAAGACCATGCTGACGGTGCCGGGTTCAGGCGGCGTGTCGGCCGCTGCCAGCGAACTGGAAGGCCGCTACGCCCTGGCCTGGGCCAAGAACATCTGGGCCGACACCCTGGCCTGACCGCGCACCCCCGGCCCGTCCGGGGGTTTTTGCCATGTCAAATATCCGTTTGCGGTGATGCAATGAAATTCTCCACCCTCCCCGCTGTCGGCCTCGCGTTGGCTTTGGGCGCCGTGCTGGCCGGACAGGCCCACGCCCAGGCCGATGAGGCCCGCGCCAAGAAACTCGCCGGGGGCTCGTGCTTCCTGTGCCACGGCGCCCAGGGCGAGTCCACCAGCGAAGTCTTCCCGCGCCTGGCCGGGCAGGACGCCGCCTACATCGCCAAACAGTTGGCGGCCTTCAAGAACGGACAACGCAAGAGCACCACCATGGCCGACATGGTGGCCAAGCTGACGCCCGACGAGATGGCGGCGTTGGGCCAGTACTACCAGAAGATGCGCCCGCCCACCGAAGCGGCCAAGGACGCGGACCTGGCCAGCATGGGCCGCTACGTCTACCTCCACGGCAACAAGTTCAGCGGCGTGCCGGCCTGCGCCAGCTGCCACGGCGCCACCGCCCAGGGCGCGGCCCACCTGCCCCGGCTGGCCACACAGTTCTCCGGCTACCTGTTCACCCAGCTCAAGCAGTTCAACAAGCGCGAGCGGACCAACGACAACGCGGTGATGCACGCCGTCGCCGAGAAAATGACCGAGCTGGAAATGGCGGCCGTGGCCGAATACCTGAGCGGCCAGTAAGCACCCTGCCCTGCGGCGCCCACGCCCTGCGCGGTCTTTGCCGCCCAGGGCCACGTGGCGTCTGGCCTCAGTGGCCCACGTGCAACTTCGCGTGGATGCGCCGGGTGGTGTTCCACACGCCCCACAACACCAGCGGAATCGAGGCGCCCGCCGCCAGTTCGGGGTGGATCGGCACGCCGGCCGTTTTCAGGGCCTTGGCCCCGTACAGCACCAAGCTCACCACGTAGTACGAGATGGCGGCGATGGACAGCCCCTCCACCGTGCTCTGCAGGCGCAGTTGCAGCTCCTGACCGCGGGTGAGCTTTTCCAGCAACTGCTGGTTCTGCACCTCGGTGGCAATGTCCACCCGCGTGCGCAGCAAGGCGCTGGTGCGCGCCACCCGCTCGGACAGGGAGGTCAGGCGCCGCTCTGTGGACGCCACCGTGGCCATGGCCGGCGACAGCCGGCGCTGCATGAATTCACCGATGGTCTGCGTGCCCGGGATGGGCCGCTCTCGCAGCTCGGCGATGCGCTGCGACACCAGGGTGTCGTAGGCCCGTGTGGCCGAGAAACGGTAGACGTGCTGCGCCATGGCCTTTTCCACCCGCGCCGCCAAGGACACCAGGGTGTCGAGCATGACCTGGTCCGACGAGGACTTGCGCTCCAGGTCGGCGGTGGTGTCGGCCAGTTGCCGTTCGGCCTGGGCCAGTTCGGGTGACAAGGCCTTGGCCACGGGCAAACCGCGCAAGGCCATCAGCCGGTAGGTCTCCAGCTCCAGCAGGCGCGCCGACACACGTCCGGCACGGGTCTCGCTCGTGCCCGGCGGCAGCACCACCAGCATGCGCTCGAAGCCGCTGTCGCGCAAGGCAAAGTCCGTCACCACCATCGAATGCGCCTGACTGCCCAGCAGCGAGGCCACGACCGGCGGCGCCCCCAGCCAACGACGGGCCTCGAGCAGGCGTTGGCCGGGCTCGGACAGGTCGCCGTGCACCATCGCCAGTTTGATCGCGCAAAAAGTGCGGCCGGGCACACCGGCCCACCACTCGGGGGGCAGGATCAGGTGCGGGAGCAAGTCCGGGTCCTCGCTGCCCAGGGCGGCACCTTCGGGCAGGGGTTGGACCAGGGAATAGCGGGTGAACTCGGTGTGCCGCTCCCACTTCAGGGTGCAGCCCGGCAAGCGCAGGCGCAGGAAGTTGCCCGACAGGTCCTCCGGGCACAGCCCCGCTTGCCCCGGCAGGCGCCGCAGGTGTTCGCACTCCTGCTCGCGGTCCACACCGTCGTTGTAGACCGCCAGGAACACCACCAAAGCCGGCAGGTGGATGCGGGCCGAGGGCCGGGCATGCACTTCGTTGTGCAAGGTGGCG
Organism: Macromonas nakdongensis; assembly: GCF_002837145.1. Lineage (GTDB taxonomy): Bacteria > Pseudomonadota > Gammaproteobacteria > Burkholderiales > Burkholderiaceae_C > Macromonas_B > Macromonas_B nakdongensis. Next base: position 15,211 of record NZ_NWMV01000044.1, on the reverse strand, counting down.
CGCCAGGCATCGTCGGGCGGCAGCACGGGGGCCGCCGCAGCGGGAGGGGTTTGAGGTGACGGCATGTCCATACCCACAGGTGCATGAAAGCGGATGACGCGACGGCCAGGACGGCAGGCACCGGGCCGACAAAACTGCGCAAGTATCGCACCGCCCAAAGCAAAAAGCCCCCATCGCTGGGGGCTTTTTTGCGGAACCGCCCGCAGGCGGCCGGACGGGTTTTACGCGCCCAGTTTTTCCTTGATGCGGGCCGACTTGCCGCTGCGCTCACGCAGGTAGTACAGCTTGGCACGGCGCACAGCACCGCGGCGCTTGACTTCGATCTTGGCGATCAGCGGGCTGTACAGCGGGAAGGTACGCTCCACGCCTTCGCCGTTGGAGATCTTGCGCACGATGAAGCTGGAGTTCAGACCACGGTTGCGCTTGGCGATCACCACGCCTTCGTAGGCCTGCACGCGCTTGCGGGTGCCTTCGATCACGTTCACGCTCACGATGACGGTGTCACCGGGGGCAAATGCGGGGATTTCTTTGTTCAGGCGAGCAATTTCTTCTTGCTCGAGGGCTTGGATCAGGTTCATGGTTTTCCTTCATTCCCGATCATGAACGCGCTGCACTAAAGGCCTGGAATTCGACACGGGGTGCGATCAAGGCGGCCGACAGAGGATCGAAAAGCCTTGGATTATAAGCCGGATTCTTTTTTCGAATCAAGCCCTCTGTCTGGACTCAGGGCGCGTGCCCTTGCAGGAAGCGCTCGTCCAGCCGGCTCAGGTCGCCGCGGGCACGGGCCGCGGCAAGCAGGTCCGGGCGCCACTGCGCGGTGGTCAGCAGCCGCTGCTCGCGGCGCCAGGCCTCGATGTGGCCATGGTGGCCGGACAGGAGCACCTCGGGCACGGGCGCCTCGCCCTGCGGACCGGACCACACCTCGGGACGGGTGTAGTGCGGGCAATCGAGCAAGCCATCGAGCACCGGGCTGAAGCTGTCCTGCTGGTGGCTGCCTTCGTCGTTCAACACACCGGGCTGCAGGCGGGCCACGGCGTCGAGCAAGGCCAGCGCGGCCAGCTCACCGCCGGACAGCACGAAATCGCCCAGGCTCCATTGCCGGTCGACGCAGGCGTCGATGAAGCGCTGATCGATGCCCTCGTACCGGCCACACAGCAGAATGGCCCCCGGCCCTTCGGCCTGGGCCGCCACCAGGGGATGCGACAGGCGCTCCCCCAGGGGTGAAAACAGCACGGTGGGCGCGGGCACGGCCTCGGCGCGGTCGGCACGGATCGCCTGCCAGCAGCGGTACAGCGGCTCGGCCTGCATGACCATGCCTGGCCCGCCGCCAAAGGGGCGGTCGTCCACCCGGCGGTAATTGCCTTCGGCAAAGTCGCGCGGGTTCCACAGGCGCACATCGACCAGGCCCGAGGCGAAGGCCCGACGGTTGATGCCGTGGCTCATGAACGGCCCGAACAGCTCGGGGAACAGGGTGATGACGTCGTATCGCATGGAGGGCGCGAGCGCGGTGCACGTCAGGGGCGGGCGCGCAGAGCGGCAGGCTCAGTAATCGGGCTGCCAATCGACCGTGATGCGGCGACCCGGCAGGTCAACCCGGTCCACATACACCGAGACGAAGGGGATCATGCGCTCGACGGTCTTGTCGCCTTCGGTCTGCTCCAGGCAGAGCACCGAATGGGGACCGGTGGGCAGCAGGTCGCGCACGGTGCCCAGCTCCACGCCTTCGCGGTTGAGCACCTGCAGGCCGATGAGGTCGACCCAATAGTACTCGTCGGCGTTGCCGGTGTCGGGAAAATCGGCACGGGAGACGAAAATACGGGCACTTTTGAGCGCTTCGGCGGCGTTGCGGTCGGCCACCGCGGCCAGACGCGCGACGATGCCGTCGGCGTGCGGCTTGACTTCTTCCACCTCCAGGCCGACGACACCGGTGAAGGCGTCAAAGCCGCGGGCGTAGCGCCCTTCGGGTGGGCACAGGTACCAGTGCCGTGCGCCCAGCAGGACATCGGCACTGGCGCTGTGGGGGTGCAGACGCACCCAGCCTTTGATGCCCCACGCTTCCTGCACCCGCCCAACCTCGACCGCGTCGGCGGGCAGGGTGGTGGGCGTCAAGCCAGGCACGGCGGCCATGGGGTGCGGCGGGGCGAGGGCGAGACTCAGGCCGCGGCCGGAGCGGCCTTGGCGGCCTGCTTGATCAGGCGCTGAACGGTCTCAGAGGGCTCGGCACCCACGCCCACCCAGTAGTTCAGGCGGTCCTGGGCGATGCGCAGGGGCTCTTCACCGCCCTTGGCCAGGGGGTTGTAGAAACCGATGCGCTCGATAAAGCGGCCATCGCGGCGGCTGCGCTTGTCGGCAACCACGATGTTGTAGAACGGACGGGCTTTGGCGCCGCCGCGGGAGAGTCGAATGACGACCATGTTTTATCCTTCGGGTGGTTTGAATGTTTTGCAACGCCTGAGACACACGACTGACCACCCGGCCAGCGAAACGCTGCAAACCGCGCATTATAACCACCGATACACTTCCAGCCGTGGTGTCCGTCCGAACGACGGGCCACTGCACCTCCCCACGGAACTTCTCTTGCCGGATCCGGCACTGTCATTGCCATGAGCATCCTCCCCCACGCCACAACCCGCCGCAAAAACAAAACCCTGGCCACCTGGCTGGCCCTGGTGGGCGGCACCTTCGGCTGGCACCGCCTCTACCTGTACGGCTGGAACGACGCCTGGGCCTGGGCCCACGCCATCCCGACCGCGCTCGGCCTGTGGGGGGTGGACCGGGTGCTCACCCTGGGGCAGGACGACCAGTTGTCCTGGCTGCTGTTGCCGCTGCTGGGATTCAGCATCGCCGTGGCCTGCCTGACCGCCATCGTCTACGCCCTGCGCACGCCAGAGCAGTGGAACGCCCGCCACAACCCGACCGAAGCACCCGACGCGCCGGCCGGCCGCACCGACTGGCTGACCGTCGGGGCGATCGTCTGCGCGCTGATGTTCGGCGCCATCGGCCTGATGGGCAGTCTGGCCTTTGGCTTCCAGCGTTATTTCGAGTACCAGATCGAGGAAGGGCTGAAAATCAGCCAGTGAACGGGGCTGGCACGCTCCCTGCTTGAACGACTCCGAAGCCCAGCGCACGGAGCGAAAAACCCCGGAAACGGCACATCGGTGCCGCTTTGGTGCGTATACAGTTTTGTATGCACCAAAAGCACCGCGGCCCACCCCGGTGCTTTTCTGCCACGGACGCCAGGCTTTCCGCCCCTTCCATGACCCACAGGAGTCGTCCTCATGCAGAAAAAAACCTTTGCCCGACTGGCGCTGGCTTCGGCCTGTGCCCTCACCGCCCTGGGCGCCCAGGCGCAAGCCAGCAGCGCCGTCAATGTGTACGGCCTCATCGACGTGAGCCTGAGCTCCATCAAGGCGCGCGGCGCCACCACCCGCGTCACCAGCGTGGACAACGGCAACATGACCACCAGTTTCTGGGGCATCAGCGGCACCGAAGATCTGGGCAACGGTTGGAGCGCGGGCTTCAAGCTGGAAGGCTTTTTCCGCGCCGACACCGGTCAGACCGGGCGCTTCACGATTGCCGGCACCGATGACGCCATGTTCTCTCGCAACGCCCACGTGAGCGTGTCGAGCAAAAGCCTGGGCACCTTGACCCTGGGCCGCCAAGCACCCGCGCTGTTCGTGCAGTCGCTGCTGTACAACGCCTTCGGCGATTCGTTCGGGTATTCGCCCACCATCCGGCACTACTACACCAGCGGCACCGTCACCGGTGACTCCGGGTGGAACGACGCCATCGGCTACAGCAGCCCGTCGTTCGGCGGTTTCCGGTTTGGCGTAGCGAGCGCCCTGGGCGAAGACGGCACCGACGGCAGCAACGTGGGTGTCAACGCCAGCTACAGCAGCGGCCCCTTCTCCATTGCCGTGGCATTCCAGGACGTGGAAAAAGACGGCACAACCACCAATGCCGCTTCTGTGGTAGACGACACCGAGTCCTACCAGTTGGCTGGCTCCTATGACTTTGGTGTGGCCAAGGTGTTTGCACAGTACGGGCAAGTGGACAACCAGACCACCGGAAACGAGTACAAAATCAGCGGCATCGGCGCCCGGGTGCCGGTCGGCAGCGGCGCCTTCGTCGCCCAGTACGGCAAGCTGAACAAGAAAACAGGCAACGACGTGGACACCCTGTCGGTCGGCTACCTGCACAACCTGTCCAAGCGCACCGAGGTCTACGCCACCGCCATGCGCGACAAGGAGGACACCCTGTCCACCGGCACCCACTACTCCCTGGGCATCCGCCACAAGTTCTGAGCCGGGCGCAGCCCCTGCACCAAAAGCGTGGCCCCGGCCACGCTTTTTTTACGCAGCGCCCGGACCGCCGCTCAGGCCGAGCGGAACATGAAATACACCGCGCCCACCATGCACAGCGCGGCCCAGAGGTAGTCCCACTTGAGCGGCTCGTTCATGTAATACAGCGCAAAGGGCACGAACACGCTCAGGGTGATGACTTCCTGCAGGATCTTGAGCTGGGCCACGCTGAACTGGCTGTGACCGATGCGGTTGGCGGGCACCTGCAACAGGTATTCGAACAGGGCGATGCCCCAGCTGACCAGCGCGGCCACGTACCAGGCCTGGTTCGTCTGGTGTTTGAGGTGGCCGTACCAGGCAAAGGTCATGAAGATGTTGGAGGCGATCAGCAGACCGATGGTCTGCACCGGGATGGGCAATTGCTGCAACCAGTTCATGTGTGGGCGGCTGTGAAAAGGCGGAAAAGGCTGGACCGTGGAGGGCGGGTACGCCTCAGACGCTGGACAGGAACGACATCACCAAAGTGAGGGTGAACAAGGCCAGCAAGGTGGACACGCCGGTGATGGCGGTGGTGAGCTCCTGCACCACCCGGTAGCGCTGGGCGAACAGGAACACATTGGCCCCGGTGGGCAGCCCAGCAGCGACCACCATGACGGTGAAGGCCAGACCGTCGATGCCCCAGAGCCAGGCGCTCAGGCCCACCAGGGCCGGCAACACCAGGTTTTTGGACAAGGCCACGCGCAGGGCCAGGCCGCCCTGCCCGGCCAGCGGCGAATGCACCAGGCTGATGCCGACCAGCACCAGCGACAAGGGGCCGAAAGCGTTGCCCAGCAATTGCAGGGGCTTGTCCACCACGGCGGGCAGCGTCCAGCCGGTCTGGGCGAACAGCAGGCCGCAGGCGATGGGCAGAGGAATGGGGTGGATGACCGAGCCCTTGACCGCCGACCACGCCGTGGCCACCAGACGCGGGGCCGCGCCGCCCTGCTGGGCCAGCTCACGGGCGGCGGCCAGTTCCAGCACCACGGCGCCGGCGGTGAGCAGCAGGAGCGCGTGCACCGACACCAGCGTCAGCAGCGTGACCAGACCGGCCTGCCCGTAGGCCAAGCCGACCAGGGTGATGCCGATCATCACCAGGTTGGAAAAGGTGCCGGCCAGCGCCAGCACCACGCTGCGGCGGTTGAAGCCGCGCCCGGCGATGGACACCGCCAACAGCAGGCCGGCGGCGGTGAAATAGGCCCCGATGGGGCGCAGGTCGAGTTGCTCGATGTGCACCGTGCTCATGGTGCGGAACAGCAAGGCCGGGATGAGCAGCAGGAACACCAGGTTGGCCAGGTCCTTGACCGCGCCCTGGCCGACCCACCCGCGGCGACCGGCGATGTAGCCGGCCGCGATGAGCAGGAACACCGGGGCGAGGGACTGGAAAACGGGGTGGCTGGCGAGGTTCACCGGACGAGTGTAGCCACACCGGGCCGACCCAGCCGAGCCCGGAGACCTTCAGCGGACCCAGTCGGTGAAGGCGCGGCGCAGCTTGGCGACCTTGGGCGCGGCCACGGCCAGGCAATAACCGTGACCGGGGTGCCGGGCAAAGAAGTCCTGGTGGTAGTCCTCGGCCGGGTGGTACAGGCCCAGGACCTGGACCTCGGTGACGATGGGGGCGTCGTAGGCCCCGGCGGCGCCCAGTTCCGCGATGAGCGCGCGCGCGACCTCGGCCTGCGCCGCGTCGGTCCAGTAAATGCCGCTGCGGTACTGGGTGCCCACGTCGTGCCCCTGGCGGTTGGGGGTGGTGGGGTCGTGGGTGGCAAAAAAGATGAGCAGGATCTGGCGCAGATCGATGACGGTCGGGTCGAACACCAGCTTGACGACCTCGGCGTGCCCGGTCTGCCCGGTGCAGACCGCCTCGTAGGTGGGCGCCGGGTCGTGGCCGTTGGCGTAACCCGACTCCACGTCCAGCACGCCGCGCACCTGCACGAAAACGGACTCGGTGCACCAAAAACAACCGCCGCCCAGCACGATGGTTTCTTGTTTGACCACGCCACACCCCTTGCCACCGGCCCGCAGGCCCGAAAAAACGCACCCGACAGGGCGCACGAATTCTGCTAGGGTAGTCGAGCCATGATGCTCTCGCTCGATTTTCTGGCGATACCCCTGCTGACCGCGGCGGGATTGATGTTTGTCAGCCTGCTGGCCGGCATGCTGTCGGTGCGCCTGGGCTTTTCCTTCCTGCTGGTGTTTCTGGTGGCCGGCATGCTGCTGGGCGAAGACGGCCCGGGCGGGGTGGTGTTCGACGATTTCCGCCTGGCCTTCTGGGTCGGCAACGTGGCGCTCGCGGTGATCCTGCTTGACGGCGGCCTGCGCACCCGCCACAGCACCTTCCGCACCGGGCTCAAGCCGGCCTTGTGGCTGGCCACGCTGGGGGTGGTGCTGAGCGCCGGCCTGACCGGGGCGGCGGCGCACCTGCTGCTGGGGCTGGACTGGCCCCTGGCGCTGCTGCTCGGCGCCATCGTCGGCTCGACCGACGCTGCCGCGGTGTTCTCTCTGCTCAAGACCTCGGGCGTGCGGCTGAACGAACGGGTGGCGGCCACGCTGGAAATCGAGTCGGGCCTGAACGACCCGATGGCGGTGTACCTGACGCTGGCCCTCATCGGCTGGGCCCTGCAAAGCGGCACCCCTGAGGCCGGTCTGGACGCCTGGACGGCCCTGACCAGCCTGGCCCTGCAGTTTGGCTGGGGGGTGGCGGTGGGCGGGCTGCTGGGGCGGGGGTTTGCGGGGGTGCTGCGCCACGTCACCCTGATGACGCGCCCCAGCGGTGGCGTGCGTGCGCTGTGGCTGGTGTCGGCCGGCCTGAGCGTGTTCGGGTTGAGCACCTGGCTGGGCGGCTCGGGCTTCCTGGCGGTGTACGTGTTCGGGGTGGTGGTGGGCAACAAGGTGCCGCAAAGCGTGACGCCGGTGCTCTCGGCCATGGACGGCTACGCCTGGCTGGCGCAGGCCTGCATGTTCCTGCTGCTGGGCCTGCTGATGACGCCGACCGAAGCGCTGCGCACCCTGTGGCCGGCCTTGGGCGTGTCGGCCGCGCTGATGCTGGTGGCGCGCCCGCTGGCGGTCTGGCTGTGCCTGCGGCCCCTGCGCTTCAGCCCCCGCGAGATCGCCTTCATCGCCTGGGTGGGGCTGCGCGGGGCGGTGCCGATCGTGCTGGCGGTGTTCCCCCTGATGGCCGGCCTGGAGGACGCCAAGACCTTCTTCAACGTGGCGGTGGTGGTGGTGCTGACCTCGTTGCTGCTGCAGGGCTCGACCATCCCCTGGAGCGCGCGCCAGGCCCGGGTGGCGCTGCCCGACGAGCAGGACAGCGCGCAGGTGCGCGCGGTCTACGGCGACTTCGAGGTGCCGGGCCACACCCGCATGGCCGACCTGGCCGCCTTCTACGGCTGGCCCAGCGCCGGCCTGGGCGAACAAAGCGTGGCCACCTGGCTCACCCAGGCCCTGGGCCGCCCGCCGGTCGAAGGCGACCAGGCGCCGCTGGACTCGGCCGAACTGTCGGTGCGCCAGATGCAGGGCGACGCCATCGCCCGGGTCGGCATCCGGCTGCTGGACGCCGGCGACTGAGCGCCCGGCATTCTGGGGCAGGTGTTGCAAATAACCGACACCACGCCCGTCGGCCCGGTGCTACCTTCCCGGCCATGCCAACGATCTGGGACATTTCCCCCCCCGTGCACCGCCAGACGCCGGTGTTTCCGGGCGACACCGCCTACCACCAGGACTGGGTGGCTACCCTGACGCCGGACTGCCCGGTCAACGTCAGCGCCATCACCACCACGCCGCACATCGGTGCCCACGCCGACGCGCCGCTGCACTACGACCCGGCCGGCGCGGCCATCGGTGCGGTCGCGCTGGACGCCTTTCTCGGGCCCTGCCGCGTCGTCCACGCGCTGGACTGCGGCGCGCTGGTGCGCTGGGAACACCTGGCGCACGCCCTGCCCCCCGACCGGCCCTGGCCGGCACGGGTGCTGGTGCGCACCTACCGGCGCATGCCGGTGGACCGCTGGGACCCGGCGCTGCCCGCCTTCGCCCCCGAGACCATCGCCCACCTGGCCGACCACGGGGTGGTGCTGGTGGGCATCGACAGCGCCAGCATCGACCCGGCCGACAGCAAAACGCTGGACAGCCACCAGGTGGTGCGCCAGCGCGGCCTGCGCGTGCTGGAAAACCTGTGGCTGGACGACGTGCCCGAGGGCGATTACGAACTGATCGCCCTGCCCCTGAAGCTGATGAGCGCCGACGCCAGCCCGGTGCGCGCCGTGCTGCGGCCCCTGCCCTGAGCCTTTTTCCTGCCCCTTGCGGCGCACCGCCGCGCCCCCTGCCATGACCACCCTGCAAGACTGCCAAGCCCTGGACGCCCAGGACCCGCTGCGCGCCCTGCGCGAACAATTCGACCTGCCCCCTGGGGTGATCTACCTCGACGGCAATTCCCTGGGCGTGTGCCCGCGCGCCACCCCCGCCCGGGTGGCCGACGTGGTGCAACGCCAATGGGGCCAGGACCTGATCCGCAGCTGGAACAGCGCCGGCTGGTTCGACTGGCCGCGCAGCGTCGGCGACAAGATCGGCCGCCTCGTCGGCGCCGGCCCAGGCCAGACCGTGGCCACCGACAGCACCTCGGTCAACCTGTTCAAGGTGCTGGGCCTGGCCATGCGGCTGCAGGAAGGCACGGCCCCGGAGCGCCGCACCGTGCTGAGCGAGCGCAGCAACTTCCCGACCGACCTCTACATCGCCGAAGCCCTGTGCCGCGACCGCGGCTGGACCTTGCGCCTGGTGGACGCCGGCGGCCTGATGGCCGCCCTCGGCCCGGACACCGGCCTGGTGCTGCTGACCCACGTGAACTACCGCACCGGCGCCATGCACGACATGGGCACCGTGACCGCGGCGGTGCACGGGGCCGGCGCGGTCATGGTGTGGGACCTGGCCCACAGCGCCGGCGCCGTGCCGCTGGACCTGAACGGCGCCGACGCCGACTTTGCCGTGGGCTGCGGCTACAAATACCTCAACGGCGGCCCGGGCGCCCCGGCCTTTGCCTGGATGCACCCGCGCCACGCCGCCCGCCTGGGCGACGACCTGTGGCAACCGCTGGCCGGCTGGTGGGGCCACGCCGCGCCCTTCGCCTTCACGCCCGGGTACCGGCCCGCCCCCGGCATCCAGCGCTTTCTGTGCGGCACCCAGCCCATCGTCAGCCTGGCCGCGCTGGACTGCGGCGTGGACACCGTGCTGGCGGCCGAGGCCTTCGGCGGCATGGCCGCGCTGCGCCGCAAATCGCTGGCCCTGACCGACCTCTTCATCGAACTGGTGGAAAGCCGCTGCACCGGCCACGGCCTGAGCCTGGCCACACCGCGGGCACACCGCCAGCGCGGCTCGCAGGTCTGCCTGGCGCGCGACCACGGCGCCTACGCCATCGTGCAGGCGCTGATCGCACGCGGCGTGATCGGCGACTTCCGCGCCGGCGACGCCCAGCAGCCCGACATCCTGCGCTTCGGCTGCACGCCGCTGTACCTCGGTTTTGCCGACGTCTGGCACGCCGTCGAACAGCTGCGCCATGTGCTGGAGAGCGGCGAATGGCAGCGGCCCGAATTCCAGCGCGCCCACGCCGTCACCTGAACCGGAGCCCGCCCCCATGACCACCCCGAACAGCGGCTGCCCCTTCCACGCCGCCACCGCGACCGAAGCCATCGTCCACGCCGAAGGCGCGCAGCTCGACTTCAGCCGCTCCATGAGCTACGGCGACTACCTGCAGCTCGACACCCTGCTGAACGCGCAAAAACCGCTGTCGCCCGAACACGACGAACTGCTGTTCATCGTGCAGCACCAGACCAGCGAGCTGTGGATGAAGCTGATGCTGCACGAGTTGCACGCGGCCATCGCCCACATCGCGCAGGACCAGTTGCCCGCCGCCTTCAAGATGCTGGCCCGCGTCAGCAAGATCATGGAGCAGCTGGTGCACGCCTGGGACGTGCTGGCCACCATGACGCCGCCCGAGTACAGCGCCATCCGGCCCTACCTGGCCCAGTCCAGCGGCTTCCAGAGCCACCAGTACCGCTGCCTCGAATTCGCCCTGGGCAACAAGAACCCGGCCATGCTGCAGCCGCATGCGCACCGGCCCGATCTGCTGGCGCAGGTGCGGGCCGCCTACGCCGCGCCCTCGCTCTACGACGAGGCGCTGCGCCTGCTGGCCCGCCGCGGCCTGCCACTGCCCGCGCAGCACCTCGAACGCGACTGGACCCAGGCGCACCGGCCCGATGCGGCCGTGGAGCAGGCCTGGCTGAGCGTCTACCGCGACACCGAACGCCATTGGGACCTGTACCAATTGGGCGAAAAGCTGGCCGACCTGGAAGACGCCTTCCGGCTCTGGCGCTTCCGCCACCTGACCACGGTGGAACGGATCATCGGGCTCAAGCGCGGCACCGGGGGCACGGGCGGCACCAGCTACCTGCGCCAGATGCTGGACGTGGTGCTGTTCCCCGAAATCTGGACCCTGCGCACCGCGCTGTGAAGCGCGATCGAAGGGCGGCCGAGCGGCCCCGCCCGCACAGGTGACAGCGCCGCGCCCCGGCCCGGCATAAGCTCGCCGGCTCGCCCCCTACCAGGATTGCCCCTTGCCCCGATTCCGCGACACGGCCACCGCCGACCCCGCCCCAGCGCCACCCACCCGGTCGGCGCGGGCGGCGTGGTGGCCGCTGCTGGCGCTGGTCGGCGGCTTTGCCCTGAGTCAGGCGTTTCGCACCGTCACCGCCATCCTGGCCGGGGGGCTGCAGGCCGAGTTCCAGCTCTCGACCCAGGCGCTCGGGCTGTTCGCCGGCACCTTTGCCTTCGCCTTCGGCCTGAGCCAGTTCGCCATGGGCGTGGCGCTGGACTACTACGGCCTGCGCCGCACCCTGCTGGCGGTATTCCCCCTGGCCATTGTCGGTGCGCTCGTCTCGGCCCTGGCACCCAACTTCGGCACCCTGGTGCTGGGCCAGACGCTCATCGGCATCGGCTGTTCGCCGGCCTTCGTCACCTGCACCCTCTACATCGCCCGGCATTTCCCGCCCAAACGCTTTGCCTTTGTGTCCGGCCTGGCGCTGGGGCTGGGTGGCCTGGGCCTGCTGCTGACCGGCACGCCCATGGCCTGGTGGGTGGCACACACCTCGTGGCGCGCCGGTTTCGGGCTGCTGGCGGGCCTGGCGGCACTGGCCTGGGTTTTCATCCACACCTGCCTGCAAGAGCCCGTCGCGCACGCCCACCCGCGCCCGGACACCCTGGGCAGCGCCCTGCGTGGCTTTGGCGCCCTGTTCCTGTTGCCGCACACCCTGGGCATCTTGGCGCTGGCGCTGGTGAGCTACGCCGCCTTCCTCACGCTGCGCGGCCTGTGGCTGGGGCCGCTGCTGGCCCACCGCCACGGCTTCAGCCTGATGGAGGTGGGCCACGTGGCGCTGGCCATGTCGGTGCTGTCGCTGTTCATGCCGGCCGTGTTCGGCCGCTTCGACCCGGGTCCGGCCACCCGGCGGCGCTGGATCGTCGCCTTTGCCAGCCTCACGGCCCTGACCTTCCTGGGCATGTCCCTCTGGCACCGGGCCTGGGCGGACGTGGGGGCCATCGTCCTGATCGGCGCGCTGTCGGGCGCCGGGGTGCTGCAGTACGCCAACGTGCGCTCGGCCTACCGGCCGGAGGTGGCCGGGCGGGCGTTGTCGGTGTTCACCATGGCGATGTTCCTGGGGGTGGCGTTGGTGCAATCGCTGACCGGCTGGATCGCATCGCTGGCACCGACTGTGGGGCTGGAGCCTTACGCCGCCGCACTCGGCAGCACCGGGCTGCTGCTGGCCCTGGGCGCGCTGGTGTTCTGGTGGCTGCCCGCGGGCCAGCACGCGGGCTGAAGCCGGGGCCCACCGGGCCCGCAGGCGGCCCGCTGCCCGGTGGCGCACTCAGGCCATGGCGGCGCGACAAGCCTCGGCCAGCAGGGGCGCCATCGCCACCACGTTCGAGGCATGGGCGATGCAGTCGGTGCTCCAAACTTGGCCGACGCAGGCCTCGCGCATGACCTGCAGGGCGTCGCCGGCAAACAGAGCGTGCGTCACCGCCACGTCCACCGAGGCCGCACCCGCGGCCAGCAACAGGCGCGTGGCCCGTGCCACCGTGTGGCCGGTGCTGGCCACATCGTCCAGAATCACCACCTGGCGCCCGCGCACGGGCACGTCGGGCAGCGCGATCTCGACCTGGCGGTCGCCGTGGCGCACCTTGCGGCAAACGGCGCTGTCGTGGCCGTGGCGGGCGGCGGCCTGGGCCACCCACTGCGCAGCCTCTTCGTCCGGGCCCAGCAGCAGGGCGCCGGGGCGCTGCCGGGCGATCCAGTCGGCCAGGGCCGGGGCGCCGCTGAGCACCACCGGCCGCGCCACCGGCACCGCCTCGCCCAGGGTGGCGACGCGGTGCAGGTGCGGGTCCACCGTGACCACAGCGTCGAACAGACCGGCCAGGAAAGCGCCCACGATGCGCTGGCTGACCGCCTCGCCGGGCCGGAACTCGATGTCCTGGCGCATGTAGCCCAGGTAGGGCGCCACCAGGCCCAGATGGACCACACCGTGGGCGCGCGCGGTGTGAGCCAGCAGCAGCAACTCCACCAGTTTTTCGTTGGGCTGGTGCAGGCCACGGAACACCAGCACCCGTTTGGGCAGGGGCACGGGCAGGCGCAGCTTCAGCTCGCCATCGGGGAAGCGGTGGCGCTCCACCGCCTGGGCCGACACCTCGGGGCCCAGGGCCTGGGCCAGGGCCAGGGCGGGCGCGGCCTCGTCATCGAAATGCAGCAGACAGGTCACGGTCAAAACTCCACGAACACGTGCGGCAACTCGCCGGGCTCGCCCAGGGTGTAGCCGCTGTTGCGCTGGCAGGCCTGGCGGGCAAATTCCAGGTCCGACTGGTAGGCGGCGTAGACGCGGTACAGCACCTCGCCTTCGGCCACCGGTTCGCCCAGCTTGCGCGCCAGGTCCACCCCGGCGCCCTGCACCTTGGGCGCCCCCGCCGTTTGCGCGATGCGCGCGATCTGCAGGTTGTCGATGGCGGTGACCACGCCGCCGCGCGGGGCATGGACCTCGAAGCTCAGCGCCCCCAGCGCCGGACGCTCCGCATCGAAAGGCCGCGCGCCCTGGGCGGCGATGATGGCACGCATTTTCTCCAGCGCCCGGCCGCTGTCCAGGATGTCGCGGGCGATGGCGTAACCGTCGCCCCCGCGGATGTCGGGGTCGCACTCCAGCAGCCGCCCGGCCAGGCGCAGCGACTTCTGCCGCAGGTCCTGCGGCGCCAGCGGGTGGTTTTCCAGCACGCGCATCACGTCGCGCGCCTCCAGCACCGGGCCCACGCCGCAGCCGATGGGCTGGCGCCCGTCGGTGATGACCACGTCCAGCGACAACCCCAGGCGGTGCGCCACGTACTCGAACAAGCGGCGCAGGCGCTGCGCGTCGGGCATGGAGCGCACCTTGGCCGTCGGCCCGATGGGGATGTCGAGCACCAGGTGGTTGGAGCCGGCCGCGATCTTTTTGCTCAGGATGGACGCCACCATCTGCCCCGGCGAATCCAGCGACAGCGGTCGCTCGACCGAGATCAGGACATCGTCGGCCGGCGACAGGTGGGCCGTGCCGCCCCAGGCCAGGCAACCGCGGTGCTCGCGCACGATGCCGCTGAGGCGGTCGAAAGGCAGCTCCACGTTGGCCAGCACCTCCATGGTGTCGGCGGTGCCGGCCGGCGAGGTGATGGCGCGCGACGAGGTTTTGGGGCACACCAGCCCGTGTGCCGTGACGATGGGCACCACCAGCATCGAGGTGCGGTTGCCCGGGATGCCGCCGATGCAGTGCTTGTCCACCACCAGACGCTCGTGCCAGTCCACCCGGCGGCCGCTGGCGATCATGGCCTCGGTCAGGAAGTACACCTCCTCGCGGTCCAGCTCGCCACGGTTGGTGGCCACGACAAAGGCCGACAGTTCGATCTTGCTGTAGCGGTGTTCGGCGATGTCGCGCACGATGGCGTGGAAGTCGTCGCGTCCCAGGCGTTCGCCGTCGATCTTGCGGTGCAGGGCCGCGATGGACGCGGGCGGCTCGGCCTGGGAAATGCGGGCCGGGTGGCCGGGCTCCACGCCCATCTGGGCGAAGGCGTCCTGCGACAGGCCCAGTTCGTGGCACTGCACGATGCGCGGGTCGGACGTGACGTTGAGCGTGGCCAGGATGCGCCGGCCGTTGGCCGTGACCTCCACCTTGGACAGGGCCTGGAAGCCTTCGGCGCGGTAGACCTCGCAGTCGCGGTGCAGGTAGGCCACGTTCTCGCGGTAGGTGTCGATGGCGACGCGGCGCAATTTGAGCGCAGCGCCGTCGGGACTCGGCACAGGCTCTGCCGGGGCCTCACTGAGGACCGGGTTCATGGCCGCGGCCTCCCAGGCCGGACGCCGGCCCCCAGGTGTGTGGCAACAATGCAGGGGTGCATGGGTGTCTCCGTCTCTGTGGCGCTCGCAGGGCGCCGTCACGTCTTCCACCATAACCGATCGCGCCGCCTTGCGGCGCCCCACCGACGCACGCCCACCGAATTCAGCCCAGGGACGGCGGGCCGTCGTACAAGCTGGGCAGGTCGAGCACACGCTCGCCCCCGAGGCGCAAGGCAAGGTTGCGCGCCCAGCGCAGCGGGCCCTGTGCATGGAAAATGGTGCCGTTGCGCCGGGACCGGGCCTGCACCCAGGCGTTGCGCGACCAGCGAGCCTGGGCCCAGCGTTGCAGCAGCGACGGCCAGTCCAGCCCGGCACCGGCCGGCGCCTGGGCCAGCAGGCGGCCCAGCGCCCAGGCGTCTTCCAGGGCCATGGCCGCACCTTGCGCCAGGTAGGGCCGCATCGGGTGTGCCGCGTCGCCCAGCAGGGCCAC
>NZ_NWMV01000043.1 GCF_002837145.1 Macromonas nakdongensis | reverse complement strand
GACCTGGCCGCCGGTGCCGGGCAGTGCCGGGCGGCGCACCGTTTGCCGGGGATCAAGCCGCGCCGCGTGGTGCTGGCGCGCTGCGGCGACGGTTCGCCCGCCCAGGCGCGCAAGGCCGTGCAGGCGGCGTGGGGGCTGCTCAAGTCCGGCCAGCCCAAGACCCTGCTGGTGCTGGCCGGCGGGGCCAGCGGCGCTGCCGTGGCCGCCGCGGTACAGGCCCTGGCCGATGCCGCTTACGTCTACACCGCCACCAAGTCCCAGGCCAAGCCGTGCAGCCTGCACAAGGTCACCCTGGCGGTGGCCGATGCCGGCGCGGTGCGCAGTGCGTTTGACCGCGGCGTGGCGGTGGCCCATGGCGTGGAACTGGCCAAGGAGTGGGCGAACCGCCCGGGCAACCACGCCACCCCCAGCCTGTTGGCCGAGGCCGCGCGGCGCTTGGCCAAGCAGCCCCGCGTGAGCGTGGAGGTGCTGGGGCCGAAAGACGTGGCCAAGCTCGGCATGGGCGCTTTCCTGGCCGTGGCCCAGGGCTCGGAAGAGCCCTTGCGCTTCATCGTGCTCAAGTACCAGGGCGCGTCCAAGTCGAGCGCCCCGGTGGTGCTGGTGGGCAAGGGCATCACCTTCGACACCGGCGGTATTTCTATCAAGCCCGCGCCCGAGATGGACGAGATGAAGTTCGACATGGGCGGGGCCGCCAGCGTGTTGGGCACCTTCGCCGCGCTGGCCGAGCTGCAGCCGGCCATCAACGTGATTGGCCTCGTCCCCAGCTGCGAAAACATGCCCGATGGCCGCGCCGTCAAACCCGGCGACGTGGTCACCAGCATGAGCGGACAGACCATCGAGGTGCTCAACACCGACGCCGAAGGCCGGCTGATTTTGTGTGACGCCCTGACCTACGCCGAACGCTTCAAGCCGCGTGCGCTTATTGACATCGCCACCCTCACCGGTGCCTGCGTCATCGCCCTGGGGGCGGTGCGTTCGGGGCTGTTCTCGAACCACGAGGATTTGGCCGCCGCGCTGCTCGACGCCGGCCAGGCCGCGCTCGACCCGACCTGGCGCATGCCGCTGGACGACGACTACGCCGAAGGGCTCAAGTCGAATTTCGCCGACATGGGCAACGTCGGCGGGCGCCCGGCGGGCGCGGTCACGGCGGCCAAGTTTTTGCAGAAATTCGTGGGTGAACACCGTTGGGCACACCTGGACATCGCCGGTGTGGCCTGGAAGGGTGGCGCGGCCAAGGGCGCCACCGGTCGCCCGGTGCCCTTGCTGGTGCAGTACCTGCTGGACGAAGCCGGTCGCCAGGCCCTGGTGCCTGCGGGCCAGGAGCGTGGCAGCAAGACCGTTCGTGCGCCCAAGCGGGCCAAAGCCGAACCCCGCACGGCCAAGCGCTGAATGCCCATGACCGAGGTGGCCTTCCATTTCAACGTGCCGGCGCGCGTGCCCTACCTGTGCCGCCTGTTGCGCAAGGTGGCCGCGGCCGGCAAGACCGCCTGGGTGCGGGTGCCCGCAGACGAGCTGTTCGCGCTCGACCAGGCCTTGTGGACCTTTTCCCAGGAAGACTTCTTGCCCCATGCCGTGGTGGGGCAGGGCGAAGAGCGCCACTCTCCCTTCGTCCTGTCCGACGGTCCGGTGCCGCAGCGCGCAGACCTGCAGGTGTTGGTCAACGGCTTGGCCGACATCCCGCCCGAATTCAGCCGCCACGAGCGGGTGCTGGAGATCGTGGGCACGGCCGATGAAGAACGCGCCCAGGCCCGCCAGCGCTGGCGCCAGTACACCCAATGGGGCTACACCCTGGCGCGGCACGACGTGGCCGATCCGGGGGCGCGCGCATGAGACCCGGTCCTGGGCGCCAGCCACCGCATTTTGTGCCCACCCTCACCGAAGTGGTGCGCGCCGACCCTGTGCCGGTGTCTGCACAGACTGCGCCCACCGATCCAGAGGCCGAAGCCGCTGCCAGCGGGGCCGACGCCGCGACCGAGCAGCTGGTCGATCGCATCACCGATCGCGTCCTGGCGGCGGTGATGCACCGCCTGGAGGTGCGGTTGGCGGAGCGGGTGCAGGGGTGGTGGCAACTCCATGCCCAGCAATGCGCCCAGGACGTGGCCCGGAGCTTGCTTGACGACACCGCCGGCGATCTGCGGGATGCCGTGGCCGATGCCTTGTCGGCCGAGGTCCAGCACCCCGGTGCCTGAGGGCTGGCGCCACCGCCATGGGCCCGGCAAATATCCGGTTCAGGGTTTCCACCAGCCCTCGAAATTTCATGTATCGTAAAGACTTGCACAGGAAGTTCCCTTCGTGCAAAAGTTTTCTTTCCACCACCAACCGAATGCAAGGGTTTGTATGCAGATGAAATTCAAGCTGGCCGTCGTTGCGGCGGCCGTGGCTCTGGCCGCCTGTGGCAAAAAAGAAGAAGCGGCTCCGGCCGCAGCGGCGCCCGCTGCCGCAGGTCTGGTTGTGAAAATCGGGCACGTCGGTCCCACCAGCGGTGCCATTGCCCACCTGGGCAAGGACAACGAAAACGGTGCCCGCATGGCCATCGATGAGCTGAACGCCGCAGGCGTCACCATCGGCGACAAGAAGGTCACTTTCGAGCTGATGGCCGAAGACGACGCCGCCGATCCCAAGCAGGGCACCGCCGCCGCCCAGAAACTGGTGGACGCCAAGGTCAACGGCGTGATCGGTCACCTGAACTCGGGCACCACCATCCCGGCTTCGCAGATCTACAACACCGCCGGCATTCCGCAAATTTCCCCGTCTTCCACCAACCCGAAATACACCCGTCAGGGTTATGCCGGTGCCTTCCGCGTGGTGGCCGACGACGTGCACCTGGGCGGTACGCTGGGCAAGTACGCGGTGGAATCCCTGGCCGCCAAGAAAGTGGCCGTGATCGACGACCGCACCGCCTACGGCCAGGGCGTGGCCGATGAGTTCGAAAAAGGCGCCAAGGCCGCCGGTGCCGAAGTCGTGGGTCGCGAGTTCACCAACGACAAGGCCACCGACTTCAACGCCATCCTGACCAGCATCAAGGCCAAGAAGCCCGACGTGATCTTCTTCGGCGGCATGGACGCCGTGGGCGGTCCGATGCTGCGCCAGATGAAGCAACTGGGCATCAAGGCCAAGTTCATGGGTGGCGACGGCATCTGCACCAACGAACTGCCCAAGCTGGCCGCCGACGCCCTGGGCGATGACGTGGTGTACTGCGCCGAAGCCGGCGGTATCGACGGCGAATTCAAGGCCGCCGCCGAGAAGTTCGGTCAGGACTACAAGGCCAAGTTCAACGAGGACGTGAAGCTGTACGCGCCCTACGTGTACGACGCCGTGATGGTGATGGTTGAAGCCATGAAGGCCGCCGGTTCGTCCGATCCGGCCGTCTACCTGCCCAAGCTCAAGGAAGCCAACCACAAGGGCGTGACCGGTCAGATCGCTTTCGACGAAAAAGGCGACATCAAGAACGGCGCCCTGACGCTGTACACCTTCCGCGCCGGCAACCGCGCGCAACTGGCCATCGTGCGCTGATACCGCACCGCGCTGCCACGCCCTGCACAGGGTGTGGCAGGCCACAAAAAAACCCCGCTGCGGCGGGGTTTTTTTGTGGGGGCGTGCAGCCGGTCGATCAGGACAGGTGGCCGCTGATCAGCTTGGTCATTTCGAACATCGACACCTGGGGCTTCTGGAAAATTTCCTTGAGCTTGGCGTCGGCGTTGATCATGCGCTTGTTGGCGGCGTCCTGCAGCTTGTGCTTCTTGATGTATTCCCACACTTTCTTGGTCACCTCGGTGCGCGGCAGCGGCTTGGCGCCGACGATGGCGGCCAGGGTCGCGCTGGGCGTCATCGGCTTCATGAAGGCGGCGTTGGGGCTGCGCTTGGCGGCAGCGGGAGCGGCTTTGGTAGCGGGGGCTTTTTTCGCAGTGGCCATGGGTCGAATCCTTTTGTTGGTTGAGTGCACGCCAATGGAGCGCCTCGCGCTCTCATGGACCGTGTCATCCTATACGACAAGCCAGGGGTTTCAAAGGGCGGGCAGGCGTTTTTTTGTGTCCGGCTGGGTTTTTCCCTAATCTGTGCCGCCCAGAGGGCGCGCACCGGGGGCCGGGGCCTGCAAGCGTGGTGCAATGCCTGGCCGATATGATGCCGCTTCCGCCTTTTTCACCTGCTTTGCGAGTTTCCACCATGCACCCTGCGACCCTGTCTTTTGCCACCTGCGACCTGTGTGACGCGCACAAACTCGACACCGATGGCGACTTCCGCGTCCTGCCTCCCGTGTTCCGCGATTTCGGCGGGCGGCGCCGGTTCGCCGGACCGGTCAGCACCGTCAAGTGCTTCGAGGACAACACCTGGGTCAAGGCCGCGGTCGATTCGCCCGGTGAGGGGAGGGTGCTGGTGGTCGATGGCGGGGCGTCCTTGCGCCGTGCCCTGGTCGGGGGCAACCTGGGCGCGGCCGCCGCGCGCAACGGCTGGGCCGGGGTGCTGGTCGATGGCTGCGTGCGCGATGTGGGCGAGCTGGCCGCTTGCGACGTGGGCATCCGGGCCCTGGCCGCCATGCCCTGGCCGACCGAGAAGCGCCAGGAAGGGCAGCGCGATGTGGCGGTGCAGATCCAGGGGGTGTGGGTGCGCCCGGGCGACTGGCTGTACGCCGACGAAGACGGTGTGGTGCTGGCCAGCCGGCCCTTGCACGCGGCCTGAGTCGGTCTGAAGGAGACGCCTTTGGCCAGCCTGCGCCTGGTCAGGGGCTGGCGGTGCTCAGGCCGTGAGGCCTTTGTGCAGCATCACCGCGGCCAGGGCGTACAGGATGCCGGCGAACACGCGTTTGAGTTGTTTGACCGGCAGGGCGTGTGCGGCCTTGGCGCCCAGCGGGGCCATCAGCACGCTGGCCGAGGCGATCACCGCCAGGGCCGGCAGGAAGACGTAGCCGAGCGAACCGGTGGGCCGACCCTCCAGGCCCTGGCCGGCCAGCACGTAGCCGACCACGTTGGACAGCGCAATGGGAAAACCCAGGGCGGCGCTGGTGGCCACGGCGTTGTGGATCGCGACGTTGCACCAGGTCATGAAAGGCACGCTGACAAAGCCGCCGCCGGCCCCGACCAGGCCCGACAGGAAGCCGATGGCGCCGCCCGCACCCAGTTGGCCCACGGTGCCGGGCATGGTGCGGCCCGGGGTGGGCTTCTTGTCCAGCAGCATCTGCGTGCCCGAAAAGGCGACGAAGGCGGCAAACACCAGGGCCAGGGCCTGGCCCTTGAGCAGCGAGAACGCACCCAGGCTGGCCAGGGCCGCACCCAGCACGATGCCGGGGGCCAGGCGCACCACGATGTCCCAGCGCACGGCGCCGCGCTTGTGGTGGGCGCGCACGCTCGAGAGCGAGGTGAAGATGATCGTGGCCATGGAGGTGGCGATCGCCATCTTCACGGCCAGGTCGGGGGCCACGCCGCGGCCCGACAGGATGAGGGTGATGAAGGGCACCATCACCATGCCGCCGCCGATGCCGAGCAGGCCGGCCAGGAAACCGGAGAACAGTCCAAGGGCGGCCAATTCCGCGATCAGCAGGGGTTCAAGCATGGGGGGAGGGGGAAGAGAGGGTGTCTGCCGCAGAACCGGACCGGCATCCTGAACGGGGGGGTTCAGGTGGGCGAGGGCAACGCAGCTTCGGGTTCGTCTGACGCGAGACGCTCACACCCACTGCGCAATGTACCAAGCCCGGGCTCAGAGAGCATTGGTTCAAGGAAATATAAAGCCCGGCCACAGCGGCAGACGTTGCCATTGTAGTACGACCGGGCCGGCCGTGGGCGCGGCCGTTCGGTGTTCAGAGCAGGCGGTCGTCCTGGGCCAGGGCGGTGTCGAGCTTGTTCAGCAAGCGCTGCAGCGGCTGCTCGGTGGCCTGGGAGGCGCCGGTGTCGGCCGGCTCGCCGGATTCGGTGTTGGCGAAGCCGGAATTGGGGAATGGCGAGCTGCCGTCTTTCTGGGTGAGTTCGAAGGCGATGTTCAGCGCCGCCAGCACGGCGATGCGGTCGCGTGCCTTGACCTTGCCGGCGTCGCGGATGCGGCACATGGCGGCGTCCACCTTGGCCACCGATGCGCGCAGGGCGTCTTCACCGTCCAGCGGACAGGCCAGCATGTAGGACTGGCTCATGATCTGCACTTCGACTTGTTTGATGCCGGGTTTGTTCATGCGTCTTCACCTCCGGGCATCTGGGGGAGCCGTTCGATCAGGCTGTCCAGCCGTTGCTTGACCAGGTGGCATTTGGTGCGCCATTGGTCGCGCTCCTGGGTCAGGTCCTGCATTTGCTGCAGCAGCAGGGTGTGCGCGCGTTGCAGTTCCTCGTGCCGCACGAGCAGGCGGTCGACACGCTCGGCGATCTGGTCGATGTAGGTCTGGGCAGCCATTTGCCTGACATTGTAGGCGCGCCGTCCGCGGGCGTCGTTACAATGCGCAACGTTGGTGCTCGTGGCGTGGTTCTCGCGCCGCAGTTCAACGGGAAGCTGGGGGAAGTCGCCTGCACAGGCCGGCTTCTAACCAGCGCTGCCCCCGCAACGGTAAGTGGACGGGCTTGGGCGTCAGCCCCGGCCCCGCTTGCGTTTCCATGCCACTGGGTGTCCTTCGATGGACGCCTGGGAAGGCGACGCAGGTTGAATCCACCAGCCCGGATACCGGCCAACGAGGTGGTGGTGCGTCTGCAGGATGCGCTGCCGTGACGCCCATGCACCGTCGGGGAAGGCGGTGAGGGCAGTTTGTTTGTGAATCATCATGAAATCCCTTTGTGCTGTGACCCGCATTGCGCCGGTTGCATTGGCTGTGTTTGTGTGCTCTTCCGCGGGAAGTCTTGCCTGGGCTCAGGCGGGTGAGTTGGAGGCGGTGGTCGTCACGGCCACGCGCACGGCGTTGGCCTCGGCCGATGTGCTGGCCGATGTGAGCGTGGTCGATGCCGAGACGCTGGCCCGCAGCGGCGCTGTCTCTCTGGCCGACGTGCTGGTGCACCTGCCCGGTGTGGAAATGACCCGCAATGGCGGGCCTTTGGGTACCACCAACCTGTACCTGCGTGGCGGCAACACCAACCACACGGTGGTGATGATCGACGGCATCCGCATCGACACCCAGTCCGGCAGTGGTGGCGCGACCTGCCAGGCCATTCCCGTGGGGCAGATCGAGCGCATCGAAATCCTGCGGGGCCCTGCGGCCGCGGTCTACGGTTCCGATGCGGTGGCGGGGGTGGTGCAGGTCTTCACCAAAGGTGGGCAGGATGGCTTCACACCCAGCGTGGGTGTGGGCGTCGGTTCGCAAGGCACCCGCACGTTGACCGCAGGTGTGCGGGGCGCCGAAGCCGGTTGGCGTTATGCCTTGGCCCTGGGGCGCGAAACCAGCGAGGGTTACAACATCCAACCGGCCGCCTACCCGGACCGGGATGGCTACGAGCGCAACACCGCCTCCCTGCGTCTGGGCAAAGACCTGGCGCCTGGCCACCGTTTGGACGCGACCTGGGTGTATTCGGACGCGGACGCCGGCTACGACAGCACCACCAGCAAGAGCAGCGCGAATTACGCCAAGGACAACCGCGCACTGCAGCGGCTTTCGGCCCTGGGTTTGAGCTGGCAGGCGAAATGGTCGGATGTGTGGTCCACCCGTGTGATGGTGACGCGGGCCGACGACCGCTACGCGACCTTGCCTGCGCCAGGGGCCGTGCCCAGTTACAACACCCAAACGCAGGTGGACACGGTGTTGTTGCACAACCGCTGGAACTGGCGCGAGGCGGTCTGGACGGCGGCGCTCGAGAGCCGGCAGGACCGGTTGAGCAACGCCGGTACCCAGCCCCGGGACACCAGCCGCACCCAGGACGCGCTGGCGCTCGGGTACGGTGCCAAGTCGGGGGCGCACAGCTGGCAGGTGAACGCCCGGCTGGACGACGACAGCGAGTTTGGCCAGTACACCACCGGGGCGCTGGCTTACGGCTGGGCCTTTGCGCCGTCGTGGCGTCTGACGGCTTCGGTCGGCACCGCCTTCCGGGCGCCCACGCTGTACCAGCGTTTCA
Organism: Macromonas nakdongensis; assembly: GCF_002837145.1. Lineage (GTDB taxonomy): Bacteria > Pseudomonadota > Gammaproteobacteria > Burkholderiales > Burkholderiaceae_C > Macromonas_B > Macromonas_B nakdongensis. The sequence continues at coordinate 7,439 of NZ_NWMV01000043.1, read as the reverse complement.
GCGAGTACGGTTTTGCCGGGCTGGAGCCGGAAAAAGCCCGCAACCGCGAAATTGGCCTGAAATACAGCCAGCAAGGCCATGAATTTGCGGTCGTGGCCTACCAAAACCGGGTCAGCAACCTGATCACCTTCTCGGGCGCCGGGGCCTGTGCCAGCAGTTTTGGTTGTTACGCCAACACGGCGCGTGCCAAATTGCAGGGGGTGACCTTGTCGGGTGCCACCCACATGGCGGGTGTGGTCTGGACCGCTTCGCTGGATGTGCAGGACCCGGTGGATGTCGCCACCGGGAAACGCCTGGCGCGGCGGGCGCAGCGCCTGTTGAAGCTCGGCGCAGAAACCGGATGGCAGACCTGGGGCCTGAAGGCCGACCTGTTGTTGTCGGGCGACCGCTACGACCGGGTCACCGACGCCCGTCCGCTGCTGCCGGGTTATGGCGTGCTCAACCTGTCGGCCACCAAGGCCCTGACCCCCAATTGGAGCTTGTTGCTGCGCATGGACAATGTGGGCGACAAATATTATGAAACCGCCCGCGGTTACGCCACAGCGGGTCGCACGGCCTTTGTCGGTCTGACGTGGACGGGCCGGTAAGTTCCTCATGTCCAGCACGCCCATCCTCCTCATCGCCGCCCCGGCCTCCGGCCAGGGTAAAACCACCGTCACCGCCGCGCTGGCGCGCCTGCACACCCGCCAGGGACGGCGGGTGCGGGTCTTCAAGTGCGGGCCGGATTTTCTGGACCCGTATTGGCACACGCTGGCCAGCGGGGCGCCGGTGCACCAGATCGACCTGTGGATGACGGGCGAGGCCGATGTGCGCGCCCGCCTGCACGCCGCGGCCCAGGAGGCCGACCTGATCCTGGTGGAGGGGGTGATGGGCTTGTTCGATGGCGAGCCGAGTGCGGCCGACCTGGCCCAGCGTTTCGGGCTGCCGGTGCTGGCGGTGATCGACGCTTCGGCCATGGCCGGTACGTTCGGCGCCCTGGCCTTTGGCCTGCAGCATTACCGCCCGGGTCTGCCCTGGGCGGGGGTGCTGGCCAACCGGGTGGCCAGCCCGCGCCACGCGGACATGCTGGCACAGGGCGTGTCGGACCCGGCGCACTGGTTGGGCGCCCTGCTGCGCAACCCGGCCCTGGTGTTGCCCGAACGCCACTTGGGCCTGACGGTGGCGACCGAGCTGGACGACGCCATGCAGCGCCTGGACGCGGCCGCCGATGCCTTGGCGGCCACGCCCCTGGGGCAACTGGACCTGGCCGAATGGCGCCAGCGCTGGGGGGTGGAACTGTCGCCGCCGCCGGTGGTCGGTGGCGCCGCCCGCACCCTGGCCGGCCACACCGTGGCCGTGGCCCGCGACCGGGCGTTCTGCTTCATTTACGAGGCCAACCTCGACACCCTGCGCGCCCTGGGGGCCGAACTGGTGTTCTTTTCGCCCTTGGCCAACGAGGCCGTGCCGGCTTGCGACGCGATCTGGCTGCCGGGGGGCTACCCGGAGCTGCACGCCGCCACCCTGGCCGGCAACGACCGCACGCGTGCGAGCTTGCGGGCGCACGCCGAGGCCGGACGACCGCTGTGGGCCGAATGCGGTGGCATGATGGCCTTGTTCGACGAGCTGGAAACGGCCGACGGCGCCGTGTTCCCGATGTGGGGCCTGCTGCCCGGCCGCACCGTGATGCAAAAGCGCCTGGCCGCTTTGGGGCCGCAGCAGCTGGCCCTGCCCAGCGGCACCTTGCGCGGCCACACCTTCCACTATTCGCTGGCACACAGCCCGGCGCCGGTGTCGGCCCGCACCGCGCGGCCCGACACCGCCCCCGCGCCCGACGCTGGGGAAGCCGTCTACCGCCAGGGCGCGGTGCGGGCCAGTTATTTCCACGCCTGGTTTGCGTCGGCGCCTGAAGCCGCAGCCAGTCTGTTTGTGCCGGACTCCGGCACCACCGGGGCATGAGCATGACCTCTGCGCACGGCCCGCAGCGCATCGTCTGCCTCACCGAAGAAACCACCGAATGGCTCTACCTGCTTGGGCAGGAGCACCGCATCGTCGGTATTTCGGGCTACACCGTGCGGCCACGCCGCGCGCGCGAGGAGAAGCCCAAGGTCAGCGCCTTCCTGAGCGCCAAGATCGACAAGATCCTGGCGCTGCGGCCTGACCATGTGTTTGGCTTTTCCGACCTGCAGGCCGACATTGCCGCCGCCTTGATCCGCGCCGGGGTGCCGGTGACCATGTTCAACCAGCGCAGCGTGGACGAGATTTTCGCCATGCTCTGGCAGGTGGCGGCCCTGGTGGGCTGCACCGATCGGGCCGAAGCCTGGTTAGCCGAGCGGCGCCAGCGGCTGGATGCCATGCGCGCCGAGGTGGCGTCTTGGCAGGCCGAAGGCCGGCGCCGACCGCGCGTGTTTTTCGAGGAATGGGACGAGCCGCACATCAGCGGCATCCGCTGGGTGTCGGAACTGCTGGGCGTGGCCGGGGGGGATGACGTGTTTCCCGAACTGGCGGCCATGCCCATGGGCCGGGACCGCATCATCGCCGACGGTGCCGAGATCGTGCGGCGCGCGCCCGACATCGTGATCGGCTCGTGGTGCGGCAAGAAGTTCCGCCCCGAGAAGGTGGCGGCGCGGCCCGGCTGGGCCGAGGTGCCGGCGGTGCGCGACGGGCAGTTGTTCGAGATCAAGTCCGCCGACATCCTGCAGCCCGGCCCGGCCGCGCTGACCGATGGGGTGGAGCAGCTGCACCGCCTCGTGGCCGACTGGATGGTGCGCCATGGTTGAAGCCTTGCGCCTGGCCCGCTCGGAGCTGATCGTGGGCGGGCAGAAAAGTGGCAAGTCGGTGCGGGCCGAGCGCCTGGCCCGTGCCTGGCTGGCGCAGGAGGCCGGGCACCGGGCGCTGTTGCTGGCCACGGCCGAACCGTGGGACGGCGAGATGCGCGAGCGCATCGCCCGCCACCAGCGCGAGCGCGCCGAACGCGTGCCGGGCTTGCAGACGCTGGAGGAGCCCGACGACCTGGCCGGCGCGATCGCGCGCGAAAGCCGCACCGACCTGCTGTTGGTGGTCGATTGCCTGACCCTGTGGCTCACGCGGCTGCTGATGCCGGCCCACGGCGAGGGCCTGGCGCCGGCGGCCGTGGCCGAGCGGGTGCAGGCCTTGCTGGACGCCGTGGCGCAGGCTCCGGGACCGGTGGTGCTGGTGAGCAACGAAATCGGCCTGGGGGTGATTCCCCTGGGGCGGGAGGTGCGCGCTTTCGTGGACGCGCTGGGCCGCTTGAACCAGCGTGCCGCCGCGGTGTGCGAGCGGGTGACGCTGATGGCCGCGGGCTTGCCGCTGTGTTTGAAAGGGCCGACATGAAGCGGATGTGGCTGGTGTTGGCGTGGCTGTGGGCCTGGGGCGCGGCCGGGGCGCAGCCGGTCGGCGTGACCGACGACCGGGGTGTGACGGTGCGCTGGTCGGCGCCGCCGCAGCGGGTGGTGAGCCTGTTGCCTTCGCTCACCGAAACCGTGTGCGAACTGGGTCATTGCGACCGCTTGGTCGGGGTGGACCGCTATTCGGGCTGGCCGGCCGGGGTGCAGCGCTTGCCCAAGGTGGGGGGCGGGCTGGACCCGAACATCGAGGCGATTGTGGCCTTGCGGCCCGATGTGGTCTTGATGGCCACCTCCAGCCGTGCCGGCGACCGGTTGGAGGCGTTGGGCGTGAAAGTGGTGGCGCTGGAGCCCAAGAGCCACGCCGACGTGCAGCGCGTATTGGGCAAGGTGGCGCAGGTGCTGGGGCTGCGGCCCGAGGACAGCACCCGCGTCTGGCGCCACATCGACGCGGCGGTGTCGGCCGCGGCCCAATCCCTGCCAGCGCACGTCAAGGGCGTGCGGGTGTATTTCGAAGTCAACCGCGCGCCCTATGGGGCCGGTGCGTCCTCCTTCATCGGCGAAACGCTGACCCGGCTGGGGGTGCGCAACGTCGTCGGGCCGGAGCTGGGGCCGTTTCCCAAGCTCAACCCCGAGTTCGTGGTGCGGGCCAACCCCGACGTGATCATGGTGGGCGACCGCAACTTCGCCGGCATGACCGACCGCCCCGGTTGGCGCGCCATCCGGGCGGTGCGCGAGCAGCGCCTGTGCGTGTTCCCGGTGTCGCAGTCCGACCTGCTGGTGCGCCCGGGCCCGCGCATGGCCGAGGCCGCCCGGGTGATGGCCGATTGTTTGGCCCGTGTGGCGCCGGCGCCGTCGAGCGGTCCGACCGGTCGGGGGGCCGGGCCCGTGGCCACGGCGGGGGCACGCCGATGACGCTGCGGCTGCAGGAAGCGGTCACCGCGCCACCGACCGTGTGCCGGCTGACCGGTTTGACCGGGGCCTTGTTGCTGGCCTCACTGGCCTTGCTGGCCCTGGGCGCCAGTGTCGGCAGCACCGGACTGGACGCCTTGTGGCGTCTGGGCCAAGACGACGTGGCCTGGCAGATCGTCTGGGACATCCGTCTGCCGCGCAGCCTGGGCGCCTGGCTGGCCGGGGCCTTGCTGGGCCTGGCCGGGGCCGTGGCGCAAGGGGTGTTCCGCAACCCCCTGGCCGATCCGTTTTTGTTGGGCAGCGCCTCGGGCGCGTCCCTGGGCGTCGCCCTGCTGCTCACCGTGCTGGGCGGCAGCCCGTTCGCGTCGGCCTGGGTGTTCCGCCTGGGCCTGACCGGCGCGGCCTTCGCCGGTGCCGTGCTGGCGGTGTTGCTGACCCTCGTGCTGGCCGCTGGCGTGCAGCAGACGCTGCGCCTGCTGCTGGCCGGCGTCATCGTCGGGGTGGTGCTGGGGGCCTGCACCTCGCTGGTCACGCTGATGAACCCCGACACCTTGCAGGCCATGCAGGCTTTCACGCTGGGTTCCACCGGTTTCGTCGGCTGGAACGCCACCGGCGTGATGGCCGTGGTGGCGCTGCTGTGCGTGGCGGTGGCGGTGGGCCTGAGCCGCGTGCTCGACGGCCTGACCTTGGGCGAAACCACCGCGCTCAGCCTGGGGCTGCGACTGGCCCCGATGCGGGCGGCGCTGATCGGCGTGCTGGCGCTGGCCACGGGCACGGCGGTGGCGCAGACCGGGCTGATCGCCTTCGTCGGTCTGGCGGCGCCGCACCTGGTGCGTTCCCTGGTGAACACCACCCACGCACGGCTGCTGCCGCTGTCGGCGCTGGCCGGTGGGGCTTTGCTGCTGGGGGCCGACGTGCTGGCCCGCGCCGTGCTGGCGCCGCAGGAACTGCCGGTGGGGGTGTTGACCGCGGTCCTGGGCGGCAGTTACCTGCTGTGGTTGATGTACCGGGGTCAGAGCCGGCTGGGGCGGGGCGCATGAGCACCGCCCGCGCCGCTTTCGAATTGCAGGCCGTCCAGGCCCACCTGGGCGGGCGCGCCGTGCTGCAGGGCATCGACCTGTGCCTGCCGGCCGGGCGTTGGACCGCCATCGTCGGGCCCAACGGCGCCGGCAAATCGACCTTGCTCAAGGCCATGGCCGGTTTGCTGCCGTTGCAGGCCGGGCAGGTGCGCCTGCACGGCCACGACCTGGCCCACCTGCCCGCACGCCAGCGCGCGCGCCAGCTGGCCTGGCTGGGCCAGAACGAAGCCACCAGCGACGACCTGAGCGTGTGGGACGTGGCCCTGCTGGGCCGCTTGCCGCACCGGGGCTGGCTGGCCCCACCGAGTGCGGCCGACCACGCCGCGGTGCAGACCGCGCTCCAAGCCACCCACGCCTGGGCCTGGCGCGACCGGCCGCTGGGCGCCTTGTCCGGCGGCGAACGCCAGCGCGTGCTGCTGGCGCGCGCCCTGGCGGTGCAGGCTTCCACCTTGCTGATGGACGAGCCCCTGGCCAACCTCGACCCGCCCCACCAGGCCGATTGGTTGCAGCTGATGCGTCGCACCGTCGCCGGTGGTGGCACCGTGGTCAGCGTGTTGCACGAAGTGGCCATGGCCTTGCACGCCGACGACGTGGTGGTGGTGGCCCAGGGCCGGGTGCGGCACCACGGCCCGGCCGCGGACGCGGCCACCCACCGTGCCATCGAAGCCGTGTTTGACCAGCGCCTGGCCATCCGCCCGCTCGACGGGCAGTGGGTGGCCTTGCCGCAATGACAGAAAGCGAACCGCCCATGCAACTCGAAACCCCACCCACCGAAAAACGCTACGAAAAACCCGAGGGCGAACGCCGCGGCCTGCTCATCGTCCACACCGGCGACGGCAAAGGCAAGAGCACCGCCGCCTTTGGTCTGGCCCTGCGCGCCTTCGGCCGCACGCACGTGCACGGCAAGCGGGTCAAGGTTTACCAGTTCATGAAAGTGCCCACGGCCCGCTTCGGCGAGCACCGCATGTTCGAGCAGCTCGGCCTGCCGGTCGAAGGCCTGGGCGACGGTTTCAGCTGGAAAAGCAAGGACCTGGACCACTCCGCGCAACTGGCGCGCGACGGCTGGGCGCGGGCGCGCGACACCATCCTGGCCGGCGACCATTTCATGGTCGTGCTCGACGAACTCACCTACCCGCTGATCTACGGCTGGTTGCCGTTGGACGAGGTGCTGCAGACCCTGCGCCAGCGCCCGAAAGACGTCCACGTGGTCGTCACCGGGCGCCGTTGCCCGCCCGAGCTCATCGAGTTGGCCGACACGGTGACCGAAATGACCCTGGTCAAGCACGCCTTCAAGGCCGGCATTCCGGCCCAGCGCGGCATCGAGGACTGAGGTGGCCGTGCCGACCCAGCCTGTGGACCTGCCGGCGGCGGCCGTGCCCGCCGAGCCGTTCGACGCGGTGCAGATGGCGGCGGTGTACCGGGCCATCCACGAGCGCCGCGACATGCGCCATTTTTCCGGCGGCCAGGTGGCGCCGGAGGTGCTGCGCCGCCTGCTGGAGGCCGCGCACCATGCGCCCAGCGTGGGTTTCATGCAGCCGTGGCGCTTCGTGCGCATCACCCGCCCCGACCTGCGCGAGCGCCTGCACGCCGCGGTGGAGGCCGAGCGCCAGCGCACCGCCGCCGCCCTGGGCCAGCGCCAAGACGAGTTCATGCGGCTGAAGGTCGAGGGCCTGCGCGAAGCCGCCGAGTTGCTGGCCGTCGTGCTGAGCGATGGGCGCGAGCGGCACGTCTTTGGCCGCCGCACCATGCCCTTCATGGACCTGGCTTCGGCTGCCTGCGCCATCCAGAACCTGTGGCTGGCCGCGCGGGCTGAGGGGCTGGGCATGGGCTGGGTGTCGCTGTTCGAGCCGGCCGAGGTGGCGGCTTTGCTCGGCCTGCCCCCCGGGGCCGAACCCATCGCCTTGCTGTGTCTGGGTCCCGTGCCCGCCTATTACGCGCAGCCCATGCTGGAACAACAAGGCTGGGCCGACCGCGAAGCCCTGGCCGATTGCGTGCGCGACGACGCCTGGGACCGCCCGAGCGCGCTGTTTGCCCACCCCCTTGCTGCGGACCGCGACCATGCCGTTGGCGCCTGAAACCGCCGCCCTCGCGGTGCTGCTGGCCCTGG